>JAIKVP010000259.1 GCA_024685635.1 Lachnospiraceae bacterium
TTTATATGCCAAATGAGAAGATAGATAAAATAAAAGAGTATTCGGATACAAGTTATGACGCCCCCTTTGACCAATACGAGATTATTGATGCCAATAAATCAGATACGCTTTATAAGAATAACTATATAGTAAATCCTATAGTCGTATCTGAAACTGACTTAGAAGATTATCAGGCGGCATTCAACCTAGATACAACAAACATATATGCCAATGTCAGCGAAACGAGTAATGCATTAGCAAAAGGTTTGACATCGGTAGATAATATCTTAGTATCATCTGATGCCGATATAGAGATTGTAGATTCAAAGAATTGTAATGCAGTAATTTATGAAGGCCACATTGTTTTAGAGCAGACCGATAATTATGATCCGAGTAAGCCTTCTTCCGTGATTTATAAGCTAAGCACCGATGCTGACGGAGATTACTACATTTGCGATAACAAGTTTGCGCACATAGGAAGAATTAAAGCTGGCGAATATAAGAATGTAAAAATCGAGGTTGAGCCAGGAATGTTTAATGCTCAATATGGCATGTATTCATTTGAAGCTAAGCTTTATAGACTTGATGAAAATGCATTCGTCACTCTTTATGACAAACTAAAGTCAAATGAGATGGATATAGAATCCTATACAGATAGCTCAATTACTGGAACTATTAATAGCAAAGGAGATCATCTTGTATTTACGACAATTCCTTATGATAAGGGCTGGAATATATATATAGATGATGAAAAGGTTAAGACAGAAAGCATATCGGGAGCGTTTTTAGCATTTCATGTTCCTGGTGGTGAGCATAAGGTTTATATGGAGTATAAGGTGATAGGACTATCAGCAGGAATTATAGTATCATTGCTATTTCTAGCGCTAGGGATATTTATGATGCTATATTACAGAAAGAATCGCGATTGTATCTTCTTAAAATAAAAAAACGGACGGGCATTAAACCCGTCCGACTATGATAAACTATTTAACTAGATACATATCGATTGCTTCAAGTATCTCCTTTAAGGCCTCGTCTGTCTCGGTGTGGATGTTAAGATCAATTGGCTTAGAAATATCTAAACTAAAAATACCCATAATAGACTTTGCATCGATGACATATCGGCCTGATACTAAGTCAAACTCTGACTCGAACTGTGCGATGGTATTAACAAATGCCTTCACCTTTTCGATTGAATTCAAGTTGACTCTTACCTGTGTCATAAAAAAACCTCCCTTTATGCTGTGCTGAAACGCAATTTATCCAATTCATACCTTAATATACTACATTTGTCGCCAAAAAAAGTCAAGAGAGAAAGAGTAAAAAATGAGTAAAACGAGTAAAACAGTATCTTTTCTTACACTAGGTTGTAAGGTTAACCAATATGAGTCCGACGGAATGGCGGAGAATCTAAAAAGAGCGGGCTATAGCATTGTTGAATTTGGCGAGAAGGCTGATTACACTGTAATTAACACCTGTGCTGTAACCAACATCGCTTCAAGAAAGTCTAGGCAAATGATGAGCAAGGCGAAAAAGATTAATAAAGACACTGTATTAATCGCTTGTGGTTGCTATATACAGAGCGTTGAAGACGTCTTAAATGAGCTGCCTATCGTTGACATTTTCCTTGGGAACAATCAGAAAAATGAGATAGTAAGCTTTATTTCGGAATATGAAGAGAATCATCAAAGGCAGAATCACATAATAGATATCAACCATACGAGTGCCTATGAGAATTTCGCAATTACTATGACCGAAGGGCATACAAGAGCCTATGTAAAGGTTCAGGACGGCTGTAACCGCTTTTGCACTTACTGTATTATCCCTTATGTAAGGGGACGCGTGCGCTCAAGGGATATTGCTGAGATTGTAAATGAAGTTACTGCGCTTGCTAAGGCTGGCTATAAGGAGATTGTGGTGACCGGAATCCATGTAACTTCTTACGGCTTAGATGTTGAAGATCCAGAGATTAACTTTAGCAATCTATTAGTAAGACTAAACTCTATTGAAGGTATAGAAAGAATAAGAATGGGTTCTTTAGAACCAAATGTTATAACTCCTGAATTTGTAAACACGATTAAGGGATTAAAAAAACTTTGCCCGCATTTTCACCTATCTCTTCAAAGTGGTTCAAATGCAACCTTAAAGCGCATGAACAGGCATTATACTACTGAGGAATATGCTTACGGAGTGGAGCTTTTAAGGGAGGCTTACGACAGGCCTGCGATTACAACTGATGTGATAGTGGGCTTTCCTGGTGAGACAGATGAGGAGTTTTTAGAGACCTATAAGTATTTAGAAGAGTTAAATCTTTATGAAATGCACATTTTTCCATATTCCAAGCGAAAGGGAACCAAGGCAGAGAACTTCTCTGATCAGATTGATGGCAACACTAAACACAGCAGAGCTGAGCGCTTAAGAAAGATGTCAGCGGCTAACAAGTCGACCTTTGAAGAGACTTTCTTAATGGAGGAGCTTGAGGTTTTAATTGAAGAGGCTGTAGAGATTAATGGCGAGCGCTATTTTGTTGGTCACACAACAAGGTATGTTAAAAATGCAATTAAGGCAGATAATTTAAATCCTGGTAATATAAGTAGGATCTCCGCTCATAAGATATCCCACTATCTGATTAACAGGGTTAGAACCCTTCTCATTCAACGCCGAATAAACATCAGCTAATATCTGATGAACATC
>JAIKVP010000272.1 GCA_024685635.1 Lachnospiraceae bacterium
TTTATATGTAAGTGACAGTGAGCCTGCTGGAACTAATACCAAGCTTATGATTACAGCAACATCGACCGAGAATACATCTAAATGGGGACGTGTTAGTTATACAGTTTCAGCCTTGACAAGATACAAGGTTAGCTATAACGCTGCAGGTGGTATGGGAGATATGGCTTCATTTGACGCCTCTTATGTAGAAGGAACTAAGGTTACTGTTGCTAAAAACTACTTCGTGCGTGTGGGATATGAATTTGTAAAATGGAATACGGCTTCTAGTGGACGAGGAACGGATTATTATCCTGGTGAAGTATTTAAACCGACAACAGACACGGTGCTTTACGCACAATGGAAAAAGACTAGTGCTGCTTCAGATGATGATGATGTCGTTGAGATAGTATCAGGTGACACGGTAGTTGAAGTTAAGACAGATAAGCAGATAGCACTAGAATGTATAGCGCTTATTGAGATAAATACCAACAAAGGAAATGTTGATGACAGTTATGTTGTAGAGGGAATGGCATCAACCTTGGCTGCAGCTAGGAAAGCTTATGACGCCCTGACAGATGCTCAGAAGGAATTGGTTGGAGATGCAGAGTATCAGAAACTGGTTATGCTAGAAGCCATTTATGCTAGAAAATTTGCAGAAAATGGTGGCACAGTTATCCCGGATACTGATGCAGAAGAAGTTAAATACGCTCTTCCTGAGGGTAAGATATTTACTTTGGGTAAGTATAAGTACAAGGTTGCCTATTCTTCAGACACCAACGGCAAGGTTTATATGTATGGACCTAAGAGTAAGAATATCAAATCAGTAGTTGTGCCTGCTAAGGTTCATTATGGAAGAGTTACTTATAAAGTTACTAGAATATCCAACAAAGCATTTAAGAACTGTGAAAAGCTAAAGACAGTCACGTGTAAGAATAAGGCAACATCCATAGGATATGAAGCATTTTATAGTTGTAACAAGCTTAATAAGGTTAAACTTGGTGGTAAGCTTAAGAAGATAGAAGACAGAGCCTTTATGGCGTGTCCTAAGCTTAAGACCGTATATCTTGGCGGAAGGATAGAGAATATAGGAACCTGCGCATTTTACGGGGACAAGAAGCTTGAGGCAGTAAGGACTTCATCTCCTTATATTACAAGCATAGGAAGACTAGCATTTTATAATATTAAGAGCAATGCATATATTAAGATGCCAGATGAATACTATGTAAAATGGGCTAAACTCCTTAAGGATAGTAAGCTTGGCAAGGGTATTAGGTTAAAGACTTACTAATTAAAACCATAGATAGAGCTAAATCAGAATTAATTAATCAAAAAATGCCAATGAGAATTAACTCATTGGCATTTTCTTATGTTCATATTAAGTTACATCATTGAATCTAATGTCTCTTTAACTGCAAGAATGAAGTTCTCACTGTTAAGAACAGTAACATCCTTAAGTGAAGTGATGAGAGCTAAGTCCTTAGTCATCTTACCCTCTTCGATAGTCTTTAATGTTGCAGCTTCAAGCTTGTCGGCAAATGCCATAAGATCAGGAAGATTGTCGAGCTCTCCACGTTTTCTTAAAGCGCCTGTCCAAGCGAAGATAGTAGCAACTGAGTTAGTTGATGTCTCCTCACCCTTTAAGTGCTTGTAGTAATGTCTCATAACAGTTCCGTGAGCAGCCTCATACTCGTAGTTGCCATCAGGACTAACTAATACTGAAGTCATCATTGCAAGTGAGCCAAATGCTGATGAAACCATATCACTCATTACATCACCATCATAGTTCTTACAAGCCCAGATGAAACCGCCTTTAGCCTTCATAACACGTGCTACAGCATCATCAATCAATGTGTAGAAATACTCAATTCCTAACTCCTTAAACTTAGCATCATATTCCTTGTCATAGATATCCTGCATAATATCCTTAAATGTGTGGTCATACTTCTTAGAGATAGTATCCTTAGTAGCAAACCAGATATCCTGCTTGGTATCAATTGCATAATTAAAACAAGCTCTTGCAAAACTTGAGATTGACTTCTCAGTATTATGAATGCCCTGAATGATTCCAGGACCGTCAAACTCATGAATAAGCTCTCTCGTCTCAGTTCCATCAGCAGCTGTGAATACTAGCTCAGCCTTACCTGCAGAAGGAACCTTGATCTCTGTATTCTTATATACATCGCCATAAGCGTGACGAGCAAGAGTAATTGGCTTCTCCCAGTTTTTTACACATGGCTCAATGCCCTTAACTATGATAGGTGCTCTAAAAACTGTACCATCAAGCATTGCTCTAATTGTACCATTTGGGCTCTTCCACATCTGCTTTAAGTTGTACTCATCCATTCTTGCAGCGTTTGGAGTGATAGTTGCACATTTAACTGCAACTCCATATTTCTTAGTAGCATTTGCTGAATCAATAGTTACCTGATCATCGGTCTCGTTTCTGTACTTGAGTCCCAGGTCATAGTACTCAGTCTTAAGGTCAACATAAGGAAGAATGAGATCATCCTTAATAAACTGCCAGAGGATTCTGGTCATCTCATCGCCGTCCATCTCTACGAGCGGCGTAGTCATAGTAATCTTGCTCATAATAGCCTCCTAATTTCAAAAGATGGCTTCATTATATAAGAAAATGAAAGAATTGTAAAGCCAACTTGCAAAAAATCAATATTGCAAATGCTATAGATATGCGTTAATATGATTGTGTATGTAACAAGGTGGTTTATGAATGATGCGAGATGTAGAGCGCATAGCAAAAACGGGAGGTCAACAATGACTATATTTAACTTTATCTCCGCACTTGGTGGAGTTGGCTTATTTTTATTTGGTATGAGTTTGATGGGCCAGTATCTTGAGAAGGTAGCTGGAGCAAAGCTTGAGAATTTGTTGGAGAAGCTTACTAGCAACCGTGTTAAAGGCTTTTCTGTTGGTATTTTGGTAACTGTTGTAATTCAAAGTTCGGCAGCGACTACTATTATGGCACTCGGTTTTGTAAATGCGGGTATTATGAAGCTGGTGCAGGCTATACCTGTTGCATTTGGAGCTAATATAGGTAGTACAATTACAGGTCAGATTTTACGACTTAACGAAGGTATGGGAGATAGTTTAGTTTTACAGCTATTAAAGCCATCAACCATCGCACCTGTTTTGGTCTGTGCCTGTGCACTTATTCAGTTGATTAGCAAGAACAAGAAGCTTAAGGATGTCACATATATCCTTATGGGTTTTGGTATCTTGTTTATTGGTATGAATATTATGGAGGATGCTCTTTCTCCTCTTAGTGAGTCTGAGGAGTTTAGAGGCTTGTTTACAAGATTTACTAACCCTATATTAGGTATGTTAGTTGGTATGATTGTTACCATGGCATTGCAGAGTTCTTCGGCTTCGGTCGGTATTTTGCAGGCCCTGGCTTTATCAACCGGCACGCTTACATTTTCTTCTTGTTTACCTATTATTGTAGGACAGAACGTTGGTAAGTGTATAACAGTTGTACTTGGAAGCTTGGGAACTAGTAAGAAGGCGCAGCGTCTGGCTGTTGCACATGTTTTATTTAATGTTATCGGTGCGATAGTTATTATGACTGTGATGTATACCCTTAATGCAACAATTGGCATTCCTTTCTGGGAGCACAAGATGGGCATGGGTAATATCGCTGATGTACATACATTGTTTAATGTTATTACATCTCTTATGCTTTTGCCATTTGTTCAGCCTATTGCAAATCTCACTGGCAAGATTATAAAGGGCGACGGCGACAGCAAGATGGATAAAGAGTTTGCCCTATTAGATGACATTTTCCTTGATAGACCAGCAATCGCTTTAGAGCAGGCTAACAAGGTTATCAATGCAATGTATGATGCTGTTAATGAGAATTATAGAAATGCGATCAGGCTGTTGACCGAAGAATGGGATGAACAGATCTATCAGACCATGGAAGAAAATGAAAACTTCCTAGACAAGTCTGAGACAGTTGTTTCTGACTATCTTGTAAGAGTTACATCAAGAGGTCTTACATCTAACCAGCGTAAGCACGCCTCAGAGATGCTTAACTCGGTTTCTGATTTAGAGCGAATGGGTGACTACTGTATTAAGATTGCAGATGTTGTCACATATAATAATGAGCAGGGAATCAGGTTTTCTAAGACAGGACTTGCAGAATTACAGTATATGATTAATGCGGTTCAGCAGGCCTTAGATGAGGCTATGCAGGCATTTAGATATGATGACACGGAGGCTGCATATAAGGTAGAGCCTTTGGTTGTGACTGTTAAGGGCATGTCAGTGCTTTTAAGAGAGCACCATACAGCAAGACTTCAGGCAGGTGACTGTTCAACTCAGGCGGGTATCTCACTTATGGAGCTTGTTAACTGCTTTGAACGTATATCATCACATGCATCTAATGTAACCTTGCAGATGCTACAAAAGATTAATAATAGCGACAACTTTGATCTTCACGAGGTTGCTCATGCTATCAGGCATTCCGATGCTGAGGCAGACAAGGCATTGATGCAGTACTATGAGAATATGTATATGACACCTGTTGTTGAGTTAGGTCAGGCCCATAAGGCATTGTTTAAGTGGGCTGATGATGCAGAGGTTAAGACCAAGAAGATTACTGAACTCACTGAGGAAGAGAAAAAGCTTAAGGAGGCTAAAGAGTCTAAAAAGAAGCTTCCTGACAAGAAGAAAAAAGACAAAAAGTCTGATGATAGTAAGTCTAAGAAGGCTTCTGACAAGAAGGATGATAAGTCTAAGGCTAAAGACGACAAGGCTAAGTCAAAAGAAACTGATAAGTCTAAGGACGATAAGGCTAAGGCAAAGGAGCCTGATAAGGCCAAAGAAGATAAGGCTAAGGCAAAGGGAGCTGATAAGGACAAAAGAGATTAAAGCGTCATTGGTTGAATATAAGAAAAATGATTGAATATGCTCAACTTATGATCAGTATAATTCTATTAATATATCTGAAAATAGTTAAAGGCTCCTGCTAATTATAGCAGAAGCCTTATTATTAGGATTAACTAGATTTCAGATACTTGAGGTCCTTCAAATTCTCCGTTAAGCTGTTCTTTACTAGGTCCATATATTCTCATAGTAAGAGAAAATGTCTTCTCATCCAAAGGCGATGGAAGCCAGTTAGGAATAAGCGTATCATCAGTTGGTTTAGTATTCATTAGATAAATATCTAATGATCCATCTTCATTGTAGTATAAATCATCAAGCATATGGCTGTTGATTACATACCTGTCAAGCTCGTTGTCAGTAAGGTATTGGCTAGGCTCACCATAAAGAGTTATAGACCAGAAAAACTCAGCGTATGGAAGAGTGCCCTTATTAAAGTGAATCTTGTAGTTTTTATCACTATATAATATCTGACCGCCATATGAAGGATAGATAGAATCCTCGGCTAAATTAGCACCGTATCCAAAATAGGCTACCCTTGCACGATATAAGTAATTCTCACCGTAATTACCATTGTCGACATTATAAGTCCAACCGTTAGAGCTAGCTACTATATTAGAAGAGTATGTTGTGATTTCCTTATATGCAGCTTCCCTTCCTGCGTTAAGAATATCGTCGTAAGCGTCGTCATAGCTTCCATTTTCACCCTCGATTCCAAAAGCCTTAGCAAGCTTAATGTAATCCTCGTCAATAACAGTGTCTATAAATGCTGATGCAAATTCCTGATAGAATTCCTTAGTAGTAAGTGACTCGATAAAATCGGTAGTTAAGCCAACTATTGCTTCGCCTCTATCTTGAAGCTTTTCAGGATATATTGCCTTAAAAATAATCTTATCCTGAATTGCATTGGCTGTCTTAAAGTCTGCTTCGTTAAAGGCTTCAAGTCTTATCAAAAAGAAGTTTCTAGAATCTTCACATCTAACTATCTGATAGTCCTCATAGCCTGTTGGAACTTCGTTATCTCTATATATGAAAATGTATTTTTTCTCAGTTGTATCTGGATTTTTTGAGCCAACTGCAAAAGGTACATCTGTCTTGGTATTTAAGATATTAGCTAATATATATCGGTCTGTTATATCAGGTATCTCAAGTATATATGGGCTGTTAATCAGCTGAGTCCAGGCAGCTGAATAAAGGTTATCGTTGTTAGGTCTTACAACGCTTGATGTGTCCTTGTCGCTTGCCTTAACGAATTTTCTTCCGTGATATAGTGTGTATTTTTGACTTGCTTTTCCCCTGCTTAATACACCACTTGTAACGATAGCGTATGAATATATAAATAGCTTTTTAGCGTTTTCAAGACTTGTCTCGTAGTTTGTTATATCTTTACTCATTTTAATTCCTCCTCATTATTTCCAGCTAGCTTTATTTGGATCAATTTCAGCTAAAGCGTCTGTGTTAATGAAGTCTGCTAAATTGAACTTGTTTTTATAAAATCCATTCTTAAAGCACCAAGCATTTACTTCATCAAGGCCATCATATACTTCCTTATCAAGAGTGGTAGAGTAAGTGGCTGAATCAATTGATAAGCTTATATAGCTTTCTTCGGCGTTGTTTTTAGATGCGATAAACTTAACAGCTTCGTCTTTGTTGTTTTTTACATATTCAAATATTTCATCATTTGCCTCAATAAAACTCTTGATTGTATCATTGTTGTTTGTGATGTAGTCATTGTTTGCCATATACATTGTGTTGGTGTTAACTCCGATATCAGCCTGAGTTGCAAATGGAACCCAGCCGTAGTCATCAGCCAGCTTCTTAGCTGTCTCGCCTGTTGTCCAAAATGCAGAAGCAGCGCCTGATTTAGCGAGTGCAATTACATCGGTAGGAGCTTCGATAGGAAGAAGCTCAACATCATCCTTAGTAATACCAGCCTTTTCAAATGTTCTTCCGTTTAGGTACTCGATAAAGGTTCCTAAGCTTACGATTACACCCTTGCCCTTAAGGTCTGATAAAGTCTTAATTTCATCAGGATTAACATATAAAGTCCAGGCTCCTGATTTAGAAAATGAAGAGAAGAATCTTAAGTCTGTCTTATCTGAGGTTGCTCCAATTCTGTTGATACCTGCAAAGTCAGCCACGAATCCGACGTCAAGCTGGCCGCTTACTAGCTGGTCTACACTGTCAATACCAGCTGCGAACTCGCTAGTAACAACATTTAATCCATGCTTCTTATATATTCCCTGTTCATCACCTATCTGTGCAAACCATGCAAGTGATGAAGCGCTTAAAACACCTAATCTAATAGTTTTTAGATCCGAAGAGATGTCACTATTTTTTTCGTTTTTTGAATTGCCAGCGTTGTTGGTTGTTTTGACTGTGCTATTAGCCGAACCGCACCCAACTGCACTAGTTAATACAAATGTTAATAGCAATAATGTTGCGATAAATTGTTTCATTTTTTTCATTTTAATTTCCTTCTTTCTTTTACTTTTTTAATAACTAAATTAATAACTAAATTAATA
>JAIKVP010000300.1 GCA_024685635.1 Lachnospiraceae bacterium
AGAGAGGTTTATGAGAAGTACGGCCTTAAGGAAATGGAAGTTACCGACGAGGTGTTTGAAAAGTATGCAGATATTGTCTTTGAGGAGGCTGAGAACAGAATGCATACAATAAAGGCCGTTATGGCAGCAACCTTAAGCGATGATGCGGATGACTTGCTCAAATAGTTAGTAGAAATAGTTGATTTTGTAAGCATAATTATTTAATTTAAAATGCAGAATTTCTTTTTTTAGAATATAGTTTTATGAGAATGTTTTATAAATAATATGCTTAGTAATTTATATAATATTTAGTCTAAGGAGAATAAATATGAAGCATCCTGAAATTCTACATGAGGATGAGGATATAATAGTAGTTATTAAGCCTTCAGGAATGTCATCTGAGGGTGGTAAGGGGCTTGATTTGGATATGGTTTCCTTCCTTAAGACTCATCTATATGAGGCTTCTAAGGGCGGTGAGCCAGACCCCTATATTGCTCCGATTCACAGGCTTGATAAGCCGGTTGGCGGGATTATGGTTTACGCCAAAAATCAGAAGGCAGCGGCCAATCTATCTGACCAGCTACAAGATGGCAATATTGACAAATACTACCAGGCAATCCTATGCGGTGAACTAGACGAGCCAGAAGGAAGATTTGAAGATTATCTAATCTTTGACAAGAAGGCAAATGTTAGCAAGGTCGTAAAAAAAGGAACTAAAAATGCCAAGCGTGCAATTCTTGAATACGAGGAGCTTGACGCTTTAGAGACAGATAAGGGCATATTTACATACGCACTTATAAGACTCTTAACAGGCAGACATCATCAGATCAGATGCCAGATGGCAGCGCATAATCTTCCGATTTACGGCGACAGAAAATATAACAGTTCAAAGCAGACGATAAAGCAGATAGGCCTAATTGCAACAAGGTTAGAGTTTGATCATCCGACAACTAACGAGCATATGGTCTTTAAGACAGAGCCTTGGGGTGAAGCATTTGACATCCTAGACGCTGAGGAGATGTGGTAGTAGCATTTGACATCTTAGATGACAAGTAGATGTGGTAGTAGCATTTTCATGTAAGAAGATCAATAATAATTATACGAGTAATACGCGTATACGAATACAGAATATAAAGATATTTAAGGAGATTTATCATGGCAGATAAAAAATTAGTAGAGTCAATCACCTCCATGGAGGAGGATTTTGCGCAGTGGTACACTGACGTAGTTAAAAAGGCAGACTTGATGGACTACACAAGCGTTAAGGGCTGTATGGTTTTTAAGCCAGCAGGATACGCAATCTGGGAGCTTATTCAGAGACAGCTTGACGACAGATTTAAGGAAGTTGGCGTTGAAAATGTATACCTTCCAATGTTCATTCCAGAGAGCCTTTTACAAAAGGAGAAGGATCACGTTGAGGGCTTTGCTCCAGAGGTTGCATGGGTTACTAAGGGTGGCTTAAATGAGCTTGAGGAGCCTATGTGTGTTCGCCCTACATCAGAGACCTTGTTCTGCGATTTTTATAAGAACGATATCCAGTCGTATAGAGACTTGCCAAAGGTATATAACCAGTGGTGTTCAGTAGTTCGTTGGGAGAAGGAGACAAGACCTTTCCTTCGTTCTAGAGAGTTCTTGTGGCAGGAAGGTCACACCGCTCACGCTACATATGAAGAGGCAGAAGCTCGCACAGAGCAAATGCTAAATGTATATGCAGATTTCTGTGAAGAGGTTCTTGCAATGCCTGTTGTGAGAGGAAAGAAGACTGACAAGGAGAAGTTTGCAGGTGCAGAGTCAACCTACACAATCGAGGCTTTGATGCACGACGGCAAGGCTTTACAGTCTGGTACAAGCCACAACTTTGGAGACGGATTTGCCAAGGCATTTGGCATTCAGTATACAGATAAGGACAACACCCTAAAGCATGTATTTCAGACATCATGGGGTGTGACAACAAGACTTATCGGTGCAATTATCATGGTTCACGGAGACAATGAGGGACTTGTTCTGCCTCCTAAGGTAGCTCCTACACAGGTGATGGTTGTTCCTATTATGCAGAAGAAGGAAGGCGTTCTTGATAAGGCTTATGAGATAAGAGATGCCATCAAGAAGGCAGGACTTAGAGTTAAGGTTGATGATTCTGACAAGAGCCCGGGATGGAAGTTCTCTGAAGCTGAGATGAGAGGAATCCCTGTAAGAGTTGAGATTGGACCTAAAGACATCGAGAAAGGCCAGGCAGTCTTAGTTCGCCGTGACACAAGAGAGAAGATTGAAGTTGCAATTGATGACATTCCAGCTGAGGTTAGCGAGCTTATGGACGTTATCCATAAGGATATGTATGAGAGAGCCCTAAAGCACCGCGAGGAAAACACTCACACTGCTACTAACTGGGATGAGTTTAAGGACATCATCGAGAACAAGCAGGGCTTTGTAAAGGCTATGTGGTGCGGAGATCAGGCCTGCGAGGAGGCAATAAAGGACGAGACTGGAGCATCTACAAGATGTATGCCATTTGACCAGGAAGAGCTATCAGACGTATGTGTACATTGTGGTAAGAAAGCACACAAGATGGTTTACTTTGGTAGAGCTTATTAATTCTACTAAAGCACACTATATATTCTCTTGATTTAGCATTTCATAATGTTATAATAAGAGTGGTTTTAAGAAAGTTCGTGATTAATACGAAGGAGGTATAATTAATGAGGAATTTTAAGAAATTAGTAGCAATGTTTTTGGTAATGACATTTGTGTTTTCATTTGCAACACCTGTTAAGTCTAAGGCATTAGCTGATATGTCATTAGAAGGTTTAGTAACAACCGTAGCTGCTACAGCAACGACAACTACTATTCAGTGGGCAGAGGTTACTGGTGCTAGTAAGTATATGATTGTCTATGCTGATATATCAAAGATTAGCTACGATGATAATGGCAATATAAACGGTGAGATATCAAGCGCTGTAGTTGATAGCACTGTAACCAGCTATACCTTAAAGGGCTTAGGTAAGGCCAATTATTTAGTGCTTGTTGCTCCATATGATGCTAATGGCGTGAGAGGTTCTGCTGGTACTACCTATGTTACTCCTAAGAAATCAGCGATTGTTGGGACCTTAGGAACTACAACTACTTTAGTGGGAGGAACTTATTCAGTTGATGTTGGCTGGAATAAGGTTTTATGCGAAGGATATGAGGTACAGCTTTGTAATAACAAGGGTAAGGTAGTTAAAAAGAAGACTATTACTGGCTATGATACTACTATATGTACATTTACCAATGTTAAGAAAACACAATCCTACTATGCTCGTGTCAGAGCTTATAACACTTTTTCAGGTGGTGCTAAGAAGGGCAAGAAGTATTACAGCGCATGGTCTAAGATTGTTAAGAAAGCTGTATTTGTACCACAGCCTTGTATCACCTCAAAGAATTCTGATGTTAATGTTAAGTCAGTTAACTTGAAGTGGAAGAAGGTTAAGGGTGCTACGTCTTATACAGTTTATGGTGGTACTGTTAAGGGCAAGCTTAAGAAGATTACGACAGTTAAGTCTAACAAATATACAGTTACTAAGGTTAAGGGTAAGTCAATTGACACATCAAAGAGATATTATTATTTAGCGGTTACTGCAAATGCTAAGGTAAAGGGCAAGAAGAAGGCTTCGGTTAAATACTACTATATTTCTGCTCATACAACAATTGTTTATCGTTAATTTCTTTTTGATTGATATTTATTTAACCTGATACACATTTTTTTCAGTTTATCTTTGCAAGAATCTCAACTTTTATTGTTATAGTAGATTTAGCAAGATAAAGAAAGTGAAGAAACTATAAAGGCTCGGTGGTTGGCGTCGTACAGCTGCCGAGTTTTTGTGATTAAGCTTTAACATTTGTCTTAATCTGATTGGAGGAACTATGAGGATTGATATTCCAGATAATGCCAATAGCATATTAAAGATTCTGCACGATAACGGCTATGAGGCTTATGTTGTCGGTGGATGTGTCAGGGATGCCTGTCTTAAGAAGACTCCTAATGATTGGGACATTACGACCAATGCCAGGCCAGAGCGTGTTAAGGAGCTTTTTACCAAGACCATTGACACAGGACTTCAGCATGGAACTGTCACTGTCAGGATGAACCATGAGAGCTATGAGGTCACGACTTATAGAGTTGATGGTGATTATACTGACCACAGGCGGCCGGACAAAGTTACATTTTCAATGAGTTTAGCTGAGGATCTTAAGAGACGTGATTTTACGATTAATGCTATGGCTTATAATGACGAGGAAGGTTTAATTGATTACTATGATGGAATTGGTGACCTTAATAAGGGCATTATAAGGGCTGTTGGCAATGCTTATGAGCGCTTTGATGAGGATGCTCTAAGAATCCTAAGAGCGATGCGCTTTGCGGCTCAGTTAGGTTTTAGTATTGAAGAAGAAACCAAGAAAGCCATGTCAGACAAGGCAGAGTTTTTAAGGGACATAAGCGTTGAGAGAATTAGGGAAGAGTTAACTAAGCTCCTTATCTCTGATCATCCAAGGCTTCTTTATGAGGATGGATATAAGCTTGGAATTACTAAGATTATCCTTCCAGAGTTTGATGAGATGATTAATACCACTCAGGAGAATCCGCACCATTGCTACAATGTTGGAATGCACTCATTGGTGGCTGTTGAGAATATTGAAGCTGATAGCACCTTAAGATGGGCAGCATTTTTACATGATGTCGGCAAGCCTAAGACCAAGACCATGGATGAAGAGGGCAAATGTCATTTTTATGATCATGCAAATGTGGGAGAGCCTATCGCGGCTTCAATTATGACAAGGCTTAAGTTTGACAACGAGTCGATAAGAAGGGTCAAAAAGCTGGTCTTTTACCACGGCTACAACTGGGGCGACAAGCTCTCTGACAAGGTTATTCGCCGTGCCACAAACAAGGTTGGCAAGGAATATATGGAGGACTTATTTAAGCTTCAAAAAGCAGATGTCCTAGCTCAGAGTGAGCTTTTAAGAGAAGAGAAGCTAGCTCTATTATCAGCTATAGCTGACAGATATAGGCAAATGCTTAAAGAAGAGCAGCCGATGAGTCTTAGCGACCTTGCAGTTAATGGCAACGACCTTATTAAGGCTGGCATAAAGCCAGGTCCTAAGATAGGAGCTATACTTTCTAACTTTCTTGATTTGGTTATTGAGAATCCTGAGCTTAATAGCAGGGAAGAGTTGATTTCTAGGGTTGAGAATTTAATTAATGAGTGATTAATAGCATATTAGAATTAATTGCTAGAATAGATAATATACAAGCGATTAATATTCAATAAAAATTAATTGCTAGAAATGATAATTAAAGCGACCCCACTCTTTATTTTGCGCGTTTTTAACTGCTTAAACTAGCGTAAAACTTGCCAGTTTAGGCTATATATGTTATATTTTATGAAGTTTTTTATAGGGAGGCATTAATTATGAAGATTAACAAGAGAATCTCTAGGCTAGTAGCATTTTCCTTGACTATAGCTATGTTAGCAGGGATAGCGCCAGTAGTAACAATAGCGGATACAACTAGCACACCTAGCCTTATTGCAACAGCAAGTGACAACGCATCTGCTGATTCCTCTAAAGATGCAAGCAGCAATGCGACAACAGAGGTAGCAAGTGCCAACGCAACAACAGAGGTAGCAAGTGCCAACGCAACAACAGAGGCAGCAAGCAGCAATGCAACAACAGAGGCAGCAAGTGCCAACGCAACTACAGAGGCTGCAACAACTGAAGCCAATCAAACCGCATCTGGCAATGCATCAGCTAATGCAAGCAGCGACGCATCAGCCAATGCAAGTGGTGAGCCATTAGTAGAGCTTACACTTGGTTCAGGTCTAGGTGTTGCCTTATTAGACGGTGAGACCTTAGAGCTTGATTTCTCAGCTGCTGATGTTTATTATGTTCCAGTTCAGTTTTTAGGAGCGGGTTACATCTCAGTTTCAAGAACTGATAAGGTAAAAGCCAAAATGAGCGTTTCTTTGTTAAATGCTGAAAAGACCAGCTCATCATTTGACGAAACTATTGCTAAGAAGGAGTCTACGGAGCAGTTCGCTGTTAAGGCAACAGACTATTATCTAAAGCTGTCTTCAACAAGCAATTCTAAGCTTATAATCGCATGTAAGTTTAATAAAGGACTTTTGTTTAGCGTGGGAACTAACAAGTATAATCTTG
>JAIKVP010000108.1 GCA_024685635.1 Lachnospiraceae bacterium
AAATTTGCAAAATACATACTAACACTTTTATAGCATCTATTCATCACAATTCTGTTACAAAACAATTATATTTTATTAAATATTT
The DNA here is from genome assembly GCA_024685635.1 of Lachnospiraceae bacterium. Classification (GTDB taxonomy): domain Bacteria; phylum Bacillota; class Clostridia; order Lachnospirales; family Lachnospiraceae; genus NC2004. The sequence continues at coordinate 86 of JAIKVP010000108.1, forward strand.
CTTCAGTTGCAAGTCTAGTCTTAGCAACTATGTCAGAATCTCCTATAGGAAAGCAGTAGTATAAGACCTTATTATCTCCTATACATATTACATCACCTATTTCATACCAGTAGTAATCTGCGTACAAGCTATATGACGCTTTAGGCGTCATACTAAAGTCAAGCTTGCCATCACAGCCTGATAAATGAAATCCATTTATACTGTGTGTGAGTCTTCCCTCACCAATCATCATAAGGCTCTTAGTGTCAACTAATGCTCCTATTTTAACAGGAATATCTAACTTATAACTTCCCTCATCAATCTCCTTAGATACTGACTCTCTCTCCCATCTATACCAGTCAGGTATATGAGAAAATTCAGTCACGCCGTTATCAGCAGACATACGCCCTGTCTCTAGCATAGTGTAAGTCTTGCCACAGTTAGAGCAGCTAAGCTTGATACCCTTGCCTTTCATACGGCCTTCCTTTAGGCAGGATGGGCATTTATATAAAACCCGGTTTAGATAATCTGCCCTAAACTCTTCATTTACTACAATACCTTTCTCAAGTTGCCAGCTAAAGTAATCAAATTTAAATTCATTTTCAACAATGACTTGCAACTCATCAGGACTCTTAGATGCTATATCTTCCTTAGAAATAAGATATTTAACATCAGCTGTTACATCCACATCTCTGATCTGTAAACCGTTATATAGTGGATCCCTATGAAATGCTCCGTAGGTTCTCACCATTACTACAGGAACCTTAAGCATCCTGATTAATCGCCCAATACTCTTAGGAAGTGGAGTTGCTGTTCCATCAAAACTATAACTAGCCTCTGGATACATCAAGATTGAATTCTTAAGCTTATTAGTCACATAAAGCATATCCTTTACAAGCTTAGGATCAGTTAAAAACTTCCTTGTCGGAATACAACCTACAGACCTCATAAGTCCCTCTTTAGCAACTAAGCCGTCAATAGTACATATTATATGAAAAGGTCTATCCTTAAAGACATACTCTGCTATCTCTAAATCTATAAAGCTTGAATGATTCATAAGAATAAGACAAGGCTCATCATCATCAAGTTTATCCATATCATAGCTTTCATATCTAAAATTGGCCTTTTTAAGCTCAGACTTAGATAGACTATATACTAACTTTCTAATTAAAGGATTAGGCGACTTTATAGACTTTGGTTTACTATCAGCCGCTTTATCAAGCCTAGTTAGCATCTCTTCATAGGTCGCTTCTTTAGTTTTTATCTTCATGATAATCCACCTCCTCTACTAATAAATTGGAATGGCGGGACTTGAACCCGTAACCTCTGCACCCCGAATGCAGCGCTCTACCAAATTGAGCCACATCCCAGTAAAATAAATCATAGAAATCTTACACCCAAGATATTCTTTTGTCAAATTAAATAACTAGTATAAACACTCTGTTAATCGAATTCAAATAACAATCATAAATAAACTATTATTCTAACTTTGATAGCAAGCATAAACACACTAAATATAAAAACGGTCTGCGTAGAACTAACCACACAGACCGCATAAAATGTTATGTTTATGAAAGTGTTATTTATGAAACCTTCTTAACCTTAGCCTTGCTAGCAGCATTCTTAACAAGCTTCTTAACCTTCTTATACTGGCTGGCAGTAACCTTAATTACTGTATCAGCCTTAAGTCCCTTAAAGGCGTTCTTATCTATTGAATCTAAATCAACCTTTGTAAGATTGATTGTCTTAAGAGTCTTCTTAGCCTTAGCAAATGCTTTCTTACTAATACCAGTAACATCAAACTCCTGGCCATCAATAGTAATTGTACTAGGAATCTTAACTGATGTTACACCTTTCTTAATTGCAGTAACTGCAACTGTGTTAGCAGCGCTAGCTCCAGCCATTACATTCTCTGGAAGCTCTGCATCAGTATCCTCAGCAGTTATTACTGTATATGTTACCTTCTTCTTAGAAACTGTATCACCAGGACAAGCTATTCTTCTCTTCTTAACAAGACTTGAGATGCTTGCCTCTGCCACGTCCTCAGCATTAGCGCCTATCTTAGCGTATGTTGAACCAGCATATTCCAAAGCAGATGTCTTTACTCTGATTACCGGACAAACTGTTGCATTAGCATATACTCTCCATCCTGTTGGAACGGCTTTACCTTTATAATTAACACCAACTACATCATAACTATAATATCCCTGATTACGGAGGAAGTAGTTAGCGTATGTTCTTGAGCTGCCGTCTTTCACAACCTCTGACATCTTAATACGTCTTGAGGCAACTGTATCTCCAGTACCATTATAGAATCCATATTTCTTAAGCTCTTCAAGTGCTAAAATATACACACTATCAGTAGTATCCGCATCAGCTGATGTAGCACTAGAGCTTGCAAGTTTCTTGGTTTTTACAATACTCTTAACAATACTTTTCTTATCATCTTCACTAAATGCATCTTCTATGAATGTATCATTAAGATACTTTCTAACATTACTTGTTGCCCAAGTTGTATTACCCATACCAGTTGAGTATTGAAGATTTTTAATAATAGCCTGATCTGTCATAATAACAGCCTCATCGCCATCAACATCTAATACTCTCCATTCAATATCTTCTGTTGCTGTCTTTGAAGATATATTATATTTACCAAATGTAACTTTAGACCAAATAACAGCCTTATTACCTACATTAGTGGTTCCTATTTCAGGATCCTGAATTCCATGTAATTCAGGTGCTTCCTCTTTTACTAGAACTGGATTAGAAAGCTTATAATCATTCTGTGTAGAGGTGTTACTACCAGTTATTTTGTAAGTAATTTTTTTCTGCTCACCAGGACCTATACCACAGTTATCAAGGTTAAATGTCTGACTAGAGCCACTGAACTGACCAGTTACACTAATTGATTTAAGAGTTCCTTCCTCATCGTTATTTTGTAAAACAAAATAATAGTAATAACTGCTCTCTCCATCATATCCATATCCTAATCCAACAAATTCAATTGGATCTACGCCTGTAAGGTTGGTATATGATCCTTCAGCCTCAAACGGACCAAAGGTTGCCGCAGTAATCCTAGCACTTGTTATCTCAGTAGGAGTAATATTCTGAGTAAATGATGTCACATCTCCTAAATCAGAGTATGATTTAGGTACATTATTGATAAATACACCCACTGATCTTAGTGCCTTTGTTGAACTAATAGTCATATCAAAAGTTCCATCATCCTTAGGAACTATCCTACCAGTAACTCCATCAACGGAACTATCCATTGTATAATATATGCTAGTAATCTTAGCAGTAATAACAATGCCACTTGCACCATTCCAACCAGTAGTTCCTGACTGAGCTTTAGCAGTATCAGTAACTTTTACTCCGTTAGTCGTTTCAATCTCGTATTCGAAATATACACCATTCGCATTAACAAGCGAACCTTCTAGAGTATACGAAATGTTTCCGTTAGCAGTAACATCTGCAAATTTAAGCTTATCTTCATCTACCGATGACCAATTTAGTACAATCTCCTCGTATGAACAAGATGCTGACTTAAGACTAGTGATAGTCCAATCAACATAACCGTTTGGTCCATTAGCATTAACACTTTCGCCAGCATTAATAGCTACAGTTCCTAAATCAAAACTTCCACTGTAATCAGAACCTGAAGAAGTAGCACACACGTAATTCAAAGTAGCCTTAATTATCTTCTTAGTTGTTGTATTGTTAGTAATAATAACATAGCCTGAACCATTACCACCTGAAAATGCGATATTACTTACATCAAAAGTAATATCATCAGCAGCAGTGGCTATACTAACATTAGCAAACCCTTGAAACACCAGAGCCATAGCAAGCATACATGCTATAAGTCTCTTAAACAACTTACCTTTCATAAACATTGCCTCCTTAAACATAACATGAAATAGTCATAAAGTTACGAGCAGTGCCGCTAATAGCCTATAATTAGAATATAGACTCCACTAAAGCCACTACCCCACTATTAATATCAAATATATCAGATTTTTCACAAAAAATCAATGGATTAAGCCACTATTTTCGTGATATTTCCTAAAGAAAATGTGATTTTTAGGCAATCTATTTCATTTTATCAAAGATGTCATGAAAGGCTTTGATATTGCTTATTGCATCGCCTTTATATACAGCAGAACCTGCAACTATGATATTAGCGCCAGCTAAAACGACGTCCTTAACATTAGCGAGTGTAATTCCGCCATCCACTTCAATATCTATCTTATCTTGATATCCCCTTCTAATAAGCTCCTTAGAAAGTGTTTTTATCTTATCAAGACTATCTGCTATAAAGCTCTGTCCTCCAAAGCCAGGGTGAACACTCATAACAAGAATCATATCTGTCTTTTCAAGGAATGGATAAACCTCCTCAATCGGAGTCTCAGGGTTAACGGCTAGGGCTGTCTTGACTCCAAGCTCCTTGATCTCATCTAGTGTAGTTAATACATCATCGCAAGCCTCAACGTGGACAGTTATTGAATCGGCTCCTGCATTTACAAAGTTTTCTACGTATCTTACAGGCTCAACCACCATCAAGTGAACATCAAAGAAGCGGTCAGTGTAAGGCCTTACACTCTTAATAACATCAGGCCCAAAGGAAATGTTAGGGACAAAGGAACCATCCATAACATCTAAGTGAACATAGTTAGCATCATGAACCAGCTTTACATCCTCGCCTAATTTTGAAAAATCTGCTGATAGAATTGACGGTGCTAAAACCAAGCCATTTCTACCCAAGTATTCTAATCTAGCCATCTTAATACCTTGTATAATAAGCCTTATAAAGCCTATATACATTATCCTTTCATAAAAAATAATAAACTCTTATAATAAAAAGCTGTCAGCTAAGACTAGCTGACGCTATATATTAGTATTTCTTTTTAGATTCCACTTCCTCGATAAGAAGTTTATAGTTCTCATAGCGTATCTCACTGATTTCACCGCGTAAAACTGCCTCCTTAACGCCACAGTCTGGCTCTTTAAGGTGTAGGCAGCCTAAGAACTTGCACTCATCCTCATAATCTCTAAACTCTTCAAAATAGTCCTTAACCTCTTCCTTCTCTAAGAGTCTTACATCAAGCGAACTAAAACCAGGTGTGTCCATAACATAGGTGTTAGGCTCGATATAAAAAATCTCAGAGTGTCTGGTCGTATGCTTACCGCGCTTTAGTTTCTTACTAATCTCTCCAGTCTCCATATTGGCATCAGGTGCAAGTCGATTTAGGAGTGATGACTTTCCAACTCCTGATGGGCCTGCTAAAACAGTTGTCTTAGCTTTAAGGACTGACTTGATATCTTCGACTCCATCATCCTCTAAAACACTTATAAACATAACCTTGCTGCCGCTCTTCTCATAGATCTTAGCAAGCTTAACTATCTCATCATCAGCCACCATATCAACCTTGTTAAAACAAATGACAGTAGGCACATCCTGAAGTCTCATTGAAATCAAAAACCTGTCAAGCAGGTTAAAGTTAGGCTTAGGCTCAGCCGCAGCAAAGACAACCATAGCCTGATCAACATTGGCAACAGATGGCCTAATAAGAGTATTATTTCTCTCTAAAATGCTATCGATATTACCTAGCATTTCCTCATCTGAAATAACACTTATTACAACCTGATCCCCTACTAAAGGCTTGATTTTGTCTTTTCTAAATATTCCCTTTGCCCTACATTCATAAATACCACGGGCTTCTACATATACATAGTAGAAGCCCCCGATACCCTTTATAATCTTACCTTGTAATTCGTTCATCAATTCACCCTATTAATTGGCAGCTAAGGTGATTGTCTCGTTGCTAATTAAAGCGTTATCAAGATAAATCGAAATCTTAGCGCTTGACTTCTTACCAGTTACATAAATTGTAAATGGGAAGTCATCATGTGTAACATTCTGGTCATATATAGGATTGCTAACGCCATCCTGATATACCTGTAAATGAGCTGAAGTAGCTTCCTCAGCCATAATATCTCTTAAGCTAAATGTTCCTGAATAGGTCTTAGCCTGAGTAGTTGTAGGACCTGAACATACTGTAAGAGGAACTACGGTTCCTGTTGTAAGCTTGTCTCCTACATTGTAGCCCTGAGCGATAACCTCGCCCTTGTCATACTCATCGCTAGTAGCCTTAGTAACTGACCACTTAAGTCCAATAGCATCAAGCTTCTTACCAGCATTCTCGTAGGTCTCACCTACTACATTAATCATGGCAACCTCTTCAACTTCCTTGCCCTGACTAATTGTAATTGTTACTGTTGAACCCTTAGGAGCCTTGGTGTTACCTGCAGGGTCCTGCTTGATTACCTTGCCCTCTTCAACTGTATCGCTGTACTCATAGGCTACCTTAACCTCAAAGCCTTCCTGTACTAATATCTCGTTTGCATTTTCCTTCTTGTATGAAGTTACATCTGGCACATCTACTGATGACTTGCCAAGGCTTACTAAGAGCTTAATCTTCTCGTTGACTGCCACTTCCTCATCAGCCTTAGGAGACATTTCAATTACGACATCCTCTTCAACCTCGTCATTCTCTTCATAATCAGTTGTGACATTTATAAAGCCTGCTTCTTCTAAGAGTTTCTTGGCATCGTCAATATTCTCACCAACAACATCAGGTAGCTTAGCCATCTCTTCTGTAGTAGCATCTGCGCTTGTCTCAGTTGTTGATGAAACCTTCTTCTTGCCGCCGAAGGCTCCAGCGAACTTAGCTATAAAGAATACGATAAGCATTACAACTAATACTGCTGCAACAACTCCAAGCACCTTAGCTAGCTTCTCGAGCTTTGGATCCATCTCGTCATCATCATCCTCTTCATCATACTCATCTTCAGGCGATTCATTGTCAACAGCCTGGTTAATCTCGTCGACATGAAGCTTAGCAGTAGATGAGCTAACCTTAGATGTTGCTGCTGCATTTTTGATTGCACCAAGCTCATCCTCTGTCATAGTTCTAGTTGGAGCATTGTCAGATAATGCTGCTGTCTTAACAAAGCTTCCACTAGGATCAGCCTCAACTCTTCTTAAATCAGCTATCAAAGCGTTAGCTGTCAAATATCTTCTCTCTGGTCTCTTCTCAGTACACTTAGCAATAACCTTCTCTAAGCTAGGCAAAATGTCAGGATAGTACTCAGTAGGAGCAATCATGTCATTCTGGATATGCATTAAGGCAACTGCTACATTGTTGTCTCCCTCAAATGGTACGCGACCAGTAATCATCTCATACATTGTAATACCTAATGAATAGATATCACTTCTCTCATCACAGAAACCGCCTCTTGCCTGCTCAGGTGAGATGTAGTGAACCGAGCCGATAGCATTGGACGAAATAGTTGCTGATGTAGCAGCCTTAGCAATACCAAAGTCCATGACCTTTAATATTCCTGAAGGTGAAACTATGATATTCTGTGGCTTGATGTCTCTGTGGATAATATGGTTATCGTGAGCAACCTCGATACCTGAAGCAATCTGCAATGTAAAATTGACTGTCTCAGAAACTGAAAGATGGCCCTTCTTCTGGATATAATCCTTAAGGGTGATACCCTCAACAAGCTCCATAACAATATAGTGAATGTCATCAACATCACCTACGTCAAATACATTGACAATATTAGGATGCGAAAGTCCTGCTGCCGACTGTGCCTCTACTCTAAACTTAGAGACAAATGTTTTGTCGTTGCTAAACTCATCCTTAAGCACCTTGATTGCTACATTTCTATTAAGCCTGTGATCAAGTGCCTTATATACTATACTCATTCCGCCTGATCCGACGGTATCAACTATTTCATAACGCTCTGCTATAATTGTTCCTACCTGTATCATAATTTCATCTCCTTACTCTTCATTAACAACAAGAACCGCTGCAATATTATCGTACCCGCCATAATAATTCGCACGGTCGATCAAATATCTAACTTTATCATCTATATTTTTGTCTGAAGTGACTATACTTAACAATTCGTCATCCTGAATCATATTAGACAATCCATCTGAACAAAGCAGTATCTGGTCACCTTTACTTAGCTCTATCTCAAAAAAGTCTGGTAAAACCGTCTCGCCAACTCCAACCGCTCTAGTAATAATGTTGCGCCTTGGATGGCGTCTTGCTTCTTGTGGTGTTAAATCACCACTCCTTACAAGCTCCTCTACCATAGAATGATCTAAAGTTACTTGTTTTATTTCGTAATTGGAAATCTTATATAATCTGCTATCTCCAACATTAAGAACATATCCCATACCATTAATCACTGTAATGGCTACAAATGTTGTTCCCATGCCGTAGTATGCTTCGTCAGACATAGCCTCTTGATATATCTCTTCATTTACCCATGACAGTAAGGTTCGCATCAGTGTAACCGGATTGGTCTGCTTAGTCTGTTCAGCAAGCTGTACAAACCTGTCCACCGCCATGTGTGACGCGTGGTCTCCGGCCCTGTGTCCTCCCATACCATCTGCTACAATGTAGAGATTAGGAAAAGCCCCAACGGGCTCATCAGAGCAGAATAGATAATCCTGGTTGGTATTCCGCTTCAACCCTACATCGGTGTTACCACATGATCTCATGAGGTACCTCCTTGTTTATAATCTCTGCGGAGCTGTCCGCAGGCAGCCGCAATATCGCGACCCATTTCCCTTCTAATAGTAACATTTATATGATTTTTTTCAAGGGTATTTTTAAAACGCTCAATGTGCGTAGCCTCTGACTGCTCATAGTCTCTCTCCTTAATCGGATTAACAGGGATTAGATTAACGTGGCATAACATACCTTTAAGCAGCTCGCTAAGCTTAATTGCAAGCTCCTCGCTGTCATTAGCACCCTTAACTAAACTATATTCAAATGTTATTCTTCTGTTATTCTTCTCTAAATAATAATGACATGCATCCATTATTTCTTTTACTGTGTACTTATTAGCTATCGGCATAAGACTCTGTCTATATGAGTCAATCGGCGCATGAATTGAAATAGCAAGTGTAACCTGAAGATTAAGATCGGCAAATTCCCTTATCTTCTCAACTATTCCACACGTTGAAACAGTTATATTTCTCTGGCTTATATTAAGTCCATTCTCATCTGTGACAAGCCTTATAAATCTGATCAGGTTATCAAAGTTATCAAACGGCTCGCCAGATCCCATAACTACTATATTAGAAACTCTCTCACCTATAGCCTTTTGAATCTCATATACCTGTAAAAGCATCTCAGAAGGAGTCAGATTTCTTATCAGGCCGTCAAGAGTAGACGCACAAAATCTACATCCCATCCTGCAACCAACCTGAGAACTGATGCAGACTGAATTACCATGCTTATAACGCATCATAACACTCTCAATGATATGGCCATCATTTAACTCGAACAAGAATTTCATAGTTCCATCTATCTTAGATACATATCGCTTAACTTCCTTAACTCCAGGAATCGGATATTCAGTCTTTAGCTTATCCCTAAGCGCCTTAGAAAGATTACTCATCTCATCATAATCAGAAACTAACTTAAGATGAAACCACTCATATATCTGCTTAGCCCTAAACTTCTTCTCACCCATATCCAAGCACGCACTATTTAGTTCGTCAAATGTCATCGACATTAAGTCCATAACTACCTCCGCTTAAGTACCGCTATATAAAAGCCATCAGAAAGCGAATTCTCTTTAGTCTGTAAACTCTGTCTTTCATATAATAATTCATAGTTACTGTTAGACTTTAAGAATTCATTTATCTGATTAGTGTTCTCATCCTTGTTAATAGTACATGTACTATAAATTAGATAGCCGTCTAATTTCACATATTTAGCAGCATTATTAAGCATTGCCTTTTGAATAGCAGCAAGCTCATCAAGCTGCTTAGGCTCTATATTGTATTTTATGTCTTTCTTTCTCTTTATAACACCCAAGCCAGAGCAAGGTGCGTCAAGGACAACTATATCCTTAGAATCTATATCATCTTCAACTAATTTAGTTGCATCTAAAACTTCTACTTTTATGTTATTGACTTCTAATCTGTCAACATTTTCTTTGATTAAATCTGTCTTAAATTCTGTTAAATCTCTTGATATAAGATTGACCTTATCAGAGTTAGACAAGGCTATATATAAAGCTTTTGAGCCTGGTGCTGAGCACATATCAAGGACGTTTATCTCTCTTAAATTGTCGCTTAATTCTTCGTTAATTATCGCTTCAGCTAAAAAGCCAACTAACATGGAAGATAAATCCTGAACTGTAAATAAGCCCTTCTTAAAGCTCTCATATCTCGTAAGATAATCAACTTCTTCTAATACTATCGCTCTCTCTTCGTATCTGTGAGCTAATTTGTCAGTATACTTTTTTGAAAATGCTGTCTCAACTTCACTAGCAATATATTGCTTTTCAAGCTTAACGCTCAAAGCATTAACCCCCTCTTCATTAAGGGAGCTAATCGCATCTTTTATACTAGTCTTTTGACAGTTAATATATGCATATAGCCTGCTCTCATCAAGACTATTTATAATAATATCCTTAGCTAGTTCATATCCATACTGCTTTACAATTAAATCTACTATCCATTCTGGAGTTGAATAATAAACTGACAGATAGTTACTACTGCCTTTATCAGGATATTTAATCTCATCCTTATTCCTGGCAAGATTTCTTAAAACACCATTTACAAAGCCTGACAGTCTTGAAAAGCCACGCTTTTTAGCGAGCTTAACAGCCTCATTACAGGCTGCAGAATCAGGCACCTTATCAAGGAATAATATCTGGTATGCCGACATTTTAAGAAGAACCCTAATAAGTGGCTTGCACTTATTAATCGGAGTATTAGAATACTGATTGATGACATATTCTAATCTTAGCTTATATTCAACACTGCCATTTACAAGTTTAGTAAGAAAGGCTCTGTCCTGCTTGCTAAGAAATTGATTCTTAACAAGCTGCATATTAAGCGCTTCCTTATAAGCGCATTCTTTCTTCTCAACCATAAGCAGGCAGTCTAGCGCTAACTCTCTAACATTTGTCGCCATATCAATTCACCTCTAGACTTCAGCAATAACTCCTAATTCTGTGCCAAGCTCTAATCTATATCCTCTTAAAAACGCATCAGTTGCCATACGCTTCTTGCCAGCTAATTGAAGCTCTTTAATCTCTAAAAAGTCCTGGCCTGTCTCAACTATAAAGCTCTTCTTATCAACATATACAACCATTCCAGCGCATCCAGCCTTGGTACCATTTGGAAGTTCACTAGCCTCAATTACCTTGGCACACCAAATCTTAAGGTTCTTGCCCTCTAAAAGAGTATAAGCACTTGGCCATGGATTAAGACCTCTTATAAGTCTCTCAATTGAGACCGCTGACTTGGTAAAATCAATAAAGCCGTCTTCTTTCTTAAGCATTCTGGCATAAGAAGAGTCTGCTTCATTTTGAGGAGTTCTAACTGAAGTGCCGTTTAATATTTTATCTAAGGTTGTAATTATAAGCTTGCCGCCAGCCTTAGATAGCTTGTCAAACAGGCTTCCACCTGTCTCGTCCTCTGCAATCTTAACAGTTGTCTGATCGATGATATCACCAGTATCTAAGCCCTCTCCCATATACATAGTCGTAACTCCAGTTACTGTTAAGCCATCTATAACAGCCTGCTGAATAGGCGCTGCTCCTCTGTACTTTGGAAGCAGTGACGCATGAATGTTGATGCATCCATACTTAGGAATATCAAGAACTTCCTTAGGTAGAATCTGTCCGTAAGCAGCTACAATAATAGCCTCAGGAGCGAGTTTCTTTAACTCCTCAACAACCTCGCTATCTCTTAAGCGTTCAGGCTGATAAACCTTAATCCCTTCTCTTAAAGCGACCTCCTTAACCGGAGGTGGGAGCAAGGCCTTTGATCTTCCCTTTGCCTTATCTGCCTGTGTGACAACCGCCATAATCTCGTGTCCTGCATTTATCAAACACTCTAACTGATAGGACGCAAAGTCTGGTGTTCCCATAAATACTAAGCGCATATTACCCCTCCAAATCGTCTAAATCTACAACTGGTCCCTCTGCAACGTCAGGATATAAAATGCCATCTAAGTGATCATTTTCGTGGCATATAGCTCTTGCAAAGAGCTCTGTTGCCTCCACAGTAAACCTATTACCCTCAATATCTGTCGCTTCGCATACAACGTGATTAGGTCTGGTAACTATCGCAACCTTGTTAGGAATTGATAAGCAACCCTCACTTCCGGTCTGCTCACCGTCCTTCTCCTTAATAACAGGATTGATAAATGTATATGGTCCCTCGCCAACATCAATAACAAAGATTCTCTTTAAGACTCCAACCTGTGGAGCAGCTAAACCTACACCCTCATCCTCATACATGGTGTCAAGCATATCTGCAACTAACTCCTTAATTCTTGGCGTTATCTCAGGTACCTCCTTACACACCTTTCTAAGTATCGGATCACCCTCATAACGAAGATTTCTGATTGCCATAAAATACCTCCTAGCATTTAATTAAAACATAACCATAGGGTCAAAATCAAAAAATGTGCTGACCCTTCCCTTTAAGCTACCGTCCCATACCAGCCTTTCAACACAATTCTTAATATCTATTAAGGCCTGATAATCGGCGTATTTAACATATATAACTCGCCTATATATATCCTTGACCTTATAAACATAAGCCTCTGCTGGCCCAATGATCTTAGGCAGTTTAGTAAAATCCTTAATGTATTCATCTAGAAAATGCTTTAACTTCTCGCTATAGCTTAAAAGCTCTTCATGACTAGCCGACTGCATCATAACCGCTAACATATGCGACTTAGGTGGATAATCAGCAAGTCTTCTAAATGCAATCTCCTGATTGTAAAATCCTATATAATCCTGCTTAGAAGCGCAAGCTATCGCATAAGCATCTGGATGCCTGGTCTGAATAATCATCTTGCCCTTTAAGCTTCCTCTTCCCGCTCTTCCTGCCGCCTGAGTAAGTAAATCAAACGTCTTCTCTGCCGACCTAAAATCCTGCTCAAATAACGATAAATCAGCAGCTAAAGCAGATACTAAAGTAACCTTAGGAAAATCGTGACCTTTAACTATCATTTGCGTACCGACTAAAATGTCAGCGTCACCACTCGCAAACTCTTCTAATATCCTCTCGTGGCCTTCTTTGTCTTTCGTTGTATCTGCGTCCATCCTAAGAATTCTCGCATCGGGAACTAATTTCTTTAGCGCTTCACATACCTTCTCTGTTCCAGTGCCAAAAGCCTTTATATGTTTAGAAGAGCACTCTGGGCAAATGCTAGGCTTAATCATCTTATAACCACAATAGTGACAAATCATAAGATTGTCGCCGTGAAGCTTTAGCGAGACATCGCAGTGTGGGCATTTGATGACATGGCCACAATCTATACAGGATACAAATCCTGCCATCCCACGCCTGTTAATAAATAACATGCTCTGCTCGCCTCTATCTAGAGTCGCTCTTAAATCCTTTTGAAGCTCTCTAGAAAACATAGTAAAATTCTTAGCCTTTAGTTCTTCTCTTAAATCTACAACCGACACAACAGGTAGCTTAGCATCGCTCACCCTGTTCTTAAGCGTAAGTAGTTTATATTCGCCATTAAGCGCTCTCTCATAGCTCTCTACGCTCGGCGTAGCTGAGCCTAAAACAACTGACGCATCAGCGAGCTTAGCCCTATATATCGCTGTCTCTCTCGCATGATATCTAGGAGCCTGTTCACTCTTATAGCTGTTTTCGTGCTCCTCATCTATTACTATTAATCCCAAGTTAGAAAATGGCGTAAACAACGCCGATCTAGGTCCAATAACAACCTTGACCTCTCCCTTTTTAGCCCTCTCAAACTGGTCATATTTCTCTCCGGCTGACAGTCTTGAATGAATGACTGTAACCAAGTCTCCAAAACGGTTAGCAAATCTTCTAACAGTCTGATAAGTAAGTGCTATCTCTGGAATTAAAACAATAGCTTCCTTGCCTTCCTTTATGACCTCTTCAATCATGCTAAGGTAGACCTCTGTCTTACCTGCACCTGTAACACCAAACAAAAGATAAGTCTCTCTAATTCCAGCCTTATAATCCTTATCAAATATATCAAATGCTGCCTTTTGCTCTTCATTTAACGGATAGTTAGGTAAAGCACCTTCTTTGCCCGTCTTTGGATTTCTAAGCTTTCTTTCGGCAGTCTCTATTATAGTGCCTGAATTAATCAATGACTTAATGGTTGCGGCAGAGACATTAAGCTCTTTAGACGCGCTTGTCTTAGCCATTGTCCCGCTTTCGATCAAAGCCTTAATAAGCCTTGCCTTAGCCTTATAATGCTTGGCTTCACAAATTTCAAGCTCCTTTTTGGCATCTTCTAAGCTTATATTAAGATGCAGATATGTCAGCATTTTCTCGCCTATCTTAGCCTTCATAGGTAAGACAGTCATAAGTGCCTGGATGTATGTTGAACCGTAATTCTCCTTCATCCAATATGCTAGTCTTAAGAGCTGACCTTCGACCAAGGAACTATCGCATACCACCTCAGATATTGCCTTAATTTTTGACAAGTCATAGCCGGCTTCATCCTTAATCCTTATAACATAGCCAGTCCTTAAACTGTTGCCACGCCCAAACGGAACCTTAACGCTAGTTCCAATTTCAATATCGCCTGCTAAAGCCTCTGGAATCTCATAGGTAAATATTCTATCAAGCGCCGTCGTTGATATATCAATGATAATCTCTGCGTATGCCATATCTACCTAATCACCCCTTTAAAACATAGAAATAGCTTTTGTAGGTCTCCCTACAAAAGCCAATAGTTTAAAATTATTCCTCTTCTTCGTCACCAACAACCTTGACCTTGCGCTCATTAAGCTCATCAACAGCAATAGATAAAGGCTTCTTGCCCTTAGTATTAGAAATCAATGGCTCACCGCCGTCAATAAGCTGCCTTGCTCTCTTAGAGGTTGCAATAACGATTGAATAACGGCTCTGAACAACTGGCTGCTCGCCTGGCTCCACATCTAAGTTAACCGCATCCATAAGATCTGCATAAGATGGATGTATCATAATAATTGCTCCTTTCACACACTCTGAAGTTCATCTTTAATTTCGTCCATAAAGCCCTCTTTATATTTGGACTTGCTAGACTCTGCGACAATGATGCTCTGAACCTGATTAACACAGTCTTCTAAATCATCATTGATCACTATATAATCGTAAACAGGCATACTGTCCGCTTCAGTAATAGCCCGTTTCATGCGCTTGTTGATTGTGGCCTCATCCTCACTGCCTCTGCCAACTAAACGCTCCCTTAATATCGCAGCACTAGGTGCTGAAATAAACATTGTAACTGCGTCAGGGTACTGCTTCTTGATGTTGATCGCACCCTGCACCTCAATCTCTAATATCACATTATGTCCCGCTGCCATCTCATCCTCTACAAACTTTCTAGGGGTTCCATAGTAGTTCTCGACATACTGTGCATACTCTATAAATCCATTGTAATCGATTAATCTCTCAAACTCTTCCTTGTTCTTAAAATGATAGTCTACTCCGTCGACTTCACCCGCTCTTGGCTCTCTAGTTGTGCATGAAATTGATAAGCTGTAGCCATATCTGTCAACTAGTTCCTTAACAAGAGTTCCCTTGCCGGCACCCGAAAATCCTGAAATTACTATCAATAGTCCTTTCTGATCCATAAACGTACCTCCTTAATAAAGTTACTCAATGTTTTGTATCTGCTCTCGAACCTTCTCTATCTCGGTCTTCAAATCAATTCCAATGTTAGAAATCTCAATATCTGTAGACTTGCTAAGAATTGTGTTGGCCTCTCTGTTCATCTCCTGAGCTATGAAATCAAGCTTTCTACCGATTCCCTCAGACTCTTTATCATCCAAAAATGCTGACGCTAGTGTATCCCTTGCAGCAGAAACATGACTCTTAAGCCTTACCGTCTCCTCGTCAACACATATCTTATCTGCGAATATAGTAACCTCAGTTGCTATTCTAGACTCATCAACAGAAGCGGTTGAAAGCAACTCTTTTACCTTCTCAGTTAGCTTAGATCTATATTCCTTTAAGATATCCGGATATCTCTTATCTATCTCTTCTACTAATTCTAGCATATGATCAAGCTTAGAAATCAAGTCATCATAAAGTCTCTTGCCTTCAGTTGATCTAGCCTCGACAAACTTGTCACAAGCATCTCTAAAGACTGGCTCAATAAATCCCCAAAGAGCTTCCTCATCAATCTCTAACTCCCTAAGTGTAAATACCTCAGGAAATCTACTCATATGCGTAACCTTGACATCATTTACAAGCTCAAGATTCTCAGCCATCTGCTTCATATACTTGAGATATTCCTTGGCAATATTCTCGTTATATGAAACAACGCTCTCCTGCTCGCCAAACTCCTCATAGGTCATGTAGATATCTATCTTACCACGCTTAGCATATTCCTTTAAAATGTTACGCATCTGAATTTCAAATGGTCCTAACTTCTTAGGCATCTTAAAACTGACATCAGCATAGCGATGGTTGACAGCCTTCATCTCTATTACTATTCTGCGGCTCTCGTTAGTCTTCTCGGACCTGCCAAAACCCGTCATACTCTTAATCATGGGTATATTCTCCTCTCCCAACAGACTTAAAAAGCGTACTCTTTATTATAGGATATCTCTCGCATCAAGTCAAGGCATATAATCCTTAATAAAGTCAATAAAATCGCCCAACTAGAACTGTTTTGACATATAATATGCCATAACGTGAACCGACTGTTCAAACTCACCCTCTTTAATCATTTCAACAAGCTCAGACTCGCTTATCTTCCTGACATTTAAGAACTCACTGTCATCAAGATTTTGCTTAGCCACCCTCTTGCAGTTCTTAGCCCGGTATACATAGGCGAAATTATCATTGATTGTCGCACAGGATGGCACAACTATCATCTTCTCCCAGTCTTCTGACTCACATCCTGTCTCCTCTAAGAGTTCTCTCTTAGCAGCGTGTAATGATAGTTCTTCATCCGCTAAAGGCGTTGCTCTTTTATCTAAATCTCTGTCAACATTTACATCTATCTTGCCTGCCGGAAATTCATTAGTACATGCTCTTATTCCATGCCTATACTGTCTAACCGTAAGATAATTGCCGGCCTCATCCGTTGCCACAATCACAACATAATCGCTTCTAGTATAGTTGTAATAAGGAGAAAATGTAACGCCATCTGGGAATCTATATTTGACTTTTCTTAAGTCAATCCAGTCATCTTTTATAACATGCTCAACTTCAAGCATTTCCCAGTCTAACTCTTTATCATTTTCATTGCTTTTATATTCTTTGTATTTGCCCATAATATTTCCTTCCTGATAATCGGCATTTTCTAACTCACAATTTTACTATATTGTCTGTTTTTAGTCAAAGAAACAGGACATAAAATGAGAATAAAAAGACCCCTACGAGTATAAGCGAGTGAGGTGACCTCCAATCATTAGATTTTTGGTCTAACTTTTGGGGTCACCTCAAAATTATAAATAATTTACGCGAGTAAAAATAGATTATTTCATTTATCAATTAATAAAATCAGCTAATCACTTCTTAGAAAAAACACTTAATATCGCCTTAACAACACTGTTAGAATCGCTTTTGCCAGCAAGTAATCCTGCTGTCTCCACAATCTTAGAAACTAAATCGCTCGAAAATTTAGACTCAATAACCTTGCTTACCCAGTCAACATCATCAACTGTCTTGTTACCTAGATAAACCTGCTCAAATATATATATCGATCCTTCTCCTACCGCAGCGACAAAGGCTCCAGCAACGATTGCATTTAAGGTGCTAGCCGCTATATTAAGTCCTGGCACTGCTTTTAGACTGCTTAAGGTCGCCTTAGCAGCAGCACTTACTGTACCAGCGCTAACTATTGCATCCCTTAATTTCTCCGCCTTCTCATCCTTCTTAATCCCGTAAATGCTGGCAATTGAGTAAATCAATCCAGCCTCAATCGGAGCAAGAATAGCCGTGTCAGCAAATGGTACAGGAATAGCACCGACTACAACTCCCGCAGTCGTTGACGCTCCAACCAAGCCCTGAGCAAAGTACTTTTTACGACCTATTATATATGTATTTACATCCAAAACCGCTGCCTTAATTCCCTCAGGCATCAAATCATTAGTAACCTTAATCAACTCCTCTATTCCACTTGGAGGAGCGTAAGCATTGTCATTAATCACATAGGTTTCCGCTACAACTGGAAGGATATATCTTAGATTCTTAGACTGCTTCTGCCTTGCAAATGCATTCTCCACCATCTTGATGTTCTCTGCCCTTTCAGGAATAGAATAAGACTTGGTAATGACAACTATAATAGGGACATTGTTCCACATCTTAGTGGCGGTCGACAAACTCTTAATAGACTCAGAAAACAATTTTCTAGAAGTACCATCAATGCAGAACCAGATAAGGTTGATCTGCCTGTCCTCCTTGCCATTTTGGGTGCTTTCATGCGACCATTTTCTAATGGCATTAACCGCTGCTATTTTCTTTATTGGATTGGGTTCAAAGCCAACACTGTCAATGATTCTAAACGGCACAGCATCATTTTCAAATATGTCTAAGCGGTTAGTTGTGCCTTCTAATCCCCAGCCTGTCTCAGCTAAATTGTCTCCTAAAACCGCATTAATCAAGGTTGATTTGCCAACTCCTGAATTGCCTATTACCAATACATTCCCCTTTATCATAATATCACTCCGATTCATATAATTAGTTCTGCACTCTGTTTAAGTATCTATCCCATGATACTGTTAGGCTATCAGCCTTGATAAAGACATAATAGCTAGTAGAATCTGCCGGATCAAACTGATCCCCATCTATAAACTCTATCGCTAACGAATACTTGTCATCCTCATATTTAATCTCATATAGATAAGCTCCCTTAGAAGACTTTAACAAGCTATTAGTCTCTTCTAAGCTAAGCTTCTCATCCTCTTTCTTCTCAATCAGCTTATCATTGGCATCATAGTATGAATAACCTTCCTTAAATGCAGACAAGATTTCACCCTTATCTAATCTTAAATATGCTGTATCTGCATAGCTATCTGTATAGTTAGTATTCTGAGAATTATTCTGCTTTACAATTAAGGCCTCTATGGTGAATTCTATCGCATCTTGGTCCGATTTATACTCCCTAATCTCAGCGTCCTTAAAAGAGAATTTATCTATTTCGTCAATTGAATTAAACTTCATGTCTATCTCCTTATTTGCTTTATTTTACTATAGTCATTCTAACACATACTAGGCTAAAATGCTACTTTATAAGCTGGCAATTAAAAAGGGGCAGGAATTAATCCTGCCCGTTAAATAAACTATAATTATTTCTTAACAGCCTTCTTAAACACTTTTATCTTGATTGTCTTCTTAGTTCCATCAGGATAAATAATTGTAACCTTGGTAACTCCAGCCTTCTTAGCCTTTATTACTCCCTTAGCTGTAATCTTAAGAATCTTCTTTTTAGCAACCTTAAACTTAAGCTTCTTGGCATTAATAGACTTGCCCTTTTTACCCTTTTTAGTCTTAAATAAGAGTTTATATTTCTTCTTATTCTTAATTTTAAGGATCTTAGGCATCTTCTTGGTCTTGCCTTTTAATTTATAGAAAACCTTATACTTCTTGTTCATCGCCTTTGAAGTCTTGGTCTCTTCAGTAGTATTGTTGCCATTATCAGCTGTTTCCTCTGTAGTGTTATTAGCTGGGTCAGTTGTAACTTCAGCTGCATCTCCTGATGCATTTACCTCTTCCTTAATAACCTCAATAACCTTTCTGCTAACCTTAACACTAGAGCCCTCAACCTCACCAGAAGTTGTAACCGTGATAGTTTCGGCATAATCACCAGCACTTAAACCAGCTTTTATGCTAATACTAATTGTTACTGACTTACCAGCCTCTAGATTAGTAATCTTAGTCTTACTTAATGTATACTTAGAACCCGTTGGAACTGAAACTGTGATAGCATCAATTGTGACATTGGAATTGTTAGT
Source organism: Lachnospiraceae bacterium (assembly GCA_024685635.1). Lineage (GTDB taxonomy): Bacteria > Bacillota > Clostridia > Lachnospirales > Lachnospiraceae > NC2004. The sequence goes on from JAIKVP010000108.1 coordinate 20,069, forward strand.
TATAACAAGTACAGAGACATCCTCTCCACTCTTATAGCCTTCAGTCAATTCAACATCACCGTTAGTAAGCTTAAGATCAAGGCTACCCTTAATCTCAATATAGTTAGCCTCAAATGTAATATTCTCATTAACTACTACTGTCTCACCAACCTTGTAGGTCTTGTCGCCTGACTTCCAGCCATCGGCCTTAAAGCCAACCTTAGCTTCAACATTAGGAAGTGTAACACTAGCGCCCTTTCTAACCTTAGCATCCTTAGAAACTCCAGATGTCAAATATGTCACGGTAGCAAACTCTACAGGATTGCCATCAGCATCGACAACGCTACAATTCTCAGAGTAAATACTCTCAACATTAGCAGCAAGTGATGTATCAATAAATACCACCTTAGGAGTATCAATTGCCGCAGCTGTTGATGACTCATCAACTGTCAAATCAAGAGTTCCACTCTCAAGCTTAACTGACTCATAAGCCGCAATCGCTGAACTGTTACCAGTTGTAGTTACCTTAACTTCACCGCCTGAAACAACGACTGCATTAGCAGAAACAGCGGCAGAGCCTGATTTATTACTTATGCTAATCACACCGTTCTTTGCATTTGAATCAGCTGAATTAGCAAATGATATAGTTCCTGTTGAACTTATACCCTCTGACACCAAACTAGTACCCTCTAATGCAAGGCTAGTATCAACAGCACTTGTAAATGACTTAATGCTTACATTGTCAAATGTAACTATCTTAGTTGTCTTAGATACAACGCTTATATCCTTAGCCGTACCAGTAAGAGTATATTCCTTATCTTCAAGAAGAGTAAGTGTCTTAGTTTCTTTATCATAGCTTACAGTATTGCTATACGCAGCCACTAAAGCATCCGTATCTTTTACAGTTGCAAATAGTGATAAATCAATTGTATACGGATTGGCAATCAAGGTTGTTGCTGAAACTTCAACAATATCTGATGCCTTATATATATCGCTCTCCGCTAATCTTGCAGCAAATGTATAATCAGTGTATTCACTTAGATTAGTAATAACCGGAGCCTTAAGCCATGCGTCATCAGCATATTTAGCTGCACCCTTTAGCTTGAAGTTATATTCAACTCCTTCACCTAAATCAGATAAGCTTACAGCATCTGAAGAAACCTTAGTCACTGTCAAAGTCTTCTTAAACTCCTGCACAAGTTTATTAACTGTCACCTTACATGTAGCTTTTTTAGTCTCATCCTCCACTGCCATAACCGTGATAGTAGCAGTTCCACCCTTAAGAGCCTTAATCTTACCACTCTCATCAACTGTTACAACACTCTTATCAGATGATGACCATTTAACTGCACCTGAAATTTCACCGTTAATCTTAACTGTAGCTTTAAGAGTAGCTTCAGCACTTACATCTAGGCTTAATGTAGTCTTGTCAAGCTTTACAGAAACTATTGAATTCTCTTCTGTTGTTACTTCTTCAGTTGTAGCTTCAGTAGTTGTCGCATCTTTAGAAGCCTCCGTTGTAGCCTCTTCGGTTGTAGGCTCTTCAGTTGTAGTCTCCTTAGCCTTAGTATCAGTTCCCTCTTCAGCGTCCTGATGCTCTCTATAGGTATTAACAAGCCATGCTCCAGACTCGCTTAAATCATCATTCTTCCAGCCACCAGTTTTAGATGAACAGCTTGTACTTAACATAGAAGCCGCCTCAGCCTTATTACACAAGCTCCAGTTACAGTATGGAATACCATAGCTATCAAGAAGTTTAATCCATGCATTAGCATTGTCAAAGTCATATCCACCGCCACCAGAAGCATCGCAGGTTCCAAACTCTGTTACAAAGATTGGAATACCAGCATTATATGCAGTTGTAACCTTATTCATCTTATCCTGATAATGAGATGCAGCATAAAAATGGAAGGTATACATAATGTTACTAAAGCCCTCATCATTTAAGTCATGACCTATAACCTCATCAACATCCTGTGACCATGTGTTAGTTCCACATACAATGATTGCATTTGAACCACAATCTCTAATAATCTTAGCAATTGTAGTACAGTATGAATGTAAATCACTTCCACCTGTATACCACTGTATTCCAGTAGGCTCATTACATATCTCAAAGATTACATTGTCGTAATCCTTATACATTGTTGCATATTTAGTAAAAAATGCCTTAGCACTATCAACTGTAGTCCATGGATTCTCCTCGTGAATATGCCAGTCTACGATAGCATACATACCAAGTTCTTTAGCGTACTTAACACCATTTTGAATTGCAGTGTCAAGTGTAGCCTGTGAACCAGCTGTATAACCACCCTGAGTTACATAGCTAACTAGTCTTACAGTGTTAACACCCCACTCATCGCGAAGAGTCTGAAATGCTGCCTTATTAACATAAGGTGTCATAGCATTCCAATGCATACCATGAGTGGATGCACCTCTTAAATTAACCTGATATCCATCCTCACCGACAATAACAGGAGCCTTATATCCACTAACATTTCCTGTGTGAAGTGCACCGTGCTGTCCAACTGGCGTGTCAGCAAATGCTTTGTTCTCAGTAGAACCTGTTAAGGTATACTTTAGAGAAGAACTAGAAGCACTTGCACAGTTAACGTCTAAAACGCTAGCATTTGAAGGATATGTAGTTGCTCCGTTTAATGAAAAACCAAACTTGGTATCTGTACTATACGCTGTTGCACCTGCATCAATCTTTAGCGAGTAATAGAAAAGCACTCCACCGTGCTCAGCACTATAACTTGCCTTTAGGCCTGAACCATAGCACTGAACTCCTGATACAGCTTTAGAAGTAGGCATCAGGCACTGGATACCTGTAATACTAGAAGAAGAATTGTTGGTCAATCTAACAACATATTCTTTATAATACTCATTAGAACCAGATCCCTCAGTAAGTGTCAAAGACACATCTGAAACATTGCCGGTTCCACTAGCTGCCTGTGTTGTAGAAGTTGATGCGCCAGATGAGCTTTCCCCAACTACAACCTTAGCATAGTTAATAGTGTAATTTAATGTTGCTCCATCAGTGTCACTATTACCTGCAACTCTCAAGCCTAACTTACCAAGATTAGAATAAGACTTAAGATTAAGCGATAATTTGTATGTCTGACCTGCTGAAATTGTTCCAGAGCTAGCAGCCTCTGACCATTCGCCATAGTCAGTATTCATCGCATAAGCCATCATGGTAAGACCGCTGTTTGAAACAGAATTAACAGTAACGCTAGCCTCGAATGTTATACTGCTAAAGCTAGATGGATTACTAGCAAATGCAGATGAAAGGGCTGTATTCTCATAAAAATCAAGAATATAATCAGTTCCGTATCCATTCTTAGCAACTGTTCCTGAGCCAGTCTGATTAGTTACTAATGAATAAGCCGTATCAGCTGCAGCAACCGAGAATCCTTCTGGCATCAAAAAGCTTAAAGCCACAGTAAAACATAACAATAAAGCAACAACTCTTTTGATTCGCATTTTATATCCGTTCCTCCTTAAAAAACTATTCCTTAGCCTGACGAGCCCTATATGTGTTAACAAGCCAAACACCGCTCTTAGATAAGTCACCGCCCTTAAATCCCGATGTTACCGAGCAGCTAGTCTTTAATAATGACGCAGCTTCGTTCTTGTTACACAAGCTCCAGTTACAGTATGGTATACCATATTTATCAAGCAGCTTAATCCACTTAGTGGCATTACTAAAGTCATAGCCACCACCGCCTGACGCATCACAGGTTCCAAATTCAGTAACAAATATTGGCACGCCAGCCTTGTATGCCTTAGTAACCTTATCCATTAAGTTACTGTAATGTGTTGCAGAATAGAAATGGAATGTGTACATAACATTCTTAAACCCCTCATTATTAAGATCATGTCCTATAACATCATCAACATCCTGCGACCATGTATTAGTTCCACAGACAACTATAGCATTGCTGCCCTGATTTCTGATTATCTTCGTAATGGTCTTAGCATACTTATGTAAGTCGTTGCCGCCTGTATACCAGGAAACATTAGTAGGCTCATTACATATCTCAAAAATCACATTGTCATAATCCTTATACTTCTTAGCATACTTCTTAAAGAACTTCTTAGCATCAGAAACAGTTGTCCAAGGATTCTCTGCGTGAATATGCCAATCAATAATCACATACATCCCAAGCTCTTTAGCATACTTGACACCATTTACAATTGATTGATCAAGCAAGTCCTTAGAGCCCTGAGTGTAACCACCCTGAGTTACATAGCTAACCAAACGAACCGTGTTGACACCCCACTCATCTCTTAAATTCTGAAATGCCTTCTTATTGACATAAGGCGTCATCTCGCCCCAATGCATTCCGTGAGTTGAAACACCTCTTAGGTTAACCTTCTTACCATCCTCTCCTACTATCACAGGAGCAGTATATCCGCTAAGCTTAGCCAAATGCAAAGCGCCGTGCTTACCAACCGGTGTCTTAGCAAACTTGACCGACTTGGTCTTACCCTTTACCTTGTACTTAAGACCCGAGGCAGATGATGAAGAGCTTGAACTTGAACTAGAACCCTTCCTTACCGCCTTAATCTTAGCGTAATTGATGGTATACTTAAAAGTCGCACCGTTACAGCTAGATGAATTACTAGCAATCCTTATACCAATCTTACCTATACTCTTATAAGACTTCAAATTAAGCGTCAGCTTATAAGTCTTACCCTTCTTAATGACACTAGACTCGACTTCCTTCCAGTTAGAAAAGCTGCTATCCATAGCGTAAGGAATAAGTATCATTCCTCCCTTAGATATACCTCTAACCTTGACACTAATCTGGAACTTTAATGACTTAAACTTGCCTAAATTGTTCGTGATGTCAGAAGGCAGGGATGTATTCTCATATATGTCACAAATGTAGTCAGATCCGTATGGATTCTTAGTGACCTTCTTCGTTCCCTTATTCTTCGTAGTAAGATTGTAAGTCGTAGTCTTAGCTGACACCTTAGTAACACTACTAAGATTAGAAAAACTAAGAGCAACTGTTAAGCAAAGCAGTATCGCAAACAGCCTCTTAAACAAGCCTAAAAATTGCATTATCAATCCTCCTTGTCTTTATAAAAAATGCTAATCCGAACTCTGCGTTTTATAAAAACGCCACTACTATAATTATAACAGAATCCGCTAGCATTTGCATAGCAAAAAATGCAGTAAGAATCAATATTTTTTAGTGTTTTTCGTGAGAAAATCTTAATGAAATTTGCACGGCCTATTGCCAGGAGATTTAGGCCTTTAAAAAGATATAAAAGAGGCGTGAAAAAGGGTAAAAAAAGGCGCAAAGCAAAATGCCTTGCGCCTTATATCTCATATAAAAATGTCTTGAACGAATTAGTTGTTGATAAGCTTATCCTCATCAGACCAGCTGTAAAGTGATCTAACTTCCTTACCAATAACCTCAACTGGATGCTCAGCTGCTTTCTGTCTCATAGCCTGGAAATGTACCTGACGTCCTGCAGAACTCATATCAAGTAAGAACTCCTTAGCTAATGAACCATCCTGGATATCAGAAAGAACCTTCTTCATAGCCTTCTTAGTATCCTCTGTGATGATCTTAGGACCTGTGATATAATCACCGTACTCAGCAGTGTTAGAGATTGAATATCTCATACCAGCGAAACCTGACTGATAGATAAGATCAACGATAAGCTTCATCTCATGAACACACTCAAAATATGCATTTCTTGGATCATAACCAGCCTCAACTAATGTCTCAAAGCCAGCCTGCATTAATGCACAAACACCACCACAAAGAACTGCCTGCTCACCAAAGAGGTCAGTCTCAGTCTCTGTTCTGAATGTTGTCTCTAAGATACCAGCTCTAGCTCCACCGATACCAGCACCATATGCCAATGCCATATCAAGAGCCTTACCTGTTGCATCCTGATATACAGCAACAAGACAAGGAGTACCCTTACCAGCCTGATACTCTGAACGTACTGTGTGTCCAGGAGCCTTAGGCGCGATCATTGTTACATCTACATCAGCTGGAGGAACGATACACTTAAAGTGAATGTTGAAACCATGAGCGAACATAAGCATATTACCAGCCTCAAGGTTAGGCTCAATATGCTTCTTGTACATATCTGCCTGCTTCTCATCGTTGATAAGAATCATGATAACGTCTGCCTTCTTAGCAGCCTCAGCAGTTGTATAAACCTCAAAGCCCTGCTCCTCTGCTCTCTTCCAGCTCTTAGAGCCCTCATAAAGACCGATAATTACGTTAACACCGCTCTCCTTAAGGTTTAATGCGTGAGCATGTCCCTGGCTACCATATCCAACGATAGCAACTGTCTTACCATTAAGTAACTGAAGATTACAATCTTCCTGCAAATAAAGTTTAGCGTCTGACATTTTATAAATACCTCCTAAAATAATAAAAAATAGTTGCCTTCCGGCTCTGATTCAATAACTGAAATCAAAAGCCAGACACGAGTTGTATTACAACTTAACCCGTGTTGTCTGACAACTATCTTACTACCAAACAATAATTATGTCAATATGAAAATGCTAATAATATCAAGAAATAATTGACTTCGTGGACTTGAATTCTTCATTTATAACAAACAATTAAAGCTTCTCATTATATGTAGCATGATGCAAATGTATCAACACAGCCGAACGAAGTCCTTCACTATCTCTTCTCTTTAGGAAATTCATAATTATAATATGATCCTTATAAGCATCCTCTGCAATAATCTCTAAATTCTCATCAAGAGCAAATGTCTTCTCAATTGTCTCAGTCAAAACAGGAATAAATTGAATCAAAAAGTCGTTATGGGAAGCCCTCATAATAGCCCCATGAAAATCTGTTTCAGACTGAATTCTCTTGTCTCCCTTAGGATTCTTCTTTATCTCCTTTTGGACAATATCCCCCAGTCTTAAAATCTCATCAATCTCATCATCAGAAGCACGATCAGCCGCTAACGCCGCTGCCGCCGGCTCAATAATCATCCTCGCCTCATAAAGATCCTTAAGTGTAACCTTAATATCAAGGACATCATCCATATTAAGAGTCCCATCCTTAGCATACTGCTCTAGAGTATCATTTACAAAGGTTCCCCTACCGCGTCTAACAACCAAGAGCCCCTCACTAACCAGCGTCCTAATAGCCTCCCTAAGCGTAGTCCTAGAAACCCCAAGTTTTTCCGACAAATCATTCTCATTAGGAAGCTTCTCCCCCGGCAAATAAACCTGCTCCTCCCTAATCATCCTAATCAAAACCTCCGCCGTCCTCTGCGACAAATTATCCATAACAAATCTCCATTCTATAAAATACCCCTCAGCGTTCCCAAACCTACGCGGAGCCCCAAAAACCCCCTCGGTGGCCCCGCCACCCTGAGCTTAAAGGATGCCCCACTAGTGCTCTTTTCTAAAAACCGTAGTAGTCTCCATCGCAGGATATAGCTGGGGGTGATTTCCGAATAACCAAACTGAGGAAATCACCCCCAGCTATATCCGTACCCATCCACCAACTACCTACTCTTTTAAAAAAGCCCTAACCACATCCGTAAGCGCCTCACAATCTCTATAAGCACAAGTTTCCTCCGCCGAATGCATCGCAAGCACCCCAACTCCTATGTCCACCCCAGGAATAGGCAAAAACTGCGACAAAATCGGCCCAAGCGTCGAGCCCCCTGCAATATCCGAGTGATTAATCTGCCTCTGAAACGGAATCTTATACTCATCGCAAAGCTGCATAACAATCGCATTGGTTCTTGCATCAGAATTGTACTTCTGACTTCCACTGGTCTTTAAGACAATTCCATCTCCAAGATAAGTCTTAGTCGTAATATCACTCTTATCGCGATAGTTAGGATGATAAGCATGTGCCACATCAAGTGACATCATAAAACCTGTTTTATTTAAGCTATCTAAGGTCAAATCCGTAGTAATAAGGCAAGCATTCATAGCATTCATCGCCCTAGTCAAAAACTCCAAGAACAAGCTAGAGCCCGCACCCTGCTTAGATCTTGAACCTATCTCCTCATTGTCAAACAAGGCCATCACAGTAGTATGAGAACTATCCTCATCTAACATTGCCTTTGTAGCAGAATAACAAGATGTAAGATTATCAAGCCTTGGGCTTAACAAAATCTCCTTATTAATCCCAACTCTAGAAGGCTCCGCAGGATTATAAAAGAACAAGTCATAATCAAGAATATCATCAATATCCACATCAAGCTTATCTGCAATATAAGAAAGAAGCAAATCCTCCTCTAAATCATCATCCTCAACATGATCAGTAAGCCCAATTACAGGAAGCAAATGCTGCTGAACCTTAAGCTCATTCTTAGAATTAACCTCTCTGTTAAGATGAATAGCTAAGCTTGGTATAACCGCAACTGGCTCTTTGCTGTCATAAAGCACGATATGTGGTTTAAAGACCTCTTCGCTTCTTAGCGCAATCTTACCAGCAAGCGATAAAGGTCTGTCAAACCATGTATTAAGAATCATTCCACCATAGGCTTCAACATTTGCAAGTAGGTTACCCTCCCTATCTATAGTTGGACTAGGCTTAAGCTTAAGCATAGGTTGGTCAGTGTGGCCTGTTGCGATCCTAACATCTTCATCACCCGGTCTAAATGCAAATATAACCGACTCATAAGGTGACACAAAATATCCCTGCCCCTTATCTAATTCCCATTCTTCACCGAGCTTTAACTCTATAAACTGTTCGCTTTTTAGCCACTTCTTTGTAGTTGCGACAACATGATAAGGAGAAACTCCTCTGCATATATATTCCTCTAGTGTCATGCTTACTGCCTCTTTTCATAATTAATAATAAAATGTATACTGCCCCACTAAATTAAAGTGAGGCAGTAATTAAAATATCCTTATACAAAAAGCAAAGTGCTTAGAAGCTGTGGCCGCCGCCACCGCCTCCGCCGCCTCCTCCGCCTCCGCCACCACCGGAGGAAGAAGAACTAGGTGGATCATAAATCTCTCTATGTCCAGTCTGAACAATGTTAACATTACTAACACTGCAAGTATGCGATATAGCTGTAACTAACTCAGTATCGCTAGCCTTTCTCGTTGTAGAAAGTGCTCTAGCTAAAAAGTAGTTAATAAGAAGCGCTAAAATAAGTGCTAACAAGGTATTATTAACATACTTCATCGGCTGAGAAATTTTCTGACCAGACAGCAATGAAATCATATATTCATATGCTTTAGACGCACAAGTAAAGTAGTCACCATCGGTTGCGTATGTATAAACATTGTCTGTAATAATATCCGCATAGGAAGAAGTAATAACACTATACATACTACCATGACTATAGATATAAATATTTCTATTGCCCATATCAATCAAGAAGAGAGTTCCTGTTGTAGAGCCAAACAAGCCGTTATAGAACTGCTGAGCCGCGTCGCTAGTAGTTGCTCCTTTAACCTCAGTAGAGATAAAAGCGACATTACCATATTCAGTAACAGGCTTCATAACTTCAGACAACTTATCCTCTTCATCTTCAGAAAGCAGATCCGCCTCGTCATAGACATAAGTTACAAACTCTGTAGCTTCATTCATATGAACCTGAAAGTTCTTATCCTTATAATCCTTAATCTTCTCATTTGATGTAGCATAAGCAGTAATATTTGAAAATGCTAACGCTATCAAAGCAACTGCTATAGCCATCATTTTCATAATTCTACGCATCTACCTCACCTCGATCCTTATTAAACTGAGGCAAAGGCCTTGTAGAAAGAATGTTATACTGCTTGATAAGCTCAATTAACATAAGCCCCGTTGCTACAATAACAAACAAGCTAGCAGCATAATAATAAATATCAGAAACAGGCGAAATAAACCAAATAGCCAATGCGACAACAATTGCTATAATAGGCAATATAGCTCCTATAAAATATCCCTTATGACTAGTCTTACCAGGCTTGCCATATATGGATGTATAACCCTTATCTAACTCTTTAGTTTCTTGTTTCTTAATAGAACCAAGATTGACGAAAAATGTTATAACTCCAATAATTGCCATGATAACTGTGGCAATAACTCCTGCAGAAGGGGTTAATACTAATCCTAAATTAAGTACAAAGAACATAGGCACAGCAAGCAAAATAGAAAACAATAGATACTTTAATACACTAATAGGCATATCTATTGAAAGCTTGCCAGTCAGACCATTTACAACACCGTATGCCACTCTGTCCTTGTTTCTATATGATAAGAACCACACAGGAAACATAGCACTCTCAGGATAGTTACAAGAAGGATTAAGCTTTGGTCCATATCCACCACTTGGCGTATTCATACTGTCAATTCCTGTAAATTCACTCCTGACAGATGTCATAACACTATCAACTGTCAAATCTGCAGCGTCCTTCATATAAACAGCACCATCAACATCTGCAACATCTGCGTAGAATCCTGAGATATAGCCTGAGTCAAACTCTCTAAACTCGTTATCTGGATAAGGAGCAATCTCCTGACATATCTCATCATCAAATGATGAAGACGAATCATAAGAAATGCCATCATAATTAGCATCAACATGGCAAGTCATCATATAAGTATCCTCAATGATGTAATCTCCACGTCTGTGACTCTCTTCACCCTCAAAAGATGCATCTGCATCAATATCAATTCCATAAATCCAGTAAGGTGTATAAATACCTCTAAATCTGTCAAGATAGGCTGGATTTCTAAGTTCCTTAGGTGCAAAAATATTCTTCTTAACCTTAGAAAGATATAACTCTTTACAATCCTCTTTGGTCTTCTTAAACGGAATAATGTACTTTGGTTTCTTGACCCCTGTCATTCTGCTCTCAAGCACATTAGATGAGCCACAGTAACTACAAAATGCCGCAGCTGCCTCGTCAATGGTCATTATCTCACCACCGCACTGTGGACAGCGAAAAACCTTAGCATCCATCTCTTCGGACTCTTCTGCTGCCTGAGCATCCTTAACACTGCCAACCGCATATGTGCTAAGACAGGAATCGCATATCAGCTTGCCGCTGGCTATATCAAACCTTAGGGCGCCGCCACAATTCTCACAAGTAAACATTACACTCCTCCTCTCTTAATAAAATTATCCAATCAATTATATCATTATTGCGGCAATTATTCCACCTATTTTTATATCCAGCAAATGTTGGAATTGATTAGACATTGTGATATACTAATTAAAAATTTTTTGCAACAGATTAAGGAGTATGAATGACTAATATTACGAAGAGCATAAGTTCTTTGTAATTAACGAAAGCGAGGGATTATTATGAAAAAAATAATTGTATATTTATTAGTAATGGTGATGGCCCTATCATTTGCAGGATGTGGCAACTCTAATAAGGGCTATACTACAGCAGATAAAAATAACGAGCCAGCGTATGACATGGGTGAATATGACGAAGGTGGCTACTCTACTGGCATTGATGAATATAGCGCAGCCGAGGCCAAAAACGCTGATGTTATGACTGACGAAAGCTATGATGAGGCTAGTGATGAGTATAGCGAGGCAAGCGACTCTAATGTAGACCTTGACTCAACAGTTACTGCTAAGGCAGCTGCTAGCACAGCTACAATCAACAAGGATATGCTTGTTTATAGAGGCAATGTATCAATAGAGTCAACTAAATTTGACGAGTCCTACGAAAAGATTAAGAATATGATCAAGGATTATGATGCATTTTTAGAGTCAGAGAATTTGACCTCAGATTACTATAAGAATTACACAGCAAACATCCGCGTAGCCTCTAATAAATACGAAGATTTCATGGAGTCTACTGGCGATGTCGGAACCATAAAGAGCAAGAATTCAAATGCAGAAAATGTATCACAGGAATATTCAGACACCGCCAAGGCTTTAGAGATATACGAAGCTAAGGAAGCAAGATATATCGAGCAGATTAAGACTATTAAGGACGAGCAGGCTTTAATTAAGCTTGAGGAGACCTTGACTAACCTTCAGGTGACAATAGCACAGCTTAAGACTAGAAAATCTCAGATAGAGACAGATGTCGCTTATAGCTATGTCAACATTTCCCTAAGAGAGGTTGCGGTTATTGAAGAAGGTGACGACAGCACATTTGCTGACAGGCTTAAGAATACCCTATCTGAGTCAGGAGAGAACTTCTTAGGCTTCCTTGAGAATCTACTCTTCTTCTTAATCAATGCTCTTCCTATATTAGTTGTACTCTTCTTGATTGTATTTGGAATTGTTAAGTTTATCATTTTCCTTGTAAAGAGAAAGAAGAATAAGAAAGAGAAGAAAAATAAGGCAAATGATAACGACCAAAATAATAATAGCGAACCAAATAAAGACCAAAAATAATAGCAAGAGGTCTAAGCTTAACAAGGGCTAAGACGCTTAAACAAAGGAGCTTATAATGCTGGCAGTTTCAATTAAGGATATAAAGCAATTTATGAGGGAAATGTTTGTAGGAGAACTATTTGATAACTTTCTTCTAGTTAAGGCAAACATAAACCACGACATAAACTATGAAATAGACGGTCACCTGAATTCTGACTTCTTTGACAGTGAAGAAAAGGAAAATATGCTAAAGGATAGCTATAAACAGTGGAGCCAGCTTAAAAGCCTAATCACAACAATGATAAAAGGTAATAAGCTCCCTCTTAACTTTAACATTGTCTTAACTACCAGCAAAAAGAGTCTTGAGATCCTCTTTAACAGCTCATCTCACGACTTTACAATCGATCAGGTTGAAGGACTGTTTATCAACATCATTTACAAAAATGAAGAACTCCTAATTACCAGTGGCTCTTCTTACAGCGTTTTCTCAATGGACAAAAGCTTAGATAACGCATTTGAAAATGCTATAAAGCGCCTCTTAGCGAGCAAATCTATTGACTTTGAAGAATAATCTATCGCGCTTTTTAAATATAATAAAAGATTTTTTGTTAGCACTCACTTAAAATGAGTGCTAATTTTTTTCTTGACATTCATCATTTGCGAGATTATTATTATATTATCTTAAAAATTAAGCAAGGAGATGTTTTTAATGGCAGAAAACAAAGTAAACAAAGGTAGTCTCTCGATAAATAGCGAGAACATATTTCCTATTATCAAAAAATGGCTCTACTCAGATCACGACATTTTTCTAAGAGAGCTTGTAAGTAACGGCTGCGATGCCATCACTAAGTTGAAGAAGCTCGATATCATGGGCGAGTTTACACCAGCTGATGATGAAAACTACAAAATCGATGTAATAGCAAGTTCTAAGGACAAGACTCTTACTATTATTGATAACGGTCTTGGTATGACCAAGGACGAGGTTAATGAATATATCAATCAGATAGCATTTTCTGGCGCTGCTGCATTTTTAGAGAAATATAAAGATAAGGCCAATGAGGAGCAGATTATCGGTCACTTCGGACTTGGTTTTTATTCTGCATTTATGGTTGCTGACAAGGTTACAATCGATACCAAGTCTTATAGAAAGGGCACCAAGCCAGTTCATTGGGAGTGCGAAGGCGGCACCGAGTACGAAATGAGCGCTGGCGACAAGACTGATAGAGGAACCAAGATTACTCTTTACTTAAATGAAGACTGCTATGAGTTCTCTAACGAGTTCAGAGTTAAAGAGATCCTTGATAAGTACTGCTCATTTATGCCTGTACCTATCTTCTTTACCAATGCTGACGAGGCACTAGAGAAGAAGGACGAGGTTATTGATGTAGATACTAGTGAAGAAAAGACTGAGGCAGAAGGCGAAGAAGCAGAAACTAAGGAAAATGAAGGCCCTAAGCCAGTTAATGACCCAAGCCCACTTTGGACTAAGCATCCTAATGATTGCACTGAAGAGGAATATAAAGACTTTTATAGAAAGGTATTTAGAGACTTTAAGGAGCCTTTATTCTGGATTCACCTAAATATGGACTATCCATTCAACCTAAAAGGAATCCTATATTTTCCTAAGCTAAATACTGAGTATGACACTCTAGAGGGAACAATTAAGCTTTATAACAACCAGGTATTTATCGCTGACAATATCAAGGAAGTAATTCCTGAATTCTTAATGTTATTAAAGGGTGTAATTGATTGCCCTGATCTTCCACTTAATGTTTCTCGTTCAGCCTTGCAGAACGACGGTTTCGTCAAGAAAATCAGCGACTATATCACCAAGAAGGTTGCTGATAAGCTAGCTGGAATGTGTAAGACCGACAAGGAAGAATATGAGAAATTCTGGGATGATTTATCTCCTTTCATCAAGTTTGGCTGCTTAAAGGATGATAAGTTCAACGAGAAGATGACCGACTACATTTTATTCAAAAACATTGAGGGCAAATATGTCACTTTACCTGAGTATCTTGAAGCCGGCAAGGAGAAGTACGAGAACAAGGTATTTTATATAACAGATAAGCTAGAGCAAGCCTCTTATATCAAGATGTTTGAGGATGAGGGAATGGACGCCGTATTGCTTGATCACAATATCGACAACCCATTTATCACCCACCTAGAGCAGGCTAACTCAGATGTCAAATTCTTAAGAATTGACGCAGACCTTGAGAACTTTAAGGAAGAGGTATCAGAGGACGAGCTTAAGGATATCACCGAGAGCTTAACCGAGACCTTTAAGAAGGTATTAGATAATGACAAGTTAAATGTCAAAGTCGACAAGCTTAAGAACGCTGACATTTCTTCCATGCTCACCGTGTCAGAGGACAGTAGAAGAATGGCAGAAATGATGAAGGCTTACGGCATGGGTATGGGCGACGGAATCGATCCAGCTATGTTTGGTGGCGAGGGTGAGACCTTAGTATTAAATGCCAACAACGATCTTGTTAAGTATGTGATTGACAACAAGGAAGGCGATACAACTGAGCTTGTAGTTAAGCAGTTATATGACTTAGCTGTACTTGCTAACCACCCTCTTCCTGCAGAGCAGATGACGGAATTCGTTAAGAGAAGTAATGAGATTCTCAAAAAACTTACAGTATAATTAAGCATTGGTTAAAATAACGAAATATTCGTCTTATTTTGCCGATTTTCTTGTGAAAATGTTTAAATTATGTTAATATTATGGTGTATGACTTTGTGTACATGGTCATGCACCATTTTTTGAGCAAGGACGCTTAAAATTAGCAAAGGAGGCGGCAATATGAACATCAAATTTCAAATATGTGCATTAATTATATTGCTTGTCATCCTTCTTCTTTATTCTTTTCAAAGAAAGGTTAAACTCTATTCAGAGATATTGTTCTTAAACATTCTCTTTGTTTCTATAATAAGTGTAGCACTTGATATCATCTCAATCGTGGCAATTACTCATATGGACAAAATAAGTCAATCTTTTCTAGACTTCATCTGTAAGGCATATCCTATAGCATTAGTATTAGAAGCTACAGTATGCCTTATTTATACCCTGTATGACGTCTTAAGCTACAAGCATTTTAGAATTGCGCAAGTATCTTCTATAGTATACTTTTTAGCAGGGGCAATTATTGTGGCGATACTTCCTATTAAGTATCACGTTGAAGGAAGCGTTATCTTTACATACGGTCCTGCCATTCAAACAACTTATATATTTGCATTTTTTGCAATTGTTTTGATGTTTGCATTAGTTACGATATATAGCAAATACATGAATCCACAGCGATTAATAGTAATGCGTTTGTGGCTTATTCTATGGATTTTATGTGCATCAATTCAGATGATAAACAATGCTCTCTTGTTAGTTGGCTTTGGCAGTGCTGTTGCTGTTATGATTATCTATGCACTCTTAGAGAATCCGATGGTAGGAACAGACCGCTCTACCGGTGTATTTAACGCAGAGATGCTAAAGCTATACATGGCAGAGAAATATAGCTGGGGCAGACAGTTTGCCACTCTTACTATATTTATTAACTATCGTTCAGACAGAACGGCCGACAGCTATGAGAATCCTCTCCTAACTAAGGCTATTACTGAATATCTGCTCAATTTCAAGAATGCCCAAACCTTTAGAAATTCTACATTTGGCTTTACTATGGCATTTGACAATGTAGACGATTTAAATGACACATTTGAAATGATCAGAAAACGTTTTAAGCGCTACTGGGATTATGATCCTAAGAGAGAGCCAGCAGTTATGATTACTCCAGTTTACTTTGTCATGGAGGACAGCTCCGTTGCAGAAAATGCCGAAGAGATTAACGCTATGCTTAATCGCCAGCTAAATTCCGGCATGGCCTATTCTGAAGAGAGAATCATAAATGTCGACGCTACACAAATAGCAGAAACCAGAGAATTTAACATCATAAAGGGCGAGATTCAGGACGCTATCAGGGACGATCGTATAGTAGTTCACTATCAGCCAATCTACTCTACTGCCGAGGACAAGTTCGTATCGGCTGAGGCTTTGGTTAGAATGCTTGATAAGGACGGCAACTTGGTTTCACCAGGTCGCTTTATTCCTGTAGCTGAATCGACAGGCCAGATTAAAGAGCTTGGAACCATCATTTTCAAAAAGAGCTGTCAGTTCATACATAACAACCGTATCCGAGAACACGGTATGCATTATATAGAAGTAAACTTGTCAGTTGTTCAGTGCGAAAAGAAACGAATAGCTGAGGAGCTTAAGCAAATAATCGACAACTATGACATTACACCTGATTTGATCAACCTAGAGTTAACTGAGTCCTCTACCATTCACTCAAGAGAAAATGTTATAGCTAACATGCAGAAAATGGTCGACTACGGTTTTCAGTTCTGCTTAGACGATTTCGGAAGCGGTGAGGCTAACCTAAACTACATTATAGATATGCCGGTCGCAATCGTTAAGTTTGATATGGACTTAACCCAGGCTTATTTTAAGAACGAAAGAGCTAACAAGGTTATGACCACTATCGTCAACATGGCTCATGATATGGGCCTAAAATGCGTATCAGAAGGTGTCGAGACCAGGGAACAGTTAGATGCCATGAGAAAGCTTGGAATTGACTATATTCAGGGTTACTACTTCTCTAAGCCAATTGCAGGCGACGAGTTTATGAAGCTTGTAGATAAGCAAAACAAGATAAGCCCTAAAAAGAAAAGATAGCATTCAATTAGATTACATAAAGATTCAGAAACAGTCTGTTTAACAAATGTTAGACAGGCTGTTTTTTCTTATTATGTGGTCTATATTCATTCTAAAGAAAATGTGAATTTCAAAACTTCACAAAAAATTTGTTGATTATATAGAAATATAATGATACAATACACAACGGAAGACGCTTAAAATTAAGCAACATTTATTCTCAACAATATTTCTAAGGAGGAAACAAAATGAAGAAAACCAAAAGGTTATGTGCATTTGTTTTAGCATTTGCACTCGTGTTCACAACAGCATTCGCTTCTGTTAACAACGCAAGCGCTGCTAAAAAGGTTGTTAAGTCTGTTAAAGTAACAGGCCTTAAGAAAACCACAACTATGAAGGTTGGTGCTAGCAAGACAGTTAAGGTTACTGTCAAGGCTACTGTCAAGGCTACTAAGAAGAACAAGGCATTCGGTAAGTTCAAAGTAACTTCAAGCAAGAAGGCTGTTGTTAAGGTAACTAAGGTTAAATGTGTTAACCCTGGTAAGAAGGGTTCTTTCAAGCTTACAGCTAAGAAGGCTGGTACAGCTAAGATTACAATTAAAACAGTTAAGAAGAACGCAAAAAAGAAAGTAATCAAGAAGACATTCACTATTAAGGTTAAGAAGGCTGCTGCAGCTAGTACAACAGAGGCTACTACTACAACAACTGAGGCAGCTACAACTCAGGCAGCTCCTACTGTAGCATCTGCTGAGGCTAAGGTTAAGGATGCTACTGCTGCTCTTAATACTGCTAAGGCTTCTGCTGAGGCTGCTAAGAAGGCTGTTGCTTCTGCTGAGGCTAAATTAGCTACCGCTTCTGCTAACGCTGAGGCTGCTAAGGCTAAACTTGCTAAGACATCTTCTGCTGACGCTGCTGCTTATGCTGCTGCTTCTGCTGAGGCTGCTTCTGCTGACGCTGCACTCGCTACTGCACAGAAGGAACTTACAGATGCTAAGGCTGCTCAGACTGCTGCTGACGCTGCTGTTAAGGCTGCTGAGGCTGATTTAGCTGCTGCTAACAAAGAGTTAGAGGCTGCTAAGGCTGCTGCTTCAGGTGATGCTAAGGCTTCTAGTGACGCATCTAGCAACGCTTCTAAGGACGCTGCTTCTAAGGATGCATCTAGCAACGCTTCTAGCAATGCTTCTAGCAACGCTTCTAGCAATGCTTCTAGCAATGCTTCTAGCAACGCTTCTAGCAATGCTTCTAGCAACGCTGCTTCTAAGGATGCTGCTTCTAAGGACGCTGTAGCTGCTGAGAAAGAGTTAACAACTGCTACTGCATCATATGAGGCTACTAAAAAGGCTACTGCTTCTGCTGAGGCTAAAGTAACTGCTGCTTCTGCTGAGGCTGCTTCTGCTAACGCTAAGCTCGCTTCTGCTGATGCTTCAAGTAACGCTACTGCTTCTGCTGAGGCTACTTCCGCTAATGCTAAGCTTACTACTGCACAGAAGGAACTTACAGATGCTAAGGCTGCTGAAGCTACTGCAAAGAACGCTGTCGATGCCGCTCAGAAGAAGTATGACGATGCACTTGCTAAATACAAGAGCTACAAATAATTATTAAATAATTATAATAAAACGTATATTAACCTCGGTGTTAAAAGACACCGAGGTTTTTTTGTGCTATAATATTTTTATAATAGCATTTGATAAGGAGCGGTTATCATGACAATAGACGAAAGCTTTAGAATTCTTAATATAGAGAAGATCAAGGACACTGAGCTTATCTT
>JAIKVP010000127.1 GCA_024685635.1 Lachnospiraceae bacterium
AAGTTTCTTGTACGCCTTCTTCTTACCTTTAGGAACCTTCAGTGTAAACTTATTACCATCGGTATAAAACGCCTCTTTAGAAATCTTTTTAAGATGCTTAGACTTAACAGTAACCTTCTTAATCTTAGAGCAACCAAAGAAGGCTTCCTTCCCAATCTCTGTAACATTTGCTCCAAGAGTAATGTTTTGTACATGCTCATTATAGAAAAACGCCCTGGAATCAACGCCTATGACTTTATACGAGCGATTGTTGTACTTCACCGTATTAGGAACAACAAGTTTATTACGCTTCTTCGCCTTCTTAGTCTTACATGAACTTAACTTCAGAACTGTATTCTTGCCTTCGTATGACGAACAATAATACATCCCATTATAATCAATCAGAATGTTCTTTATCAGCGATGGTGCTTTCGTATAATCTGTCGGGATAACAACATTATCGGTAGGATAATAAAAATCAACAGTTGTCTCTTCGGACGTAACCCCATCTTTACTCTGGCAATTTATAATCATATAAATCTTGCCGTCATCTTTACCTATCAGGTAATCATCTTTATTATAGTAATGAACTATATTCTTATATGCATCAAAGATTTCTTTAAGCTTATCATCAGCAGCTGTATTATATACTCTGTTATTCAAATCTTTATCTGTATTGATAACAGCGTCGTCATTTCCATTAATAACAGTTAATTTTGGAGCTTCATATTCAGTCAAATGGGACACCACAAAGCATTCTACCGCCTTACCATCTGAGCTTATAACAGTATCATCACCACTTACATAAATATCTTTATAATACTTAACAACAATCTCATCTCCGATTGCCTTATATACTGCATCACCGCTTATGTCAGCTCCATCAACATTCTCATTATCAAGATAGTATTCAAGATTAAGATAATCTTTATAGTCATCATAATAAGTCTGTGGCTCAAACATATACTGCTTCCTGCCGTTATCATAGTAATATCTGATATCCTTCTTAACATCGAACCAGTAATCCAAAGTCGCATCATTCTGCGCAAAAGATTCTTTAATATATTCAACCATATGGGCTATACGGGAAATGTTATCTTCAAGGATGTTACGCCTTATCTGATGTCCATCCGACCACCCAACAGTGCCTTCAACACCTAATATATCTGCCTTTAAAGCCTTCTCTTTAGCAGTATTAATCTTCGTAACATACTCTTTTCTGTCGGCTGCATGCACCTTGAGTCCCTCGACAAAGCAAACTGAAATCAGTATACATGAAAACAGCGTAAACAACACACATATAAATCTCTTATCATTAAACATAATACATCCTCCAAAATATCTTGCAAATATTACTCTTATAACTAATTATAAAACAATACGCATAATATAACAAGTAGTCATATTGTGCGTAAAACTAACATTTCCCTGTATAAACTATTCAACTTCAAAAGGATCTTAAAAGATTCTTCGCTTCGCTCAGAATGACACATTAATGTAAGAAAGACAGTCTTTGACGTTCGCAATCAGCGGAGCACAATGTGCTCCGCTCAGAGTGTAGATGATGACGGAATCAAGCCTCTTCTCCCCTAAAAAAAGGCACGAGTTTTCTCGTGCCCTAAAGCTTTATTGATTACAAAACATAAGGAGTAACCTGATATACATAATAGTTAAGCCAGTTATAATATAGGGTATTGGCATGGCATCTCCAGCTTTTACTTGGATGGTTTTCTGGATCATCGTTTGGATAATAATTCTCTGGGATGTCAGGGTCTAGGCCTCTATCAATATCTCTTTTATATTCCTTATCAAGCGTCATGACATCATATTCTGGGTGACCTGTTACAAATATATTCTTGCCCTCGTCACCTATTATTAAGTATGCTCCATAATTCTTAGAATCAGCAACTATTTCAAGTCTGTCATTTGCCTTAATCGCTGTTCTTGACGCTTCTGTATATCTAGATTGCGGAACCATAAAACTATCATCAAAGCCTCTTACTAAAGGAGTCTTTCTATGATAGGTCTTATACTTATATACGCCTGATAGCTTCTTAGGAAGATCAAGCTTTGGAATGCCATATCGGTAATAAAGTCCAGCCTGAGCTCCCCAGCAAATGTGGATAGTCGATGTAACATTTTTCTCAGACCAGTCCATAATCTCCTTTAACTCATCCCAGTATTCAACCTCTTCAAAATCCATCTTCTCTACTGGCGCACCAGTGATTATAAAGCCGTCAAACTTTCTCTTTTTCACTTCTTCAAATGTTGAATAAAAGCGCTCTAAATGCTCTTTATCAGTGTGCTTACTCTCATATGAACTTGTTCTTATAAGAGTAATATTAAGCTGCAAAGGTGTATTAGAAAGGCTTCTAAACAAGTCTAATTCTGTATTCTCTTTTAAAGGCATAAGGTTTAATATAAGAATCTCAAGTGGACGAATGTCCTGGCTCATAGCACGATTCTCGTCCATCACAAATATGTTCTCATCTTCTAATGTCTTCTTTACCGGTATGTCATTGTCTATTCTTATTGGCATATTCTTCGCCCCGCTTTCATTTGTTCTTTATTTACTGAAAAATTCTAGCCTCTCTTATAACAAGAAGTTTATTTCTACTCCATATTGAACTAAATTGAGATATTGGCACAGGATTAGTAAGCCAACCCACCTCAATAGTTATGCTCGGTATCTTGTTTGAATACATATAGTATTCTCTTAAATTGCCATATCCTGTTGATGTATATCCAACCGAAAAGCTTGATGCGTAACCAGTGGTTTTCTTGGCAACATCATACATTTTCTTGGTGTATGAATAGGCTGCCGCAGACGCCTTAATATCCCCAAAAATAATGCTACCCATCGTGTGATAGTTAACTGCGCCCTTTAATCTATCAGACTTTTTAAGTTCTTTAATAAGGCTGACTAAGGCCTTAGTCTCAGACTCACTCGCCGCGCTTGGCCCTGAATAACCCTCTTGTCCTCTTATGCCTCTAACCTTAAAACAATATGGATAGTTTCTGTTGAGGTCAACGCCCCTTGCATTTGACTTCCACTGACTCGCACTGCCGTACATCTTTTTAAGATTAGCACGAAGCGTTGCGTTCCTTATAGAGTCAAAGCCCGATTGGCAAATGCAAACACCGTCCGGATTCGCCATAGGTACGAAATGAATGCATACTTTATTGAGCGTAGTCTCAACCGACTTGCCATCAAGCTTGCCATAGTAATTCTGCAAATAATACTCTATCTGCGACATGGTAACCATGCTTGTCATATACTCTCTCGCATGCAAGGTTGCTACAACCATTAAGCATTTCTTGGCATCTTTATTGCCTATAATAACATCGTACATATTTCTGTTATCTTCAGTCTTACCAAATATCTCAGATGATACTAAGCCGTGATAATTCTTCTTTAGTAAGGAAATGTCAGATTGAAGCTCAGAGTATGTGTATTTTTGATGATCAGTAGCTACTATCTGATTGTTAATAAACTTTATCTTCTTGGCTTTCCCGACTATTATGTTATATTTATCAGTATCAGCAGAAGCGTTACTTGACGCATCTGACGATACGCTACTATATGCATCTGATGATGCGCTGTTATCTATTTCTTCACCAGCTATAGTTGTTTGGCTTGCAGTTTCATTGTCAGCATATATGACATCTGTATCAGCTAAATTAGCCGCATCAGTTGATGCATTAGCACTAGCCTTTAATGTCTTTCTTATTGGAACAATTTTATATGTGTAAGTCTTACCATATTTAACAGTTTTATCTACATATTTCTTCTTGGCTTTAACTTTAAGCAATTTAAAAGAGCCGCCTGCTACTTTTCTATAGATACGGTATTTATTGGCACCCTTTACCGCTTTCCATTTGACAACAACCTTACTCTTTCCATGGGCAGTCAAATATATTTTGGAAGTCTGAGATTTAGTTGTAAAACCTTCATTAGGGTTAAGCGAATCTGATGATGCATTTGAAGATGCGTCAGTTGAAGCATTTGATATTGATAAATCACTATCTAGACTTGCTTCATGATTAACAGACTTAGACACCATAGTTATATCAGTTTTATCATCTAAAGCATCTGCTTTAGAAGATGTTTTTGCAGAATCTGTCTCATCATCTTCCGCCATATCAATAGCATTTGCAATTATCTTATCAGCGCTCTCTTCATCAGTTACAACTATACATTCTGCATCAGACGACGCAGGATTATCAATAGAAACATCTTCCGATGCAAAAGCCTTATAGAAATTAGCATTAACAAAAACTACAACAAAAACCATAAGAAGGCTAAAAAATCTCTTAAACATAAATAATTCTCCTTAAGAATTAAAAAATATACCTGCCCCCAGATTGCAATTATAATTAACAAAGTGGAAGCTGAATAATCAGCCTCCACTAAAGTGAAATCAAAATTATAAGCTATTATTATAGCTTCTCTGTAAGCTGAAGATTGATACGACCCATTCTGTCAACCTCAAGTACCTTAACCTTAACCTTATCACCGATGTTGACAACGTCCTCTACCTTCTCAACCCTCTCCTTAGCAAGCTTAGAAATATGAATCAATCCATCCTTGTTAGGTGAAAGCTGTACGAATGCTCCGAAGTTCATAATGCGAACGACCTCGCCCTCGTATGTAGCGCCTACTTCGATAGGATCAACGATTGAGCGAACGATCTTAAGAGCCTTATCCATGCCCTCCTGCTCAACGCCGCAGATAAATACTACGCCGTCCTCGCTGATATCAATCTTAACGCCTGTCTCATCAATAATCTTGTTGATGGTCTTACCGCGCTGACCGATAACTTCGCTGATCTTCTCAACATCAATCTTAGTCTGGATAATCTTAGGAGCATACTCTCCAACGTGATCTCTTGGCTCAGAGATTGCATTGCTCATACACTCATCCATGATAAAGTTACGAGCCTCGTGAGCACGGCGAATAGCCTCCTCAACGATAGGTCTTGTAAGTCCATGAATCTTAATGTCCATCTGGATTGCACTGATTCCCTCGTGAGTACCTGTAACCTTAAAGTCCATATCTCCGAAGAAATCCTCTAATCCCTGAATATCTGTAAGTACTAAATAATCATCATCTGTATCTCCTGTAACAAGACCACATGAGATACCAGCAACCATGTCCTTAAGTGGAACACCAGCTGCCATTAATGACATACATGATGAACATGTAGATGCCATTGAAGTAGAACCATTAGACTCAAATGTCTCTGATACTGAACGGATTGCATATGGGAACTCCTCCTCTGAAGGAAGCACTGGTAAAAGTGCTCTCTCTGCCAAAGCTCCGTGTCCAATCTCACGACGTCCTGGTCCTCTTGAAGGCTTAGTCTCTCCAACTGAGTATGAAGGGAAGTTATAATGATGGATATAACGCTTCTTAGTTACATTGTCATCTAAGCCATCTACCTTCTGAGCCTCAGCAAGTGGAGCTAGTGTAACAACATTACAAATCTGAGTCTGTCCACGAGTAAACATAGCTGAACCATGAACTCTAGGAATCAAATCTGTCTCAGCAGCAAGTGGTCTAATCTGATCAATTGCTCTTCCATCAGGACGCTTGTGATCCTTTAAGATCATCTTACGAACCGTCTTCTTCTGATACTGATATACTGCATCTCCAAGGAGTGCAAGATACTCTTCGTTATCAGCAAATGCTTCCTCTAATTTAGCTGTAACCTGTCTGATATTCTCCTCGCGAACCTGCTTCTCATCTGTAAATACAGCCTTCTCCATATCCTCTGGAGGAACGATTTCTTTAATCTTGTTAAACATATCCTCAGGGATTACATAGTGCTCATACTCATGCTTAGCCTTACCACATGCCGAAACAATATTCTCAATAAACTCAATAATTGTCTGGTTAACATCGTGGCATTTGTAAATAGCCTCAATCATCTTCTCGTCTGAAATTAAGTTAGCACCAGCCTCAATCATGATAACCTTCTCTTTAGTTGAAGCAACTGTAAGCTTAAGATCACCTGATGCCCACTGCTCCTGAGTAGGGTTAACGATGAACTCACCATTAATCATACCCATCTGTGTCATTGCACAAGGGCCATCAAACGGAATGTCAGAAATGCTTGTTGCGATAGCAGAACCAAGCATCGCAACTAACTCTGGGCGGCAATCTGGATCTACACTCATAACTAAGTTGTTAAGTGTAACATCATTACGATAATCCTTTGGGAATAAAGGACGCATTGGTCTATCAATAACGCGGGCTGTAAGTACTGAATTCTCAGATGCCTTACCCTCACGCTTGTTAAATCCTCCTGGAATCTTACCAACTGCGTACATCTTCTCCTCAAACTCAACTGAGAGTGGGAAGAAATCAATACCATCTCTTGGCTTCTCAGATGCTGTTGCAGTTGAAAGCACTGTAGTATCTCCATAGTGCATAAATGCGCATCCATTAGCCTGCTTGCCGACTCTATCAACATCAACTGTCAATGTTCTTCCAGCAAGGTCCATACTAAAACTCTTGTATGCCATGTTAAATCTCCTTTCGGGTTTATACCCATAATATAATATATACTATGAGATCCCCGCCCGAAACCACTTAGCAATAGGCAAAACCAGCCTATTCTTAAGAAGTCTCGGCTTTATGTGAAAAGGTCACATTAACGGGAATACTCACGCCTGTCTATTATAACACTTTAGCTAATATTTTACCATAATAAATTACTAGTAATTTACGACATTTGATTAACCAAAGATCTAAGTTCTTCTATTTCAAGCTGACCTGGCGCTGATGCCTTGCCGGCATTGGCAAATGAAAGGCAGCTGCCAAAGGCGGCTCCGCCTATCCTGCTTATCATTCCTAATGGTCCCATAGACATCGTAATCATAGGCGTATCCGGATATCTCTCCTCGGTGCCTAAAGTCGCCTCCATAAGATTAAGAACATCTCTTGGCGAATTGGGCATTACAGCAAGTTTGACAACATCTGCTCCTGTTTTCATAAGCTTACCTAATTTCATAACCAATTCAGTCTGACCAGGGGTAGACTCAAAATTATGATATGATGCTATAACAACAACATTATGCGATTTTAAGTTTGCTATTAAAGGCTTAACATCATCCTTAAAATAACCCTCGACATCAACCGCATCAACAAAGCCACTCATCGCTACACTAATTAATAAATCAGAATATAGCTCATAGTTAATTGCTATTTCTCCGCCTTCATTTTTGGTTCTTATTGTAAATAAAATCGGAATATCATTAGCTAACTTTTTAGCATTTTCTAGCATGTTAATTAACTTGCCTTTTTCAAAAAGTGACTCATAATAATCCGCTCTAATTTCTATCAAATCAGGCGTGTGTTTAGCGTTATTAAATATCTGCTCTTCTATCTCAACATTATTTCTTCCAACAATTGGGACAGCAATTTTTGTTCTACCATCTCCTAGTATTGTTTTTCCAATCTTAACCTGTGTCATAAAAACTCCTATTTATTAAAAAATTCTATCATTTTATCGTAGCAATCTTTAGCATCTAAAACTCCCTCTTTATAGAGTGCTTTTATCGCATCCTCATCCTTCTCTAATCTTCCTATTGTGACAGGTTCTTTAGGTCTGATTACAAACAAGTTGCCAGCCTCTTCCTGTTCTTTAATATAATCTAGTGTCTCATTATATACTTCCGGTCTATCCTTAACCGCCTCGACAAGATTAGGATATTTTCTATATACGCCCTTCATAAGTGCGACCGTCTTTTTAGATGGCTTTTTTCTATACTCTGCATCTCTTGTTAAAACGACAACATTTTTCTTGTTTAATTCACTTGCCTTCTTAACCGGGATTGAGTCAGCTAGTCCACCGTCAAGATAATGACCACCATCTATCTCAACTATCTTGGTAAAAAATGGCAAAGCTCCTGAAGCCCATATCCAGTCCATATTAGCATTTACGTCATTGGACTTTCTATAAACAGCCTTTCCTGTATCACAGTCTGTCACTACTGCATAAAAATTCATAGGGCTGTTTAAGGCTGCCTCATAATCATAAGGAATCAAAAGATTAGGTACTGTATCAGTGTGAAACTTTCGCTCATAAAAATCACCAGTAATAAGTTTAGCTATTGCTGATGCGTACTGTTTTTCTTTCATATATTTTAGTACAATTTTGATACCTCTTTTTCTCTGCCCTGAAAGATAATTACAGCCTTGAGTTGCACCTGCAGAGACACCAAAGCAATCTCTAAAATATGTATCTCTCTTTATAAAATAATCTAGAACGCCAGCGGTATAAAAGCCTCTCATCCCGCCACCTTCTAGTACAATTCCACCATCTAAAACCATAGGTCAATCCCCCTTCTAGCAATAAAAAGGGGAGCTTAAAAAAGCTCCCCGCGTTGTAATCTTACTTTCTAAGACCAAGCTTCTCAATAAGTGAACGATATCCCTCGATATCCTTAGCCTTAAGGTATGCTAACAAGCGACGTCTCTGTCCAACCATCTTTAACAAACCCCTTCTTGAATGATGATCCTTAGGATTAACATCCAAATGCTGGTTAAGATCCTTAATACGTGCTGTAAGTAATGCAACCTGAACCTCTACAGAACCTGTATCATTACTGTCCTTACCGTAAGTATTGATAATCTCCTGCTTCATTTCCTTAGTTACCATAGCATTGTTCTCCTTTCATAATAGTATATACGCCAACTACGAAGTTATAGGTTGGAGTATCCTAATTCTGCGTAGCGGTCATCAAACATTAGCGATTATATCACAGGCAGATTTAATTGTAAAGCATTTTATTTGTTAAAATGCTCTCTTACATAGCTTTTTGCGTATAAAATATTTCGCTTCATTTCCTCTTGTAGTTCCATTACTGATGAAAACTTTTTCTCAGGCCTAATGTATTCTAAAAATTCTACCTTCATATCCCTGTCATAAACATCATCATAGAAGTTAAAGAGATTAGTTTCGCAAAGCAAATGCTTGCCATTAACCGTAGGCTTAAAACCAAGATTAGAAATGCCATAATACTCCTTAGCATCTATAGTGCTCTTGGTTATATAGACACCTAAGGCTGGTACAAACTGTTCCTTCGGCATTTTTACATTGGTTGTTGGTATTCCTATAGTTCTTCCAAGTTCTCTTCCATGAATAATCCTTCCTGATATAGAATAAGGTCTGCCAAGCATCTTATTAGCAGCCTTAATATCAGCCTTAATTAGACAATCTCTTATTCTTGAGCTGCTTATTCTGCCATCATCATCTGCTAAATCTGGCACTACAATAAGCTCTAAATTATAGCTATCCTTTACGCTGTTAAGCCAGCTAACATCACCCTCACGCCCTTTTCCAAACCTAAAATCCTCGCCGATCACCACTTTTTTAGCATTGAGTCTCTTTATTAAAATCTCTTCAACAAAGCTCTCTCTGCTAAGATTTTTTAATGAATCATCAAAGGAATAACAGGCTATATACTCAATACCTAATTCATTAAAAATAACAATTCTCTCATCCTCATTAAGAAGTGGCAAAAGCCCTTCTTCAGTGAAATTTAAGATAGTTTTATCAAATGTAAAAACAGCGCTAACTAAACTATCATCCTTATTCTCAATGACTTTTTTTATTAATTCTTGGTGTCCCTTATGAATTCCATCAAACTTACCAAGCGCTATAACACTTGGCGGAAATGTTGCTTTCACAGGGGTGTGATAATATTTTACATCCATCTAATCTTACCTAAACTAAAATTTATATAAAAAATAACTTCTCTGGCTTAAACATTTTATCAGTATCATCATAGTAATAAATCCCGATAAATTTATTATCAGCCTTATAAATTAATACTCTTTTCTCATTAGTTTTAATTTCATTCTTAAAAAAAGAATTACCATTATCCGCCTTCTTATTCAGGCTTTCATCTATAACGATCTTAGGCAAATTATCAAAAAACTGATCCACAGCTTTAATATAATTCTCTATTTTGCCAGCCTTGACATAAGCTTCAACTTCATCAAGCTTAAGAGCATCCTCAATCTTATAGATGCCAACCCTTGTCCTTATCAAGCTCTGCATCGATGCTCCACAGCCTAATTTCTCACCTATATCTCTGCACAAACTTCTGACATAAGTCCCCTTAGAACACTCTAATTTAAATCTAACCAAAGGTAAATTAATTTCAATAACTTCTATTTTGAAAATGCTAATATCTCTTGCCTTTCTCTCAATCTCAACGCCCTCTCTTGCAAGCTCATAAAGTTTTTTGCCATTGACCTTAAGGGCAGAATACATAGGAGGAATCTGCTTAATATCGCCGACAAATGAAGTCATAACTTTTGATATTTCATCTTCTGTTAGATTAACTTCCGATTGAGACAGAATCTTACCAGTCATATCCTCAGTGTCAGTTCTTATTCCAAGTCTCATAACCGCCTCATACTCTTTTGTCCTATCAGCAATTAAGTCTACTAACTTAGTTCCCTTACCAATACAACAAGGCAAAACACCAACCGCCTCAGGATCTAAGGTCCCCGTATGACCTATCTTTTTTATATGAAGAATCCCTCTAAGTCTAGCTACAACATCGTGTGAGGTATAGCCGCTCTCCTTATATATATTAATTATTCCATCCATATAATAGCATTTTCCTATTCTTAAATAATAGCCCGAACTAGATTTAAGTTCGGGCTTAAAAAAACATATAAATTAATCTAACTGCTTTTTAATCTCTTCAATGAGCATGTTTGCGCCCTCTAAAGCAGTTCCTTCAATAGTACAGCCAGATGCTCTAACGTGACCGCCACCAGCAAATTTAACAGCAATTGTACTTACATCAACTTTAGTATTTGACCTAAGTGAAAACTTAAACTTGCCTTCACCTTCTGTTTCATAGGCAAATATAGCCACTTCAACGCCATCAGTAATTCTCAGCTGATCTACAATGCCCTCTAAATCTGGCTTTGAAGCATTATAAAGTTCAAGATATTCTCTTGGAACAATTCCTAAAATAATCTGTCCATCTTCATATAAGCGGCTTTCAGTAATAACTCTAGCCATAATTAAGTTCTGAATATAGCTCTTGTGGTAAAATGTTCCATCAATCATCTCGCTTGAATTAACTCCACATTCAAGTAAAACTCCAGCTATTTCCATAGTGTGTCTTGTGGTATTAGAGTGCTTAAACACACCTGTATCGTGAATAATTCCTAAATAAATAGCATCAGCAACTGCTTTTGAAACCTCCGGTAATTGTCTGTTTCGATGAACTCCAATTAAGTCGTAAACCGCCTCAGCTGCAGAGCTTGCTTCAAACACAAGATTGAGTCTAGCATATTTTTCGTTAGTAATATGATGATCTACTAATACCTTATCCCTCGCAGAGTCAAATATTTTGAAAAACTCTAGTCTCTCTGTATTGCTTGTATCAAGCGCTATAAATAAATCATATTCTGGCGAATCAAAAACAGCGCGTTTTACTGCCTCCTCATTAGGACAGGTAATTGCATTTTCTATGCCTTTAAGAAGTGAAAACTCTGGCATATACTCGCCTAAATAAACCTGAACCTTCTTTTCAGGATAAGTCTCAGTTATGTAATTATATAGGCCAATACATGAACCAACGCAGTCTCCATCTGGACGCTTGTGACCACCAATCGCTATAGTTTTAGCTGACTGAACCGCCTGCCAAAACCGAACCATCAAATGCTTCTGCATAAGCACCCCTCCAATTATAACTCCTATAAAGAATCGTCATCATCTGACTCATCAATAGGATCATCTAGTTCTTCTTCACTGTCAGTATCATTTACATCAGTCTCTTCTTTATCAGCATTTGAAGCTAATAATTCATCGAGTCTGTGTGACATATTAACTCCGTACTCAATTGATTGATCTAAGACAAATGTTATCTCAGGTGTATTTCTTAAGTTAACTGTTCTAGCAAGCTCTCGTCTTGCATAGCCAGCTGAACTCTTTAATCCCTCTAAGGTTTCGGCCTGAGCCTGCTCATCGCCTAAAACACTTATATATACCTTACAAAACTTAAGGTCCGGTGTCACCTCGCAGTCAACAACCGTTGTCATTGGATGAATGCGCGGATCCTTAAGCTTGTGATCTATAATCATACTCATTTCGCGTCTTACTTCTTCGCTGATACGAGTATTCTTTACACTATTTTTTCTCATAATGCGCCTCCTACTTACGAGGTACCTCTACCATAATGTATGCCTGCATATGATCGCCTTCTTTAAGATTAGTAAAGTCTTCTAAAACGATACCACATTCATAGCCAGCGGTAACTTCCTTAGCATCATCCTTAAAACGCTTAAGTGAATCAAGCTTACCTTCGTGAATCTGCTCGCCATCACGGGTAACTCTAACAGTAGAATCCTTAGTAATCTTACCGTCAAGCACGTATGAGCCAGCGATAGTACCAGCTGCAGATGACTTAAACAACTGTCTAACTTCAACCTCACCGATAACCTTCTCCTCAAATACAGGATCAAGCATACCCTTCATAGCTGCTTCAATATCTTCAATAGCGTTATAGATTACGCTATAAAGTCTAATATCAACGTCTTCCTGGTCAGCAGCACTCTTAGCCATTGCATCAGGTCTTACATTAAATCCAATGATAATAGCATTTGACGCAGATGCTAAGCTTACATCAGACTCGCTAATTGCACCAACACCACCATGGATAACCTTAATAACAACCTCTTCGTTAGAAAGCTTAAGCAAGCTATTCTTAACAGCCTCAACAGAACCCTGAACATCAGCCTTAACAATAAGTGCAAGTTCTTTGACATTTCCTGCCTGAATCTGATCGTAAAGGTCATCTAAGGAAAGTCTCATCTTGGTATCCTTAAGCATTTGCTCACGGCCAACTGCCTTGTATGTCTCAGCCATGCTTCTTGCTTCCTTCTCTGTCTGAGGAGATAAGAATACCTCACCAGCCATAGGAACATCATTAAGACCAAGAATCTTAACAGGCTTAGATGGGCCTGCTTTACTTACTCTCTTACCCTTATCATCAACCATCGCTCTAACCTTACCATAGGCATTGGCTGCAACGATTGAATCTCCAACTCTTAAGGTACCCTTTTGTACAAGCATTGTAGCAACAGGTCCTCTTGTCTTATCAAGCTGTGCCTCAATAACAACACCTCTTGCCTTACGATTCTTGTTAGCCTTAAGCTCAAGAACCTCAGCTGTTAAAAGAACCATCTCTAAGAGGTTTTGAATACCTTCTTTGGTATGAGCTGACACAGGACAGAAAATGGTAGAACCGCCCCACTCTTCAGCTACTAATTCGTATTCCATAAGCTCCTGCTTAACTCTCTCAACATTAGCAGAAGGCTTATCAATCTTATTAACTGCAACAATAATCTCAATTCCAGCTGCCTTAGCATGGTTGATAGCCTCTACAGTCTGTGGCATAACACCATCATCAGCTGCAACGACAAGAATTGCAATATCTGTAGACTGAGCACCACGCATACGCATAGCGGTAAATGCCTCATGTCCAGGTGTATCAAGGAAGGTAATTTTCTTGTCTCCAACCTTAACTACAGAAGCACCGATATGCTGTGTGATACCACCAGCCTCATCTCCGATAACATTTGACGATCTTATTGCATCAAGAAGTGATGTTTTACCGTGATCAACGTGACCCATAACACAGACTACAGGTGGTCTTTCAACCATGAGCTTCTCATCCTCTTCTTCCTCCTGAAGCATCTCTGCTATAACATCAACTTTCTCTTCAAGATCAGCGATATAGTTATACTCTAATGCAATCTCTGAAGCCTCGTCAAATGAAAGCTCCTGATTCATTGTAACCATCTTACCGGCTAAGAAAAGCTTCTGAATAAGCTTAGCAGGCGTAACATTAATTCTTTCACCAAGCTCCTGAATAGTAATAGATTCTGGAAGTTCAATTGTCTTAATCGTCTCTTCCTTCTTCTTTGGCTCAGGGCGCTTAATTTCAGGCTCTTCCTTCTGACCTTTTTTCTTCTTCTTACCGCCTCTAAGCTGGTTATCGTACTCTTCGTTTTCGTTTTTATACTTCTTATCGTACTTCTCGATATCCTTTTGCTTATCGCCTTTTTTCTTCTTGCTAGTAGGCTTATCTATTGTCTCTAAGCTGCTAATAGCGTGGTCTAAATCCTTATTAGATCTCTGTCCGCGATTGTCATTTCTATCGCGGTTAAAGCCACGATTATCACCATCTCTTCTATTGCCATTATTTCTGTCACCGCGGTTATCATTTCTACCACCGCGATTATCATTTCTGTCTCGATTGTCATTTCTATCGCGGTTGAAATTTCTGTTGTCTCCGTCTCTTCTGTTGTCGCCATCGCGTCTATTATTATTTCTGTCCTGACGGTTATCATTTCTGTCACGGCGATTGTTATTGCTGTCCTTTTTTGGTCTATCAATTCTATCGTCGTTATTGTTTCTGTCTCTTGCTCCCTGACCATTAGGCTTATTGTCGTTCTTCTTAGGCTGAGCATTCTGATTGTTAGAAGAAGCGTTTAAATTAGCCTGCTTGTTATCCTTTGAGCCTTCCTTAGACTTTTTCTTAATATTGACACGAACCATCTTCTTATTACCGTTCTCGTCAACTACCTCTTTAAAGTACACTTCCTGCTTGTTACCATTTTCATCGGTAATTGTCTTCTTGTAGTACTTTTCTTTTTTAGGAGCTTCTTCGCTAGATTCTTTTGTACTAGAACTATCTTTTTTAGAATCGTCTTTTTTAGCTTCCTTAGGCTCTTCCTTCTTTGTCTGATCTCTCTTCTCGTCATCTTTTTTCTTAGAGTCTTTATTATCTTCTTTCTTAGACTCTTTAGAAGCTTCTTTCTTTGCTTCTTTAGCAACTTTAGCTGGCTTTTCGTTAGGATTTTTTGCATTATTATTCTCCCCTCCAAATTCCTTCCTAATCAAAGCCGCTGCCTCTTCATCGACACCATTCATGTGTCCTTTCACGTCATATCCCTTAGATCTTAGGAAATCTACTACATCGTTATTCTTAATCTTCTTTCCAGTCTCATTGTTAATCTTTTCAACAATCTTATATATTCTCTCAGCCATTAATCTACCTCCATACTATCAAATAACTTGGTAATTGCATTTGCAAAACCTTCATCAAGAACTGCAACTGACGCTCTAGATTCTTTGCCAATCGCATGTCCTAACACTTCTTTTTCAAAACATATATGAATCGGAACATCGTAATAATCACACTTATTTCGGAATAGCTTCTTAGTGTTATCAGATGCGTCTTCTGCCACAATACATAAATAAGCCTTATATTCTTTTATGGCATTTTCTACAGAAAACTCTCCGCTTACTAGCTTACCAGCTCTTGTTGCAAGGCCTAGCATATTAAGTATTTTATTCTGCATTTTCTGATACCTCCTGTTCTAGCTGCTCATAAACAGCATCAGGAATCTCTATTTTAAGCGAACGCTCTAATCCATGGTTCTTCTTTGCAAGCTTAAAACAATTAAGATCATTGCAAATGTAAGCTCCTCTTCCATTAGCACGCCCTGTCTTATCAATTAGTATCAAACCATCTTGATTTCTTATAACACGTATTAATTCTTTTTTGTCAAAACTATTCCGGCATCCGACGCATGTTCTGTTTGCCGGTTTTTTGCCCACACAATCACTTCCTCGATCAGTTTTTAATAAGCTTTTATTTACTCATCATCTGAATCATCTATCTCTTCAAAATCAAATTCAGCAAGCTCATCATCGCTGATCTCTTCGATTTCCTCAAACTCTTCAAACTCGTCCTCGCTGATTTCTTCAAAATCATCGAATTCAGTGTTTTCACCAGTCTCAACAACCTCTTCTAGATTATCTACATTTTCTTCAACATCCTCATCACTATCTTTAGCCTTATAGTCTAAGTATTCACCCTTACCGATATATTCAAGTCCTTCTGTCCACTCTTCCTCAGATAACTCCTCAGCCTGTGACTCACTCTTTATATCTATCTTGTAGCCAGTAAGTCTTACTGCAAGTGAAGCATTCTGTCCCTTCTTACCGATTGCTAACGAAAGCTGCTCGTCAGGAACAATAACCTTAGCTGTCTTCTCCTCTAAGCAAACCTTAACATCAACAACCTTTGATGGACTAAGCGAATTAGCTACTAATACAACAGGATCTGGATCCCAGTTGATAACATCAATCTTCTCACCTTTTAAGTCACTTACAATTGCATTAATTCTTGCACCGTTCATACCTACGCAAGCGCCTACGGCATCAACATCAGGATCTTTTGCCCATACCGAAACCTTGGTTCTTGATCCAGCATCTCTTGCAATCGACTTAATCTCTACCGTTCCATCTTCTATCTCAGTTACTTCCTTCTCAAGAAGTCTCTTTACTAAATCTCTATGAGTTCTTGAAACTATAATACGTGGTCCCTTCTTGTCGTCCTTAACTTCAACAACGTAAACCTTAACTCTCTCACCTACCATAAACTGCTCGCCAGCAACACATTCCTTCTCTGGCAACGCAACTTCATTTTTCTCATCTAATCCGATGACATATCTGTTAGAGCTTACTTCATTGCCCTTCTTATCCTTGAACACATGATTCTCAACGCGTCTTACAACACCTGTGACAACCTCATGCTCCTTGCTTCTAAAGGCGATATAATTACTCTTTCTTTCGCCCTCTTTAATATTCTGAATAATAATACTTCTAGCATGCTGAGCTGCAATTCTGTTAAAGTTTCTAGGAGTTACGATAACAGGAACAACATCATCAAGCTGATATTTAGAGTTAATCTTAGTTGCCTCGTCTAATGAAATCTCACTAGCAATATCATTAACTGTTTCAACTACTCTCTTTTGAGCATATACTTCAAGCTTACCTGTATTTGGATCAATATCTACAGATACCTTTTCAGCCTTATGGTCAATATTTTCTTCTTCCCTATTGTTAAAGCCGCCCTTTCCATCGTCCTTGCCAAAATTCTTGACATAAGCAGCACACAAAGCCCCCTTAATTGACTCTAAAATCTCTTCTTTCTTAACGCCCTTTGTCTTTTCAAGCTCATCTAAAGCTAATACAAGATCCATTTCATTATTGTTATCCTGAGCTGATTTTCTTGCCATTTTATATTCCTCCTAATTAAACAAATGCTAATCTTATCATAGCAAAATCTTTGGTTGTAAACTCTCTATTAGTTTCCTCATCATCAAGCTTTAGTGTAACTTTACCATCATCATACGATACAAGCTCCGCCTCAAACTCTTTAAGCGAATCAACGGAATTATAAAGCTTAACCTCCACTCGTTTACCTATGTTCCTAAGGTAATCCTTATCCTTCTTAAGAGGCCTTGTAAGTCCTGGCGAACTAACCTCAAGAATATAAGCATCCTTGATAAAATCATCTTCATCAAGCTTGGCTTCAAGCTCTCTGCTGACATTTACACAATCATCAATGTCAATTCCCTGGTCCTTATCAATATAGACTCTTAAGTACCAGTTTGAACCTTCCTTGACGTATTCAACATCCACTAATTCAAATCCGTAGTACTCAACTATCGGTATTACAAGCGCTTCGCACTTACTCTCTACGTCTTTTTTTGCCATATTTCACCTCACAACAATAGGAAAGAGTGGACCAAAACGTCCACTCTTTTGCTCAAAATCAATATCTACCATATGGCATTGTAGCACTATCGTTTTTAAAATGCAAGTATTTATTAGCATTTTCTGCATTTTTTAAGAAATAAATGCCTATTTTACTAGCTTTCTTGATATAAAAATCTTCAAAACACTACCAATTATTGCCTTTTTCGCTAATACTATTCTTTGAGCCAAGCTTAAAAATGCGAGTCATATTAGAACAGTTACTAGCCTTATTGTTAGTAATCTTAGCCTGATAATTATATGTGCAAATGCAGTATTTTGAGATATTCTTAAAGCTATTATTCTTAATTACAATGTTAGAATAGATGTCTTTATCACAGCCGTGATTAGTTCCTAATCCGTAGACATAACCATTAAATACACAGTTAGATATAACAACATCCTTAGTCTTAGTACCATCCGTCTTGCCCATGAGATCTGAGTGCGCAACACCGCTCACGGCTGATTCAATCTGTAAAGCCTCGCTCACATTGTGATTGCCTAAGAATTTGCACTTGTTAATTGTTACATTCTTAGCTGCTCCAAACTCGATAGAGTGCGCATCATCAGTAGTTTTAGGCTTAAACTTAAATGTTGTCTTGTAAAAGCTTATATTCTTAACATGAGAAAATGTTACTAGTGAGCTCACTATTCCTGCCTTGCTTCCGCCGTCTAAGGTTCCACCGATTATCTTGATATTCTTGCCTCTCTTATATTTGCCAAGCTTGTAGCCCTTCTCTCCGCCTTCTCTTCTTGGATAACCAACCTGAAGAATCGCTCCAGATCTCTCACAAGGGTTCTTAATAGTAACGCCAGTTAGGTCAAGAGTAGTATTACTATATATGTGATTGCCGTAAAGCATAGTATACTTGCCCTTTGGAACCTTGATATAATATGGATTCTTGGCTGTAGCATATTCTTTTGCCTCGTCAAGCGCCTCCTGAACCCCACTTTCTGTGCAGCTTGAGGCTGTTATTACAACATATTTATCATCGATTGCATTTGCCTTATATATAGGCAATGACTGACTTATAAATGCTATTAATAGTACAATCACTATAGATTTCTTAAATAATTTCACATAACCATTCCTCTCAATAAAAAATAGGTGGAGAAGAAGTCTCCACCTATTATTTTACACGCTATTATATTACATGTCAAAAGCATTAGGCTGATATCATATAATTCTCAGATTGCTTAAATTATTATGCTCTAAGCTCAACTCCAAGCTTCTTTAAGTCTTCTAGAATCTTATCTACAACCGAACTAACCTCTGCCTCTTCTAGAGTCTTCTCCTTATTTCTAAACTTCAAAGAATAAGCGACTGACTTATAGCCCTTCTCAATCTGATCTCCCTCGTAAACATCAAAGAGTTCAACATTTTCAAGAAGCTTGCCGCCTCTCTTCTTAAATATCTCCTCAAGCTGGCCCACTAAAATTTCCTTCTTCATTACCATAGAAAGGTCTCTTGTGACAGCAGGATACTTAGCAATTGTCTCATACTTATAGTCAAAGTCAGCTAAATCAGTAAGCTCGTTAATGTGAACTACAGCAACGTATACATCTGTCTTGATGTTATAATTATCAGCTGCAGTTGGGTGAAGCTGGCCAATATAAGCGACAACTTTATCATTTACCTTGGCAACTGCTGCTCTGCCTGGATGTAAGAAAGGATATTCTTTAGTTGCCTCATAGCTTATATCATCAATTCCAAGCTTGTTAAGATAGCTCTCAACAACTCCCTTGATATCAAAGAAGTCGCAGTCGCCATACATAGCAAGTGTCAATTCCATAAACTCGTCAGGAAGCTCAGTAAGTGGCAATGAATGTGGAATGTAAATGTTACCAAGCTCGTATAATCTAACATTTTTATTTCTGTGATTGAAGTTAGTTGACAATGATGTAAGCATTCCGTTAAGTGGAAGTGTTCTCATAATCGAGAAGTCCTCACCTAGTGGATTAGAGATAACTATTGCATTTCTCTCCTTAGCTCCCTCCGGAATTAAGAGCTTGTCAAATACCTTAGGGCTCTCAAAGCTATAGCACATTCCACCACTAAATCCATAGCTCTCGCATACATCTCTTGCTATATTTTCAATTCTGTGCTTAAAACTAATCTTACCGGCAGTTGCCTCTCCGCGTGGAAGTGTTACAGGGATATTGTCATATCCATAGAATCT
This sequence comes from Lachnospiraceae bacterium, assembly GCA_024685635.1. Classification (GTDB taxonomy): domain Bacteria; phylum Bacillota; class Clostridia; order Lachnospirales; family Lachnospiraceae; genus NC2004. Next base: position 19,808 of record JAIKVP010000127.1, read on the forward strand.
GGCAACCTCCTCAGCTAAGTCAGCCATAATCTTTAAGTCCTGTCTAAATGTAGGAACTACAATTTCATTGGCTGCTTCATCATACTCTAAATCAAGCTTGTCAAAGGTCTTAAGCATGTCTTCTTTTGACACCTCAATACCTAATAGCTTGTTCATCTTCTCTGGCTCAAATGCTATTCTTACAGGCTTAACTGGATTAGGATAAACATCAACTACTCCGCCGACTACTTCACCACAGTTAAGCTCTTCAATAAGCTCGCAGGCTCTGTTCATCGCTGCTAATGCATTTTCTGGGTCAAGGCCTTTTTCAAACTTACCAGAAGCATCGGTACGAAGACCAATTCTCTTAGCAGAAAGTCTGATATTAGTTCCGTCAAATGTTGCCGCCTCAAATAATAAGGTCTTAATATTGTCAGTTACCATTGAGTTTTCACCACCCATGATACCACCGATACCAACAGCCTTCTCGCCGTCACAAATCATTACAACATTTGAATCTAACTCTCTCTCCTGGCCGTCAAGTGTTACAAACTTCTCGCCATCCTTTGCGCGGCGAACGATAATCTCGTTATTTGCAATTGTGTCAAGATCGTAAGCGTGCATAGGCTGGCCATATTCTTCCATAACATAATTAGTGATATCAACTAAGTTGTTAATAGGGCGGATACCCATAGCACGAAGTCTCTTCTGCATCCACTCTGGAGATGGAGCAAGCTTAATATTCTTGACTACTCTTGCTGTATATCTTGGGCAAAGATCTGTATCTTCTACAGTTACTTTGATGTAGTCGTTAACATTTTCATTATTACCTGTCTCTTTTACAACTGGTGGATTGAACTTGCAGTCAAATGTAGCTGCAGCTTCTCTTGCCATACCAATCATGCTAAAGCAGTCAACCCTGTTAGATGTAATCTCAAATTCGACAACTGCATCGTGAAGGCCTAGAGCCTCAACTGCATCATCGCCAGCCTTAAGTCCCATATTCTTAGGGAAAATGTAGATACCATTTTCAGGGGCAAGAGGATACATATCCTTGCTGCTTCCTAATTCCTCGATACTACACATCATGCCAAAGCTCTCGGTACCTCTAAGCTTACCCTTCTTAATCTTGATACCATTTTCTGGTGGAACTTCGCCACTGTGGCCGTTTGCAACCTTTCCGCCATCTAAAACTACAGGTACTAAATCGCCTTCATTTACATTTGGAGCACCTGTTACAATCTGAATATCCTCTGCCTCGCCTACATTTACCTGGCAAATGATAAGCTTGTCTGCGTCAGGATGCTTCTCGATTTTGTCAATCTGTCCTACTACTATCTTCTCTAAGTTTTTGTCAAGCTCGACTGCATTTTCTACATGTGAGCCTGATAATGTCATCTTATCCACATATTCCGTTGTTGTGCAATTAAGATCTGGAACATATGCTTTTATCCATGAAATTGGTGTATTCATAATGGTCTATCCTTTCTTTAATATATCATTAATTAAAACTGCTCTAAGAATCGCTCGTCATTTTCATATAACAAACGCATGTCGTCAATCTCGTACTTTAAGAGTGTTACTCTCTCTAAGCCGATGCCAAATGCGAAGCCTGAATATACCTCAGGGTCAATTCCACAATCCTTAAGCACCTTAGGATGAACCATTCCACAACCTAATATCTCAATCCATCCGCTTCCCTTACACATTCTACAGCCCTTGCCGCCACACTTAAAGCAGGTGACATCAGCCTCTGCCGAAGGCTCTGTAAATGGAAAATGATGTGGTCTAAACTTGGTCTTGGTTTCTGGCCCGAAGAACTCCTTAGCCCACTGATCTATAGTTCCTTTTAGGTCTGCCATAGTAATTCCCTTATCAATTACTAAGCCCTCAACCTGATGGAATGAAGGTGAATGTGTTGCATCAACCTCATCTGATCTAAATACTCGGCCTGGGCTTATAATTCTAATTGGCATACGACCTGTCTCCATAACACGTGCCTGTACTGGAGAAGTCTGCGTACGTAGAAGAATATCCTTTGTGATATAAAATGTATCCTGCTCGTCCTTAGCTGGATGGTTTGCAGGGATATTTAAGAGTTCAAAGTTATACTTATCATACTCAACCTCTGGTCCCTCAACTACCTCGTAGCCCATTCCTACGAATACTCTCTCTAAGTCATCTAAGGCAATCTGGTTAGGATGTCTGTGTCCTGTCTTTAGCTTCTTAGCAGGAAGAGTTACATCAATAACTTCATTTTTCATTTTCTCTTCTCTGATTTTAGCGTTTAACTCTTTCTTCTCACGCTCTAAGAATTCCTCGATTGATGCTCTCGCCTCGTTAACCATCTGACCAACCTTTGGTCTGTCCTCAGGGGCAACATCCTTCATTCCCTTAAGAACCTGGGTTAACTCACCCTTCTTACCTAGGATACTTGTCTTAATGTCGTTTAAGTCATCTAAGTTTTTAGCCTGCTCGATTTTCTCAAACGCTGCCTTTTTAATGGCTTCCATTTTTTCTTTCATTTCGTACGCTCCTTTTTAAAATAAATAAGTCCCTATGTGTAGTTTCATTACACATAGGGACGACTAATCAATATCGCGGTACCACCCTAATTCCTAATAATCTTAGGCACTTCATTTCGCTTAACGCGCGGGAAACGTCAGCTCCTACTACTATTTCAAAGCTGCAGCTAGGATGGGAAATTCACATATGCACCTGAACCTGTCCAAACTCACAGCCGATGATTTAGACTCTCTTTAGGAAAATGCATAGCTACTTAACATCTTCATCGCCTTTAACTCTGATATTGTAACACATTATTTTTAGTTGTCAATAAAATAGACTTTATTTTTTTTAGTTTTACTGATATACTAACTAAACTGTCTTTAAGGAAAGGAGAAGAAAATGTTAAAGCTGATCATGTTTATAAAGGAAATGTCAAAACGTGCCACAGACCACCATTTGTCTGCATTTGCAGCACAGGCAGCCTTTTTTACAATGCTATCTTTCTTTCCTTTTTTGATGTCATTAATCGGATTAGTTCAGTTTTTTCCGGTAAATGCTAATGATGTCACTAATATTATTATGTCATTTATTCCAGATGTTTTCTATGAATATGTGGAACCACTTGTATTAGATACTATGGATAACAGTACTGGAGCAATGTTTTCTATTACTATCCTTGTTATGATCTGGGCAGAGGGCAAGGGCATTATGTCCATGAAGAATTGCTTTAACGCTGTTGCAGGCCTTCAAAAATATCCAAATTACCTTTGGGCCAGATTGGTTGCATCTGTTTATACATTACTCTTCTCTATAGTGTTTATTATATTTGTAGTTGTTATTGTGTTTGGTAATAAAATTATTAAGGCACTTATTAAAGAGAGCGAGTTCTGGTCAGATATAGCAGTATATTTTGGAACAGTCAGAGTGATATTTATTATAGCGATACTACTTTTATTCTTTCTCTTTTTCTACTGCTTAGTTCCAGACAATAAAATATCAATATCTAAAGCAATTCCTGGAGCTGCTTTTGCATCCTTTGGATGGATTATTATATCTTTATTGTTCTCTATTTTCGTCGACAATTTTTCTAATTTTACAGTAATGTATGGATCGTTAACAGGTATTATTCTTACGCTGTTGTGGCTATATTCATGTATGTATCTCATGTTTTTAGGATGTGAATTTAACCACTATCTTATGGGGACAAATGTTGATCCACATCCTTATATTCCAAAATAAGCATAGAAAAAGCAACGCCTAGGCGTTGCTCTTCTTAACGTTACTAGTTATCCCGAGGTGCCGGTTCCTATCTTTTTGACGCCCTAGCAAAAGGCCAGGTGGACATCCGCATATGCTCCGCTATCTTCCACTCTATGGAGGCTTGATATTGTCACATAGATATAGGAATTCCGTTTCACGTAAATGTAGGTTCAAAATGATAAGAGTTGTCGAACACTCCAGGAATCCTTCTTGATAGTCTTATTATACACTAGTTATATAATAAATGCAAGTAAAATTGCAAGAAAATATCAACATTTTTTAGTTAAAAGTCTGACAATTTCTTAACATTGTTTTTCTTAAAAATAACGAATTTTTTCAATCTCTTCACATTAAGAGCAAAGCCTTATATTTACTGCGTTTAGAATGCTTATTTAATCTAAAATTAAGCTCAAATTATTGTAATATACGTTTACTATAAGCTCTAGTTTTAGTATAATTACTTAAGAAATGTAGTCTTTAGTGATAATCTTTAAGGAGGTCAACTTATGTCTTCAACTTATGAATATAACTCATTAAAAGCAGAATACAATTCTTTAGTTGCTGATTTAAGAAGCTTAAAAGAAGAGAGAGACGAAGTTAAATTTAAGCTCGACAACGAACAGTTTCACTTAGATCAGTTACCATTTAGAAAAAGTTTAACCGACACTCAAGCTAGCAGGGCTTTTTTGCTAACAATCATAAGTTTTAGTGCTACAATTTTATTCATTTTATCTACCCTTATACTTATAAGGCAAGCTAAGGCATTAAATGATGCTGGCATGGTTATCGATGAATTTACCGGCATCTGTTTTGGCGCTTCGATAATAGGATTAATTGCAGCTATCATATTCACAGTTTATTATTCCATAAAATCGTCCCCTCTCCTAAAGCAATATATTGCTTTTAGAAAAACTCCTGCATCAGAAATTAGCCTTGGCGTAACATTTTCTGAAGATAAAAAGATAACAGAGGGCAAAATAAGAAGACTTAAATCTGACATAGATGATTTAGATAGATTAATTACTGACAGAGAGTTAGATATTGATAAAATCAAAAAACGTATGAATGAATTAGGATATGAAATTCCTATAAATCCCTATGCAACTACTAAAAGCAAGAGTTTTGGATCTGCTGATTATAGAGATAGTGGCTTTTCCACTAAAGGGGAATATCTTACAAATGAGCAGCTAGATACCAGAATACATGAAGATAATCTAGACCTTGAACGCTTAGGAAGACTAATCGAAGAAAAAAAGAAAGAGGAATTCAGGCTTGATGACGAAATAAATCAGGTTATTGAAAAATTTATGATCGCCAAGCAAAATATGATTATTTTTGCTGCTATTATTATCGCTTCAATTATGCTCTCTCTTGCAACATCATGGATTCCTGGAGTTAAATATATCTTCCCAGTTATAGGTCTAACAACATTTGCGATATTAATCATCAAGTATTTGACCAAATACGAGAAAGATTTTGATAATTATTTCGTTGAAAAGGAATTTGATTTCTTTAAGGGATATGCTTTTCAGCATGATTTAGTTCCAATCAGTCACGCCAAAAAAGAAGTAAGCAGAGAACGCAAAAACTTAGAAAACGATTACCATAAAACAGAGGAAAGACTCGAAAATTGGATAAATGAAAAAGCCAATAGAGATATTAATAAATAACTTAAACCATATTTTTGTCTTTTCTCAATAAATATTGCAGGCTTAGTGAACTATTTTAACATATACTTTTTTACCATATCCATTAAAGCGTTTAACTTAACCGGTTTAGACATATAATCATCAAACCCCTCTTCAAGGTACTCTTCCATAGCACCTGTTATTGCATTAGCTGTTAGCATAATTACAGGGGTATCTTTGCTCTTAAAATCGCTAGTAGACCTCATTATCTTAAGAGCCTCTACTCCATCCATCTCAGGCATCATGTGATCCATAAATATCAGATCATATTTATTAACACTTGCTTTATCAATCGCGTCCTGTCCGCTAAGCGATGTGTCAACCGTAATATTAGTATCTCTTAAAAATCTTAGCATAACCTTTAAATTCATCTCTACGTCGTCTACCACTAATACTCTTCCACTAATAGTTGAAACATCTGTTTTAGACAGCTCTTCTTTATCATCATTGTTAATATTATTAGGATCAAACTCGCCAATAGGACTATTATCAACTATAGCTTGCGCAATACTTAATGTAAATGTTGAGCCAACTCCAAATTCACTTTCAACAGTTATATCGCCTCCCATCAAGTTGGCAATTTGTTTTGAAATATAAAGTCCTAGACCTGTACCCTCTATCATCTTATTATTCTTCTCATTAACGCGCTTAAAGCTATCAAATACTTTATCAATATTTTCTTCTCGGATTCCTATTCCAGTATCCTTAACAATAACTCTTAAAAAGCATTTATCAGACTTTATTTCTCCTTTGACAATAAGAGTCACAGAGCCATCTTTAGTGTACTTTATTGCGTTAGTTAAGAGGTTAATCATTATCTGTCTAATTCTAGTATCATCTCCAAATAGTTTTGCTGGAATACTAGGATCATTAATAATATTAAGCTCTATGTTCTTAGACTTAGCTCTTACATTTGTCAATCTATAACAATCGTTAATAAGATCCATAAAGCAATAATTATCATTAACTATCGACAATTTACCAGATTCAACCTTTGAAAAATCCAAAATGTCATTAATTGTGTGCAAAAGAATCTTAGCAGAGTGATCTATATCTCTTGCGTATTCCTTAATACTATCCTCGCTGCTATCCTTTAAAATCATAGTATTCATACCAATTACAGCATTAATAGGAGTTCTGATTTCGTGAGACATACTCGCTAAAAAATCGCTCTTGGCTTTATTGGCAATCTGCGCCTCAAGAGATAACTCTTCTGCCTGCTTAATCTGCCACTCTAATTGCTCATTTGTATGACTTAACTGGCTGATATACTTTTGTCTTTCCGTCTCATCATTTAACTCAACTAAATAACCAACATGATGATTAGTAAAATTCTGATTGATATTCTTAATACTCGCTCCAATTATTCTGTCATGAATTTCAATATATTCATTCTTAGTATCAGCATTTTTAATTCTATTTAGAATGTGTCCTAAGACATCACTTGGTCTCTTAATTTCTGCGTCTACAGTACAGTTTTCTAGCTCTGGAAATAATTTGATTGCGACAGAGTTACATGACATATACCTAAGTTTTTTGTCAAAGGCTATGTAACCATATTGCTCAGTTTTTTCGTATACTCTAGCAACATTAGCAGTCATATCATACATACTAGAACGATTGGTCAAAACTAAAGCAATAGTGATAAAATAAATATACGCCGCAGGAACAAGCTCAACAGCTAATCCTAACATTCTCTCAAAGCTATAAGAAAATGTAGTCACTATCCAACTGCACATCAAGGCAATTATAGTCCTTTTTGAAACCTTGGATTTTTGGATGATTGAATAAACAATTACAACTAATGCTGCTAATGCGAGGGTATAAATATATATCGTATACAGATTATGCATCGGTCCGTATTCTTTAACTAAATAGCTTACGCCCTTATAGCTCTTTATATCAGCCCACTTATAGTAATACGAGTTATATCCCGTCATCATTACAAAATACATAGTAACTATTCCCCAACAAGCAGAAATAGCTTTTACAAAAGCGGGTAGCTTCACATGACATAACTCACTTATATTAATCAGCATAAAAAATGGCAAAAAGATACCACCAGCATAGGTAATTTTGTTAGCAAGCAAAGCTTCACTAATATTATTAGATAAAGCGAGCGCCAAATAGCCAGCGTTGCAAACTGAAATAACTATACTCATCAAAACACAAGCCATGCTAAACTTAGCTTTATTATACATTAAAATAATTATTATCATTTCAACGAATGACAATATAGCCGTAATAAGATAATAATATATCATAGAATAACCTTTCCATATCCATAATCCAAGATCAAATTAAATGCTTCTATAGATTAAATTTTATGAAATATTATATTTAATGTCAAGATAATCAAATCTAGTCTTCTAAATATTCATATACATATACAAAAGTTAACACACTTGCTAAACTCAAAATGTTAGACTATAATAGTTACTACTTACTATATGGCTTAATTACTAGGAGGATATCATGAGTAATTGTCTTGTTGCACAATCAGGCGGTCCAACCGCTGCTATAAACGCGAGTCTTGCCGGCGTAATAGACGCCGTAATAAGAAGTAATCGCTACAATACTATCTACGGTTCAATCAATGGTATACAAGGAGTCTTACAGCATAAGATTATCTCGCTTAATTCAACATTTGAAAATGATGCTGATGCGATTCACACACTTATGACATCACCTGCTATGTATCTTGGTTCGTGTAGATATAAGCTTCCTAGCTATACTGAGAATCCTACTCAGTATGAGTTTATATTCGAAACCTTTAGGCAGATGGACATAAGAGCATTCTTCTACATAGGTGGTAATGATTCTATGGATACAGTCGCTAAACTAAGCGAGTATGCTAAATCTATCAACTACGACATTATGGTCGTTGGAATTCCTAAAACAATCGACAATGATTTAGTAGAAACTGATCACACTCCTGGATTTGGTTCTGCTGCTAAGTTTGTAGCTACATCTTTATTAGAGATAGCTCACGATACATATATCTACGATATCGAGAGCGTAACCATAGTAGAAATAATGGGACGTGATGCTGGTTGGTTAACCGCTTCATCTGCATTAGCAAGAAATGACTATAATCACGCCCCACATTTGATATATCTACCAGAGAGACCTTTCTCAACCTTTGACTTTATCGATGACCTTAATAAACTGCTTAAAAGCAAGAAAAATGTTATCGTGGCAGTGTCAGAAGGCATTAAGGATGCCGACGGCAACTATATTGCTGCAACTAATGCTGTAGCGGATAAGTTTGGCCACGCTCAGTTAAGTGGTACAGGCAAGGCACTTGAACAATTAGTTAAATCAACCATAGGTTGTAAGGTGCGATCTATAGAACTAAATGTTTTACAAAGAAGTGCAATGCATATCTCATCACTTACTGATATAACAGAGGCATTTAAGCTCGGCCAGGAAGCTGTTGCATCAGCCGAGATGGGACTCACTGGTATCATGCTAACTCTAAACAGAGAGCACTCAACTAATTATAACTGCTCAATAGGCAACGTCCCTGTTAGCGAGGTCGCTAACCAGGCTAAATCCGTCCCTAGAGAATGGATTAACCCAGAAGGCAACGACGTCACAGAAGATATGATTAACTATCTTCGCCCACTAATCTTAGGCGAACCTAAAATCAGATTCAAAAATGGTATACCTGATTATCTCTCTATCAAGCATTTGATATAAATTAATAGATAATGTTTTAAGAAGCTGTAACAGTTATAGTCTTAGTAACCTTCCTATTACCATACTCAGGAAATGTTGCTGTGATTGTAGTTGTTCCAGCTTTTTTTCCTGTTACTTTACCAGCTTGACTAATTGTTGCCACAGCCGAATTAGATGATGACCAGCTAACTACGTTTTTAGTTGTAGATAAAGTTATAGACTTGCCCTTAGCTACTTTACTATCTCCTATGATCTCTAAAGGCTTTCTCACTACAACTGTCTTAGTCACTGTAGTATTTGATACAGTGTCCTTAGCTGTAATTGTAAGATTCCCAATTCTATTAGCTGTAAATGTATAACTTAATACTCCAGCAGATGATGAGCCCTCAAAATATCCATCATCCCCATCTACTGTCCAGAAAAATTGTGCAGGGGCATTAGATGTAAGTTTTATCTTATCTCCTTTAGCAACATTTCCACCAGCAGTATTTAGATATGTCATTGCAAACTTAACTGCATCAAGATTAATCTCTAAAGCTTCTGAAGTAGACTCTCTAGTAATTACAACACTAACACTTCCTACTGCTGTAGGAGTAATTGTTATGACATTTTCATTTATGCTAACATCTGCCAATCCAGACTTTACATACCAAGTCATTGCAGATTTATTAGCTATAATTTCAGCTGGATGATTTACCACACAAGACTTAGAGTAGTTTTCAAAGCTAAGCGCTTCTTCAATAACTATATCCATATTACAAGAAAGATTGCCATAGTAGACATTAATAGAGTGATTACCAACATCTAAATCAGATACATCATCAGTTGTCCAGCCAGCAACACTAGTCTCGCTTCCATCTTCATAGCACGCTGTTAAACTCATTCCAATCTCATTTAGTGAAGAACCCTTAATAGTGGGCACTGAAGGACTTTTAGCCTTAATTGATACCATCTTTAAACTATCAATAACCAGTGGAAACACAGTGCTAAACTCTCCATAGCTTACTGTTACATTTCTTGTTCCTAGAGTTTCATCTGTAGCATCATAATCCGTTGTAAAGCCTGTTACTAATTGTTCAGTTCCATCATTTTTTGTTTCATACACCTCAATTAATGATAAATCCAGCGGCTCTTTTTGCTGAAGATTAGTAATATATTTCCCCATACGAATTCCAGTTACGCATATTTCTTTAACTTCAATTTCGTAATCACAGCTTAATATAATTCCATCTTCTTCGTATTCAAACTTAACAGTCTTAGTTCCTGCAGTATTAGAAGGCAAATAATTACTAGTTACATTCTTTACAATTTTGCTTTCTGAATTGTCATAACTCACCTTAAAAATAAAATCATCCAAGCTTAAATTCTTACCAGTATAAATGCAATCTGCAGCCTTCTCCACTTCAAGTTTAACCGGCTTTGTTGCCTTCTCTTTTGCCGAGAGCATAGTCTGATATTCTACTCCATCAACAGTATAATACACCACTGTATATGAATTCTCTCCCTCTGAATAAGACTCACCAAGTCGCATATTAGACGGACTAATATAAGCCTTACTACCATCCTGATATGTTATTTCAAGTTTAATCTTAGAGAGATCAAAGCCTTCTCCTTCGTATACACATTTTTCACTGTAGCTTGTAGATACATTAGTTATCTCCTTAGTAGTAGAAGAATTAGATGCGTTAGATGATGAATTATTATCGCCATTAGAACCCTTATCACTACTAGTGTTAGAATTCGTATTATTGTTACTATCAGTATTATTACTAGTCGCAGATTCTGTTGTAGCTACATTAATATCAAGTTCGTCATTATAATTATTGTTGCTATTACTCACTTCAGTCGTCGCCTGAATATTAGTTGGAACTAATAGCTTAACAGAGCATGTTCCATATGTTACCTGATATTCTCCAGAACTAGCCTTTGACTCAGACAGGTTATAATTATCCACTTCTTTTCTAATCCCACTCTTATATATCGCGTATACTTTAAGTTTGCTCTTATCTAAAGACGAAGTGGTTAAATCTGAGCCCTGATATACGGTTTCAATCTTTTTAAGCGCATCTGGAAGTATAGTCACCTTTTTAGTAACTTTAGCTTTCTTACCTAGTTTAGCTATAAGAGTTACCTTACCTTCTGACAAAGGCGACAACACCCCATTTGCACTAAGCTTAGCAAGACTAGTTGCTTTAAGCTTCCATTTAACCCCGGTCGCATTGGACTCGTACTGATACGAACCTCCTGCATAGACGGTCTTTTTTCCGGACATAGAAAGCTTCTTTACCTTGAAAATGGACACCTTATCAATAGTAGTTTTCTTGTTTTTAGTCTTGTAACGAATAATACTAACCGTCCCAGTTTTCTTACCAGTAACGACACCGTTCTTAGATACGGATGCAACCTTAGGCTTACTCGATCTGTATGTATAAACTATTTTTTTCTTGGACTTGGCTATCATTGACCTGTTACTTGCACCTACAATCAAAACCTGTTTAGATGCAGCATCTACATTGATTCTATTATAGCTAGCATAAGAAAATGTAGAAAAAGCGACTGCAAATGCAAGTAATAAGCATAAAGCTCTCCTTATAAAAAATAGTTTCTTTCTAGTTTTAGCAATTAGGCTATTCATTAACATTATCCTCCTTAACATCTGATTTTCTTCTCTCCTTATAAAACAAAAGACTTCCAACTAACATAGCAAGACCAATAAGCTGATGATAACTGCTTTGCTGCTTAATCTCATCAGTTTTTTTAGGCGAATTGCCTATAACTGCATTTGCATTAGCAGATGCTGTATTGCCTGCCTTATCTCTTGCCTCAAGTTCTAAATCGTATTCTCCTGCCTGAGAAGCTACAATTTTATCAACTTCTTTGCCATTAATCTTAAGTCTTGCCTCAAATGGACTGTAATCACTTATTACTTCTTTTTTTATTCTTTCAGAATCAATTTCTTTAACAATCAGTTCATTTAAGAGTTCTTCATTAAACACTGGTGCAGTCTTATCTATAACAAAGTTCTTGTTAAGATGCTTTATTACATTCATCCCTTTAAGTATCTGCACATCCAAAGAATACTCACCCTCATCTTTAAGCTCATCGTTTCCCTTAAATCCATCCTTGCTGGCCTCCATCACAATATCGTGTCTTAATTCTTTACCTTCAAATGTCTTTAATTTAACGCTGGCTTCAACCTGATCCTCACTAGTTGCTCCATCTACATATATAGACAAATTGCAATCTTCATTGTAATATTCGTCATCTTCAACTCCTATAACAACAATGTCTAATACTCTTACGGCAGCTTTATTATCTTTTTTAGTCTCTTTGACTTTAGCATCTTTAGATATTTCTTTATCTTGAGCTATATCATTTGAAATATTAGTTATTTCTGAGGAATAACACGGATTGTTGTTAGCATTTTTATAAGAGTAATTATAGTTACTATAATTATTTTCTTTAGACTTATGTCCTAGAACATTCTCAGGCTCGTAACCGTATAGCTGTTCATCAGTTAAGCCTTCAGCATTTGTATGAATCTTAAACGGACAAATGCTAAAGCAAACTGCAATAGAAAATGCTAACAAAAAAGCTGAGATTCTTGTCATTATTTTGTTCATATAAACACTTCCTTAATACTAAGATTAAATGATAACAGTTACTCAATATATCTCTTTATTAACCAGTTATACACTATAAAAGCGATATTAACAGATGCAACCATCATCCATAAATTAAAGCAGTCAGAAACACAATAAACACAAGAAAAAATCAGTATGATTATTATTAGAAAAAAAGCATATAAAATGTTATTCATTATGAAATTGTCTTATAAAAGCGTTGCTATTTGCTAGCAAAATTATCGTAGCACAAATAGAATTAGCTGTCTAAAACTTAGTAGGCGTATTTTAACAACCAGATATACATTCCTTCGTCCTCATTCGTCCCTATTCGTCTTCATTCGACTTTTGCATTTATTTACGTAAAAAAGCCTGGCAGTTATAAAACCGCCAGACCCGAATGAATCTATTGATATCCTCTATAAATAAAAAACCGGCAGTTATATAACTGCCAGTTTTATATAAATCTGTTATATAATTAGATATCTAAAATCTTCTTAACCTGCTTACACATATCTTCAGATTCTACCACAACATCATGAAGAACTGGAGCAGTTCTAATATCTTCAATCGCCTCAGGAACCTTGACATTAGATAGACGATTAAGCTCATCTACAAGTTCAAAATCTCCCTTGCTGTCATAAGAACTATCAATAGCGTTCATAACGCTTCTAGTAAACTTATAAGGACTTGCAGTCGAAGCAATAACAGCAGGAGTAGTATCGTTAGTATCCTTAACATACTGCTCATAAACATGTGCTGCAACAGCTGTATGAGTATCAATGATATAATTATCATTTTCATAAATCTTAGCGATGATCTTAGCTGTATCCTCTTCAGATGCATATCCGCCATAGAAATCCGCAAGTTCTTTCTTCATTGCATCAGTAATCTCATACTTACCTGTCTCATTAAGTGACTTCATAAGTTCAAGATTCTTAGCAGCATCAGCACCTGCTATCTTATATATAAGTCTCTCTAAATTGCTTGAAATGAGGATATCCATTGAAGGTGAACTTGTCAATACAAATTCTCTGTTCTTATCATAAATACCAGTTGAGAAGAAATCATAAAGAACCTTGTTCTCATTAGAAGCACAGATAAACTTGTTAATTGGAAGTCCCATCCCCTTAGCATAATATGATGCTAAAATGTTACCGAAGTTACCTGTTGGAACTACAACATTTATCTTGTCTCCAACCTTGATTGTTCCCTCTTTAACAAGTCCTAAATATGAATAAACATAGTAAACAATCTGTGGAACCAAACGGCCAATATTGATTGAATTAGCAGATGAAAACTGGTATCCCTTGCTATTCATCTCAGATGCCAGCTCTTTGTCATTAAACATATTCTTAACGCCAGTCTGAGCATCATCAAAGTTACCTGTGATTCCAACTACATAGGTGTTATCTCCTCGCTGTGTCACCATTTGCTTCTCTTGAATTGGGCTGACACCAGACTTAGGATAAAATACAATAATGCTTGTTCCAGGAACATCAGCAAAACCTGCAAGTGCTGCCTTACCTGTGTCTCCGGATGTAGCTGTAAGTATAACTATCTCATTAGTTACATTATTCTTCTTAGCAGAAGTTGTCAAAAGATATGGAAGAATTGACAATGCCATATCCTTAAATGCAATAGTCTTGCCGTGGAAAAGCTCTAGAAAATGCGCGCCATCAGCGGCCTTTAACGGAGCGATTACTGGCGTATCAAACTTAGAATCATAAGCGCTATTAATGCAGTGCTTAAGCTCAGTTTCAGTAAAATCTGTCAAGAATTCCTTCATAACAGCATAAGCAACCTCCTGATATGACATATTAACCATATCATCTAAAGATGTGCTAAGCTTAGGAATACTCTCTGGAACATAAAGCCCACCATCAGATGCTAAACCTCTTAATATAGCCTCAGATGCTGAAACTAGTTCATTATCATTTCTTGTACTCTTGTAATTCATCTTAAAACTTCCTTTACAGATATATTAAGGCAAATGCCTCTTGACTGCAAAAGTGTAACACAAATTAATAAATAATTCAATTGCAATATAGATAAATGCTATTCATTTATGGAAAAAAATCCTCTAATATGTTATTCTATTATTGTTGTTACTGTTATAGTTTTTATTGATAAAGGGGTATAGGTATGGCAGTTAAGGGTGTAAGCAAGGCCAAGAAAAAAGATGGAAGCATCTACTACAGAAGTTCAATAACATATAGGTCTAAACATATCAGCTTAGGAAGCGCTGAAACAGAATCAAAAGCCGCTAAGCTATATAAAGAGGCGAATGATATTCTTAATAGCAAGAAATCTATTGATGATTATATAGGGGCAAAGACAGCATTAGCATTTGACAAAATTGTAACTCTTATCAATTTTAGGGATACGAGAATCTACATCAGAAATCCAATATATCTTTACCGCAATTATTTCTTATATTATCTTGATGAGAACACTCCATTAATATTCGACACAGATGATTTGTTTTACTACTCTGAGCACAAGATTCAGCAGAAGGGTGGCTATCTTTTTGTGGCTGAATATGGTATGCAGATAAACATTCTCTCAAGATATGGAATAAAAAACTATGGCGTATGCGGCAAGGATTATTTTCATGCCAATCAGAACAATCTTGATTACACTTACGACAACATCGAGGTAGTTAATCCATACTACGGCGTAAGCCAGGTTATCATAAAAAAGAAGCCGGTCTATAAAGCCCGGCTTCACATAAATGGTAATTATTTAATTGGAAAATACGAATCTGCTGTCCTCGCAGCAATTGCATATAACAAAGCAGTTGATACTGTTATGGCAAATGGTTGTAACAAAAAATTCCAGACCAATTATATTGAGAAAATGTCAGCTGCCGAATATAAAGAAATATATTCTAAAATTAAAATAGCAGATAAAATAGCTGACTATAAAGCTGACAACTAACAAACCCAAAACTAATATCTAAGGAACTATACCGCCATAGTTCAACCGCTAGAGTGACCTAAGATAGTCTGGCGTTCTGACTCTCATAGCTATCACACCAGTCTAAAATTGCTTCTGATATACCTACCGTCAAGCAGCCTCTTGTTCTAAGAATAATCTCTCTTGGCTCATCGCTATTTAGAGACTTAATCATAAATGAACGCACAACCATAACCATATTACGTCTCATCTCATCGGTGTAACAGTTCAAGATCTCCCTGCTCTTTTTAGGTAATCTACTCATAACCGCTTCTACAATATCATCAACTACAGCACAATTCTGATACTCGCTAATTGTATTAAATAGTATCGCATAATCGGTTGGAGGAATTCCTGCATGTCTAGCAATAAGTGCTCTTGCATCTCTAAGGTTTCTTTCAATATTAAGATCAAATCTGTCTATTCCATACTCGTCAAATGCTTCCATACAAACTTGAAAATAATACTTTCTCTTGTACTGTGGCAAGCCTTCAAAAAGCATATCAATACTCTTACTATCTTCATAAACCATAGAGTAAACCCAATATGTTACTATAATTAGCTTGTAATCATCGACAATGCTGTTATCATTAGGAAACTTAAAAAGCATCTTTATCTTGGCAGCTATATAGTGAAAATCTTCAACTGTCAAATCAAGTTCAGAAATAATACTTACTCTTCTAATACGATGAGCAACATCTTTCTGAATGTCCATCAGACTCATATGCGCACTAGCGTAACTCATATAATTCCTCCTTTCCTCAATGATAAAAAATAGCTAAAAAATGCTTATATATATTATACAACATAAGAAAAATTTTGTCATCAAAAAAACACAAGTTTCCAAAACTTTTTAAAATAACATTCGATAATTATCTAATGTTATATTTTTTTAATCATTTTGAAAATTGTGTCATTTGTATCAACAATTAAAACATTTTATATTTATCTAATCTTATATAAATCAATCGGGTTGGCCTATAAGCCGGGTTATGTCGTTGAATGATCATCTATCTAGACTAACTGTTGCCAGCTAGTTCAAGCGACCTACCTAAAAGCGCGGCGGGCCACCGCATAGCTTTTATTTGGTCTTGCTTCGAGTGGGGTTTACATCCGCCCATCCTGTTACCAGTCTGGCGGTGAGCTCTTACCTCACCTTTTCACCCTTACCGATTAATCGGCGGTTATTTTCTGTTGCACTAGCCTGAGGGTTACCCCTACCGGACGTTATCCGGCACCCTGCCCTGTGAAGCCCGGACTTTCCTCACCTGCATAAAAGCAGCCGCGATCATTTGTCCAACCCGATAATTCTATACATTAAAATAACTTCCACCAATAAATTCCCTAATAATAGAGTTATTAGGTAAAATATCACTACTAACTCCCAAGAAATAATCAAAAAATTTCAAAAGCCTTGTAGCTTCCTGATACTCCCTACAATCCTTAGGAATCGCAAACAGCAAAGGCTCAGCATACTGTTTTAACACAGCCAATTCATAGATAAGGGCAGAGTTAAACATTGCATCTGCCTCTTCCTGATATGGGAAAATGTTAAGCTCCTCACCACGTCTTACAGAAGGCCACATAGCAATTGTATCCTTAGCAGAAGTACCTCTGTGCTTAGCGTCTCTTACAATGCGTCTTATAAGTCTTCCGTCTGTAGTCGGAATTCTGTTATGCTCATCAATATTAAGCTGAGTTAAAGCACTAATATAAATCTTAAACTTATCATCATCGCTAAGCGAATTACTCATAACAGGATTAAGACCATGTATTCCTTCAATTACCAATACATCATCCTTGCCTAGCTGCAATGTATTACCCTTATATTCTCTCTTACCAAGCTTAAAATTAAATGTAGGCATCTCGACCTTCTTGCCCTTAACAAGATCCGACATATTCTCATTAAATAAATCAACAGCCATAGCCTCTATACATTCAAAATCGTAATTGCCCTCTTCATCAACGGGAGTCTCCTCTCTGTTAACAAAATAGTTATCCATAGCAATAGGATGTGGATGCAATCCGTTAGCTCTTAGCTGTATAGATAACCTGTGTGAAAATGTAGTCTTTCCAGATGATGATGGTCCTGCTATCAAGACAACCTTTTTCTGCTCATCAGCAATCCTTGATGCTATATTACCAATATTTCTCTCCATCAATGCTTCCTGTACAAGAACCATATCAGATATTCCGCCCTTAGAAATCAAATCATTAAGAGCTCCAACAGTACCAACTTCTAGCATATCTCCCCATTTTTCAGCCTGCTTTAAAACGTTAAAGAGTTTAGGCTGTGGCTTAAATGCATCCATCGCTGTAGGATCTTTTTTTGCTGGCAATACCAGCATAAAGCCATCCTCGTAAAGCATAATGTCATAATACTTAAGATATCCTGTAGATGGAACCATATATCCATAAAAATAATCTACGTAATCTTCTAGATAGTATACATTAGTTCTAGATACTCGCCTGTATTTTAATACCTGCGCCTTATCCTCCATTCCTCTATCCCTAAAGATTTTGACCACATCATCATTAGGAAGAGTCTGTTTAATAATAGGAATATCCTGCTGAACTAACTCATCCATTCTAGCCTTAATCTTATCAATTAAATCCTGATTAAGCTCCACCTTATCATTGCCCTTAAATTCACAATATAAGGCCTGGTTGATAGAATAATTAACACTTACATGAACCTTGCCTAAATCCTTGGTTACATCATCAAGAGCCTTAAGAAGCATAAATAACACGCTTCGTCTGTACGCTTTTCTACCGACCTGCTCTTGCGCTGTAATCCATTCTATAGTGGTATCACCTGCAACCTCGCCTCTTAGTTCGGTAAGTTTACCATCGACTCTACACAAGACAATATCATACTCATAGTCCTTTTGGAACTCTTTTGCTAAACCATGAAGTGTGCTATATGGTCTAAACTGTTGAGTTGTTATCTCATCTTTATTCTTAATTCTTATCATAGCTAATACCTCCTATAAAAAATTACAAGGGCAGCCTGGTACATAGGTTAACAGTTCAATCCCCTCAGTATTGTTTTTAAGATATTCCTCTATAAATGCAATGAAAATGTATTCAAGTCCATAGTGGGTAGCATCGATTATAGCAAGTCCATCCTCCCATGCATCAATTCCTTCATGATGACCTATATCACCAGTAATAAGAACTTCAGCATTTTTCTTAACCGCTTCGCTTATCATACTCTTACCAGATCCTGGACTAATAGCTACTCTAGAAATAATCTTGTCTAAATCACCGTAAACCATAACATTTGGCATTTCAAATTTATCCTTAACCATAAGGGCTAAATCTCTTATCGAAATGTCTGATGGCATCCTGCCAACTCTTCCTATACCCTCTGCTTTATCTTCATTTACCACTGTTATCTCTAATGGTTCTTCAACATTTAGTCCTATTCTTTTGGCTGCAATATCAGCCATAGAACCCATAATGTCAAAGTTAGTATGCATAGCAAAATAAGCTATATGATTCTCAGCCATAGCAAGAACTTTCCTTCCTCCAGCAGACGAATCATTAACCATCTTTATTCCCTTAAATATCATAGGGTGATGAGTTATAATCATATCTACATCATTATCTATGGCATACTCAACAGCATCTAAGGTATTATCAAGAGTGACTAAGATACGCTTAACACCCTGCTCAAAATGTCCTACCTGTAATCCGACATTATCCCAGTCACAAGCGTAGCTTGGTGGACTTAATCTTTCTAGCAAATTAACTATATCTTTACACTTCATATACGAACCTCTAATAATATTGTTTAAGTATTTTTTTGATTCCGTCTATCTGCTTTTGAAGAGCCGCTTGTGTCTCTTTGTTCTTTTTCACTATCTCAGTTTCAACGTCCTTCATGTAAGCGTTGTTAGTGACAATACGATTTCTCGCACTCATAAACACTACCATCTGCATTCTAATAGTCTCTTCAAGCAGTTCATTAGATTCCATAAGTAAAAGCTTACCATATCTGTATTCTTCATCTAAGCAATATTCTTCAGAGCCAGGAACAGCATATATAATATTATACTTTTTACCTTCATCCATAAAATATTTTTCTGCTTTAATCATATATCCTAATTTATGTAGTGTCCTTCTAACCTTTTCAGGCTCAGACTGTGGAGATAAAACTAGTTCTTTAGACCCTCTAAAGCCCTCGTTAGCATTTTCTAATATGTTAGAAATTAAATCTCCACCCATGCCTGCAATAATAATAGTATCTACATCATCAGGATTAACAACGCTAAGTCCATCACCTAGCTTACACTCAATAAGGTCAGAAAGCTCCGCCTCTTTAACATGCTCTCTCGCAACCGTGATTGGCCCTGCATTTATATCTACCGCAATCGCTTTAGGACATATTCCATTTTTAACTAAGGCTATAGGAATGAAACCATGATCGGTTCCGATATCAGCTAGCCTGTTACCCTTAGTAACAAATCCCATTATCTCTTGCATTCTATAAGAAAGTCGCATCTATTCCCCTCCGAAGTATTAGTCTAAAAAGTCTCTTAGCTTGCATCTCTTACTTGGATGCTTTAGCTTTCTAAGAGCTTTAGCCTCTATCTGTCTAATTCTCTCTCGTGTAACATTAAACTCTCTACCAACTTCCTCAAGTGTTCTTCCTCTTCCGTCATCTATACCAAATCTGAGTTTTAGAACCTTTCTCTCTCTTTCTGTCAAGCTCTGTAACACTTCTGCAAGTTGATCCTTTAAAAGATTATTGGCCGCTTCTTCAGCAGGAACTGGCACATTATCATCCTTGATAAAGTCTCCTAAATGGCTATCTTCCTCTTCACCAATTGGTGTTTCTAATGAAACTGGCTCCTGTGATATCTTTAAGATTTCTCTTACTCTTTCAACAGGAATCTTCATTTCCTCTGCAATCTCATCTGGCGTAGCTTCTCTACCCTTTTCCTGGAGCAACTGTCTTGAAACACGCATAAGCTTATTGATTGTTTCAACCATATGAACTGGAATACGAATAGTTCTTGCCTGATCAGCTATAGCTCTTGTAATAGCCTGTCTAATCCACCATGTAGCATATGTAGAGAACTTGTAGCCCTTTCTATAATCAAACTTCTCAACTGCTTTGATAAGTCCTAAATTTCCTTCCTGAATCAGGTCAAGGAATAACATTCCTCTACCAACATATCTTTTGGCTATACTTACAACAAGACGAAGGTTTGCATCTGCTAACTGTTTCTTAGCTTCAACATCACCTGCCTCCATTCTCTTAGCAAGTTCAATCTCCTCATCAGCTGTTAAAAGATCAACGGTTCCTATCTCTTTGAGATACATCTTTACAGGATCATCCATATTAACGCCATCTAAAGATGTAGCTGACTCTGTATCTATCTGCTCAGTATCAAGATCATCCACGCTCTCAAGTAGGAAAACATCATCTTTATCTATAACTGTTATATCTTCTTTTTCAAGTCTGTCAAATAACTCACGCTGCATAGAACTTGTGTAAACAAGATCCTTTAAGCCGTCATTGATAAACTTTCTATCAATATCTCCGCCTTTTTTCTTGGCTTTTTCAACAAGAGAGTCTAGTCTTGTTATAAACTTTATCTGATTCTCCTCAGTATTGCCCTCTTTATCTATTTTTTCATCTATTGGTGCATCATACTCAAACTTAGACTTTAAGAGTTCTTCATCCTTCTTTAAGTCCTCCTCTTCGTAATCCTCATCATTTTCTGCATCTACATTATCTGCTTCTTCATTTTCGTCAAATGCTTGAGTGTTAGCTTTTCTTCTTGAACGAGTTGTTGTGGCCTTAGCTGTTTCTGAAGTTTGCGATTTAGTCTTTCTTGTATTTGTCTTTTTCTCTTTATCTTCCTCTTCGTCCTCGCTAGTCTTCTTAGCCGCTGGCTTTTTCTTAGCCGTTGAAGCCTTTTTAGCCGGCTCTTTTTCTTCTATTTCCTTCTTAGCTGCAGTCTTTTTGGCTGTTGTTGACTTAGTAGTAGACTTACTGCTTGTAGTTTTACTAGTTTTCTTAGTAGCTGCCTTTTCGTCTGCGTCTTTCTTGCTAGTTGTTGTTTTCTTAGCAGCTGCTGCTTTTGTGCTAGTTTCTTTTTTATCTGCTTCCTTCTTAGAAGCAGTAGTTTTTTTACTTGCAGTTGTCTTCTTTGCTGCTGTAGACTTTGCAGTTGTAGACTTTGCAGCTGTTGTTTTTGCTGTTGTCGTCTTTGCCGTTGATGACTTAGCTGATGTCTTCTTCTCAGCAGTCGCCTTAGCTGTTGAAGCCTTCTTCGTAGTTGTAGTCTTTTTCTCTTCAGCATCTTTCTTGGCACTGGTCTTCTTAGCAGGCGTTTTTTTTGTTGTTGAACTAGCCTTGCTATCAGTTGCTTTTTTGCTAGTAGTTGTTTTCTTTGTTGTTGATTTACTACTAGCAGTTGTTGCCTTAGTTGTCTTCTTGGTTTCTTCACTACTCTTCTTAGCAGCCATAATAATCCTCCTAAATCGATACATAGTATCGTTAATTAATATCATCTTTAGTTACATTTATGTTAATCTTTGAAATCATTTGCCTATCTTTAATCATCTTTTGATAAAAGCCTGGTTCTTGATTCTCATCACTATTCATCTTTCTATCAATAGACGATTTTTTGACACGTCTTACTGCCTCTGTTACACAAGCGCTAGCAGCTATAATTTTTATATTATCATCATCAGAATCTTCATCATCATAATGAATCTGTTGGTTAATAATAGTACTTATTTCGCTGTGCTTATCTACATCAGGGAAACTATCAATCAACTCAACAAAGTTGATGTTTCCGTAGTTCTTAATGTGCTCATCATAAATTTCGGCTATTCTTCTTGTCATCGGATTAGTAAAATCATCTATATCTATTACTTCACGCATCTTATTCCATAAAGTCGGAAAATTAGCAGCCCAGGTTAATATAATCCTTTCTTGCTTTACTATTCCATCCTCAACGTCTTCTTTTAACTTGCGTCTTTCATTGTCACGGTTTTCTTTAATCTGATTATTTATATCTATCTTTTCCTGCCTTTCGCCTGCTTTAACAACTGCTTTATGTAATTCTTGAACACTGACATTGTATTTCTTTGAAACAGTTTTTTCATATGTCTCACGTGTCATCCCATCAAGCTTTGCCAAATACTCACTCGCACCCATCAAAAATTCGGACTTATCCATAGGATCGTTTAAGTTATATTTTTGCTCAAGAGTATGAATTCTAAACATAACTGAAGCTTCTGAATCTACAATTCGTTTTTCAAAAGCTTCCGCTCCTTCATTTTTAATGAATTCATCTGGGTCCTTATACGGCTTCATAGAAACAACCCTGGTCTTTAATCCAACATAATCACATATTTCTATAGCTCTATTGGCAGCTTTGATACCAGCTTCATCACTATCATAGGCGAGATAAATTGTAGGATTATCCCTCTTAGACTTTAATAACATTGCCTGTTCTTCAGTAAATGCAGTACCTAGTGAAGCCACAGCATTGTCAAAGCCCGCTTGATGCATAGATATAACATCCATATATCCTTCACAAAGAATAAAGCCAGATCTTTTTGAAGACCTTGATTGGTATAGTCCAAACAGGTTCCTTTTTTTGGAGAAAAGTGCAGTTTCAGGTGAATTCATATACTTTGGTTTACCATCACCCATCACTCGTCCACCAAATGCTATAGCCTTACCTCTTGGATCTAATATTGGGAACATCACTCGGTTATAGAACTTATCATATGCTCCATTTCCATCAAAAACGACTAATCCTGATTCTTTTATTATGTCATCAGAAAAGCCTTCTTTTTTGAGATATCTATATATTCCATCTCTAGTAACCTGTGAATATCCTAAACCAAATGAATGGATAGTATCATCTGTTAATCCTCTATCTTTTAGGTATTTATAACCTCTTTGTTCTGGATCCTTTTTTAAGCAATGATAAAAATAATTAACCGCCTTGTGATTAATTGACTTTAACTCCGCTAAACGATCATATTTTTTCTTTTCTTCACTAGTCAGTTCAGTCGTGGGAAGAGTTATTCCTGCTCTGTCCGCTAAATACTCCACCGATTCCGAGAATGTCATATGTTCAATTTCAGTTAAAAAAGTATATATACTTCCAGCTGCATCACATCCAAAACAGTGATAAACCTTCTTAATAGGGCTAACGTGAAAAGAGGGACTTTTTTCTGAATGAAATGGGCATAGTCCAACATACTCGTTGCCCATTTTCTTTAACTGCACATGCTCACCTATTATGCTAACTATATCCGTGCTGTTGGTTACTTCATCAATAACTTCTCTTGGATAATATGGCATTTAAATCCCTCCAAATAAATCAAATATCACTCCACGCTCTAGGAATATATATATCCTCAAAACAGTGTATAGCATATTGATCTGTCATTCCTGCTATATAATCACATATTATACGTTCTTTATCCTGTCCATCAGCAACCATTTTAGTATATTCTTCAGGTAATCTGTCCATATTAACATAATAATAATTAAACAATCCACCTATCAGGTCCCCAACCTTAGCTTCCTCTGCCTTGGCAACAGGATTCTTATATACTCTCTCAAATAAAAACTTCCTTAGTGCAAATGTTGCTTCTTTTACCTCATCAGACATAACAATATCATTCTTATTCTGGCTATTTATTATGATATCGTGAATCATAGTATTTATTCTAGCTCTATATGAATGGCCTAGTACACTAGAAATCTCTTTTGGAATATCATTCTCAGATATTAAGCCTGCCCTAACTGAATCATCTATATCTGCATTAATGTATGCTATTTTATCCGCAACTCGAACGCATCTACCTTCTAAAGTAGCTGGGGTAAGAGATGTTTGATGATTTAATATTCCATCTCTGACCTCAACAGTAAGATTAAGGCCACGTCCTTTATTTTCAAGCAATTCAACAACTCTTACGCTCTGCTCGTTATGTCGAAAGCCATCTTTATAAAGGTCATTTAAGGCACGCTCGCCAGCGTGTCCAAAAGGAGTATGACCTAAATCATGCCCTAAGGCAATAGCCTCTGTTAAATCTTCATTGAGTCTTAATGCTCTAGCAAGGGTTCTTGCATTTTGTGACACCTCTAAGGTATGTGTGAGCCTGGTTCTATAATGATCACCCTCTGGCTCTAAAAAGACTTGAGTTTTGTGTTTTAGTCTTCGAAATGCTTTACAATGAAGTATTCTGTCTCTATCTCTTTGAAAGACAGTACGTAGATCACATTGAGGTTCTTCTCGGTCTCTGCCCTTAGAATCAACACTCAATCTGGCATATTCTGATAGATAATCACGCTCCCATTGCTCTTGCAACTCTCGTATCATCATAATAACAACCCCGCTTTTGTTATAATAAAACTAGCCGCAAAATAGCCACAAATTAAAGATACGTCATAACTATAATAAATACTTTATTTAAATAAAAAAAACGGGTAGACTTTCGTCTACCCGAATCAATTTCAAATTAGAAAACAATCATCCCTTAACAGCACCAACCGCAATACCACCAATGATATTCTTAGAAAGTGCGATATAAACAATAATAACCGGAACGATTGAGAAGAAAATCATCATATAAATCTGACCAACGTCAAACTTAAGGAAGTCGGCTGAACGTAACTGCGCAATCAAAATAGGAAGTGTCTTCATCTCTCTCTTAGATAATAAGAGGTTAGGAGTGAAGTAGTTATTCCATGCAGATACGAATGTGAATATTGCCTGTACAGCAATAGCTGGCTTCATAATTGGAATGATGATTGAGTTAAATGTCTTGAACTCTGCAGCACCATCAATACGAGACGCCTCAACAATCTCAAGTGGAAGTGAGCTCTCCATATACTGCTTCATAAAGAAGAATACATTAGGTGCAGCAATTGCAGGAATAATCAAAGGAATAAAGTTATCAAGTAAGTTTAACTTTCTCATGAAGCTGATGAAACCAAGAGCAGTTACCTGAGTAGGGATCATCATAATCGCAAGTATGAATGAGAAAATAAGCTTTCTTCCCTTGAAATCATATGCATGAATAGCATATGCTGTCAACGCTGAGAAATATGTTGACAATATACATGTACCACCCGATACGATAATAGAGTTAATCATACCACGAATAACAGGTAAGTTACTATTACCCATCAAACTCTTAAAGTTTTTGATAAAACTTGTTCCAGGAAGCATTGAGAATCCTTTCTGGATATCATAATGTGCACGGGTAGAGTTAATAATCAAAATGTAGAACGAAAACAAGCATAGGATTGTAAGAAAAATTAATACAATATAACGGACGGTTTTCTTAGCTGCCATATGCTCTGACAAGCTTCGCTCTTTAGACTGTTTAGCCATTTACACGTCCTCCTTATTAATACTCTTCTGGTGTAACGGTTACACGATAAATAATCAAACTCAAAATAGTTGTTACAATAAACAACATAACTGAGAGCGCACCGCCCATACCATAGTTCTTACTATACAAATGCTTATTAAGATACATAATCAAGGTCATCGTAGTACGGTTCGGACTACCATCACCATTCGTCAAAATCTGTGGAATATCAAACATCTGAATACCACCGATAAGTGATGTAAGTAAAACGTATACGAAAATAGGTCTTAAGAGTGGCATAGTAATCTGGAAGAATGTCTGTGAACCTGAAGCTCCATCAACAGAAGCAGCCTCAAATAAAGACGTATCAATACCCATAATACCAGCCATCAAAAGAATAGTTGTATTACCAAACCACATAAGAAAGTTCATAGTAGCAACAAGAGCAACGGTGCTTCCTGTATGCTCTAAGAATCTATATGGGTCTCCCGCTTCCCTGATTCCAAGATTCTGTAAAATCTGGTTTACTGGACCTGCATCAGCGAAAATTGCAAAGAACAACATAGCCATAGCAGAAGCCATGATCAGGTTAGGCATATAAATAACGGTCTTGAAAAAGCCATCGCCCTTAAGTTTACAACTTGTATCAGCAAACCATACACCTAAAAGAAGTGACACCAAAATCTGTGGAATGAAACCAGCAATCCACATAAGTAAAGTGTTCCATGTGTACTTAACTAAATCTCCAGTTGTAATAAGAGCTGCATAATTGCTTAGTCCTACAAAGTTAGGTCCAATTTGATTAAGACCAGCCATATAGTTCTCAAAGAAACTATTATAGATGGTTGAAATCAATGGTACTACCTGGAAGAATATATATACCGCAAAGAAAGGTATAAGGAATATATATCCCCACTTTGTATAACTAACAACCTTTGATTTCTTGGCAGCAGCCATACCTTTCACCTCACGTAATTAGCTTAATAAAGCATAATTTTCTTAATAATAATAAAAGGTGAGAATCCTCCTCACCCTATAAAATTTTCAAAAAAAACATGCCTGCCTATAAAGACAGGCATGTAAAAATCAATATCTACTCATCAAATATTATGATGGTGAGTTAAGATCTGGATACTTCTCTTTAGCCTCTGTGTAGAATGCCTTCTCAGCATCTTCCTTAGAAGACTCACCAGTAAAGTAATCCTTCATCTTACCCTGGAATGACTCGTTAAGACCCTGATCATAAGCGCCCATGTTAGAGATATCGATGTTTGGAGCAGCAGCTGCAAACAATGCGATATGGTTCTGTCCGCCTAAGAAATCAGAAGAGTAGTCGCTGTTAGCGATCTCTTCCATAGCAGCCATATTGTTAGTGTAATCCTGAGTATCCTCAGTAATCTTCTTAGCAATAGCCTGATCACAAGTCATAACACGCATGATGTCACATACAAGGCTCTTGTTATCTGTACCAGCAGCGGCACAAATCCAAGATCCACCCCAGTAGTATGCAGCAGGTCCTTCACATACAGCCCAATCGCCGTAGATACCGTTACCTACCTTCTCCTCACCCTCAGCGTCCTCAAGAGAGTTACCAAGAAGTGTGAAGTTGATACCCCATGTAGAGTAGAAGAAACCAAATACTTTACCAGCCTTAGACTGATCAGCTGACCACTCTGGTGACCAAAGTGAAGTCTTGTTGTTGTATCCACTATCTGTGTAAGTCTTAGTCTGATCAACCCACTGCCAGAGTGCATCGTCGATCTGGATTGTGTTTGAATCATCAACCCACTTCTTAGATACGTTGTTAGAGAATGTACGATATGCATCATCATAACCTGAAAGCATGAAGTAACCCTTCTCCTTAGCCTGTGCAGCTACGCTATCAAATGCAGACCAATCAGAAAGCTTGCTCTGAACCTCTGTAGGATCATCTGTACCAAGAACATCCTTAGCAATTGAACGACGATATGCGAAAAGTCCAGGAGTTGCCTGCCAAGAAACAGCACGTAAAGTACCATCATTGTTGTTAGTACCAACTGTCTTGGTGTAATCATACATCTGTGAAAGATCATCATCTGTTAAGCCAAGGCCCTTAACGTCAACAGTGTAATCAGAGTTAACATACTTAAGAGCGTAGTCAGCCTCGATCAAGAAGATATCAATCTTGTCATCAGCAGATGCATCTGTGTTACCAGGAAGTGTCTCATCCAACTTGTTCTGATAAGCGTTGTCATCAGAAGGAGTGATTACCCAGTTAACAGTGAACTCGCCAAGATCATTGCTGATCTTACCAGAAGCCTCATCACCCTCTCCATCTGGAGTATAACCTGGATAATAAGCCTTGAAACGACCCTGGAACTCAGTATTCCAGCAGTAAATGTTCAATACAGTACCATCATCAGTAGCGTTGATCTCTGCAGCAGGAGCCTCATCTGAACCAGATGAAGTAGCAGCTGAAGAATCAGACTTCTTTGAACTTGTTGCAGTGCTGCTGCTTGAGCTACCACCACAACCCCACATAGTCAGTGACATAGCGAGCACTAATACAAGTGCTACAATACTTTTGATTTTTTTCACAAAAAACCCTCCTTTGAAATGTTGTTTTGGGGTTCGGTTTTTGTGAACACACAATATTAAGTTTGTATGCTATTAAAACCGTACCTCCTTTACATTGGTTGAACCTTGATCTATATCCCAAATACCTTTATCGCATCTGGAATTAAGTTGCATACGCAACATAGGTCCCTTTAATTAATGCAATCTCATTATAGGACATTTTGAACAACAGTGCAAGCATTTTTTGAATTTTTTATGTCTTTTTTGTACATTTTTCTTGAACAAATCGTGAAATAAGGTCTTTATAGACCTTTTAGTAGCAAGATTTACCAAAAAAATGACAGACAATTTAATACTTCGTTATCAAATTGTTACAATTCTATAACAAGATATGTTGCTTTTTATAAAAGCCACATCTTATTAAATATAGCATAAACGGACCGGTTAGTCAACCGATCCGCCTATTAACGGCTTAAAAAGCCCATTATTACTATATTTTGCAATATCACAACATATTGCCATATTTCCTATCATAGTTTTAGTTATTTTAACGACTCAACCGTTCCAATGAACAAAGGAATGTTAGTTTTGCTATCCACAAGTGCATAGACAAAAGGTCTGTCCAAATAAATATATACCTGCTCTTTCTCCACTTCAGGACGGATAGATGTTACTTTATTCATTGCTACAGCTGTAGCAGCAGCAGCCTTGGTACCATTCTCGTCAAGCTCAATGTGAGTTTTATGTATCACCTTGCCAATCTTAAGTGTCTCTAGAGATTGTGGTGATGTCATCTTAGAAAAATCTGCACTGTTACTAAAACTTTCACTTAAACCAAGCTTTGCAAATGTTTCATTTAAGTTTACATCATAATCATAGCAAAACTTAGGTATTCTAGTGTAAACATCGGCCTTTTTAGACTCTCTAAGTCCATCTACAAACGCCTTGCCATCCATGCTAGCTAAGGTCTGATCAACACTCTCCCCCTCGTTTGGAAGAATTCCAACAAACTTAATCGCGCCTCCTTCATAATACTTACTAAAAGCTAATCTATCATTTATCTTATAGTAATTTTCCTCTGTTCCAACTAGAAATTCTGTCTTATTTTTTTCGTTGGCAGCATTAGTAAAGTCATACTTTTTGATTGCATTTTCGCTATACTGCTCTGCCCATTTGCCCTCAAATGCAACAGTATTAATAAGAAACATTCGATTCTCATTATCAATCCGTTTGATAATCTCAGGTATCATGTGGCGAGTTTTAGCGTTAACCCATCCGTTAATATCCTTTACTGTATTCTCATCAAATGCTGACTTATAAACCTCGGCATTATAATAATCATAGTTAGTTTTTAAGAAGTCATCTGACACAATCAAATCATCTGTATTCTTAATCCAGATAGAATCAGATACCTGATATATCAAATCTTCATCTGCATTCAGTCTGTTATTAAGACCAGCTAAATACTTATTGTAATCATCCAACGAAAGATTAGGCGCTAACACACTCATAAGCTCATCCTTAGTAGTTGAATCAGCTCCATTAGTAACCATCGCCATCGCTGTCGAAATACTGTCAGGAGATATCAAAATCTTGTCAGACTTGCCTAAAGACCTGATTGTTCTCAATGTATTAAGAGAAAAATCTGTAAGATCATAAGCAAATGCATCTGACGCCGCAGATGTCTCAACCTTACTCTTAGTTAAATTAGCGGTTAGACTCTTAGTTGCCGCACTAAGTTCAAGGCTATAATCTTCCGGATCCTCTGTAGTTTCTTCATTAGAAGGATCTTCAAGTAGAGTATAAACCAAAACCTTAAGTTTTAACTTCTTATTAGCAAGCTTAGCAGTCACAACCGCCTCGCCATTCCTAAGACCAGTGATTATAACTTTCTTGCCCTTTGCCTTAATCTTAATCTTTTTCTTACCTTTAGTCACAGACCATTTAACGTTCTTAGCCTTCTTACCACTCGCC
>JAIKVP010000229.1 GCA_024685635.1 Lachnospiraceae bacterium
AAGCGGTGTCTTCATTGTTTATTGTAAATACCGCATTTACATCATGTAAAACCGATTTAGTTATTACATTGAAAAATAATCTTCCCATAAATGGACGCCTTAATGCCCAAAAAGGATGGAAATGCGGAGAAAAGACTATAGGGATACCATACTTCGTCGCACATTGTACCGCAACATATAACGTAAACGAATAAGCGCCATGAATATGGACAACATTTGGTTTTAACCTCTCAATACTTCTACAAATCTCATCCTTATCTAAATAATACTGATGTAAGATTGGAATGGTATGCCTGGTATAATCTATTGTTGGCAGCATTTCAATAGTATCATCGCCAGAAAAAAGGTCTATTAATCCTTGGCAATTCGCATCCACACCCGCACACTTAGAAAGCGGTGTTTCTCTTATTTGTAGAACTCTTATCATATCTCCGCTTCTTTGTGATTAAGTAAGAAATCTAGTTCTGCTGAAAAATCGCCTCTTGTCTTAGTCTTCTTTAATCGATATATCTCAAGTGATCTCACAATCGCCCTAAAATAAAAGAACCAGCCCAACTCCCCCTTTAATTGGGAAATGTTGTATGCGGCATATGAAGCATCAAAAACATTATGAATATCTAAATTAAGGGTATCAATATATAGTCTCTGACGAGTAATCGCAGTCTTATAATCCATTCTTGAGACTGAATACTTTTTTGCTTCACGAAGCATCTGGTGGTATTCATCAACAATGTTATGTTGTTTTGCAATCTCTTCCATAATCAACAACTCACGTTTCATACGCGAATCGTCATAACTTCGCGCCATCTCCTCAATTCCCTTCCTAAGGGCTACCTTCATATCTATTTCCGGGAACGCTCCTTTCCAGCCAGGTAAATCTTTTGCTGTCATTAGATAATCCACCGTCATTAGGGATAACAACGGAGAATACGGCTGTGAAGCTAAAATAGGATGCATCATTTTATTTTCAGAGAACTTAAAGAATTCCTTAGAGTTCTCTACAGCATCTTTGTCTTTTTTTACATAAGCTATGCCTTGGGATGCCGGACTAACTCCATTAATTGTAAATGATTCACCGGAGAAATAAAACTCCTCTACTTCACCGGCTAAAACAATTCCGGAGTATCCATCAGGCGTCGGGCATGAGTAAAAGCGGCCATCAGCAGTTCTCGACTTGACTTGTTCTATTAAGCTAATATGAGCAGCTCCTCTAATATAGAACATCGGGCACTCAATATCACTAATATAGTCTAGATTCTTTGGCTGGCGAGCAAGATATTCCTTAGAAAGGACCCAGTGGTCTACGGCTCTATAATTAATTGAGAAATGTCCATTGGGGTAGTAATCCATTGGATAAGCATATTCAGGAGGGCTCCATACCATAAGTTTCGTACCTGTTTCTTGAAACTTGGCGACCATCCGGCTGATTCCTCTTGGCTGAATGCCATCATCTCCGCCCAAAGCTATCACATAACCCTCTTTAATGCGGCTTAGTGCATCTTCAAAATTATCCCGCATACCAACTCTGACAGGACGGTCAATGAAGGTAATTCTTGGATCCATTTCCGCCATTGCACGCACCATCTCCTTTGTACCATCCGTGCTAGCATCATCAGCAACTATGATTTCGAAATTCTCATAATCCTGAGCCATACAAGTACGAAGTGTATGATATAAATACTTTTTTCTATCCTTCACTGGGATAATCAGTGATACTTTAGGTTGCTCTATCATTTTATCTATACTCTTTAATCTTCAAATAATCTTTCTAGCACACCATCTAAAACAGCGACGTTCCGATTCTTGTCAAACATCTCTTCAACAAAATGACCGTCCTTTGCTAATTTGGCTTTTATTGAATTGAAGTTATCATCCAATTCTTTCAGTTTCTCAACCAATTCTGCTTTATTGCCCAACTCGAACAAAAGAGCAAGATCACCACCATTTGAATACTCAATACTCTCTTCAGTTTTAGCGGCCACAGGTATTGTTCCTAAAATAATACTCTCCGCTAAAGCCAAATTAGCATGAGGAATAGTGAAGAAACTTAAGTTACAATATGCTTGCTGCATGATGTGTTTCAAAGCATAAGTCGCAGGAATGCATATTATTCTTTCGTCTGCTGCAATCATCCTCCTGACTTTATACTCATACACGTAATACAAGCCCGTTTTTGCTAAATAATATCTAATCTTATTCTTTAATCCAATATAATCCGGTGCTGGTTCTACACCTATCATCAAAAGCCTATACTGTTTCCCTTTTATGTTGTTAGAAAATACCTCTACAACTTCAGCCGCTCCCTTAATATCTTGAAGGCCACCTGTAAAAAGATAAACCTTTAATTTTGAGGCATCCTCACCAAATATCTCATCGAAAGGTCTGTATTCATATCTATTTGACAAATCAATCCAATCATAGACGATAGTTACCTCTCTATTGGGAATCATTGATGCACTATAACCATTAATCGCCACAATCTGATCAGCAAATGTTGATATTACATTTTGAATTTTTGAGAGTTGTTTTATATGTTCGTTAAGTGGCCAATGCTCTCGAAGATGGATGACAGTCTTAAAACCATTCTTTTTTGCCACCTCAAGATAAGGTGCCAACATCATCGTATTGAAATAGACTGCATCAGGATTAATATGATTTAACAGACGTTCAAAATCCAAGAAAGATTTTTGTATATTGCGATATGCCTGTATTATTCCTCTGTCAAATAGTGATCTATTGTATGGGACTAAGGTCATTGATGGCATGAAAAACACATCAATACCTAAATTCCCTATTTCCTTTACTAGGTCTCCATCTGTACGTAACAGTACTATGGGCTTATACTTTTCTCTATCAATCTCCTTTAAGATATTCAAAAGACAGTAAGTACCGCCACCTATATTAGAAGCATGGTAAACGAATAGAATTGATTTCACTACTCTAATCTTCTAAAATGATTAATCCTATTTTGCTATATTATCCACAAGACCCTTATAAGTTAAGAGAAATGGCATTGTGAAGAAAATAACAACATAGTCAATATAAGTTATATACTCTCTTTGGTAGAAAGACAACATAAATACAAATAAAAAAACAAGGCCATATTTCTTGACAATCTTTGCTTGACGCTTTAAAGATTTTATATAAATCATGGTATAGCCCCAAAGGATAGCAGCTGTTCCAATTATACCGTAAATCCATAAGTAGGCTTTTAAACCAGCTACGCCACCGTGACCACCAGTGTCCATTTTCGCTCCAAATCCTTTCCCGAACCACAAAGAGCCATCCCAAAAGGCCGCTTTTAAATGAGCATCAAACTCTGCTGTTGAACGATTGTCTAAAGAATCAATATTATCTCCCGAGAATCTATTGAAAATAAACAAATCAAAAGCCTCTTGAAAGTAATGATATAAAACGAACACTAAGACTGCACCGACAAACAAAAAACCAAGATTCTTTCGCTTCAATGAAAAGGCCAAATGAATAGCTGCTAAAATATAGAATGCGGCTGAAAATGATAGAACACCTGCTATCCAGAATATTATATATTCATATTTGTATCTTTTACAATCACTAGTAGCAAAAAGAAGAAAGGCGCATATCGTACCCACATTCCCTGGTTCATCAGATAAAGACTGAAACTTGAAGAAGCTGAAAGATCCAAGTGACACGACACTTTCAATTGGTATAAAATTAAAAAGAGTTTGATCAAACGTTTTGCTTCCGGTATCAGTTGGAATAGAAGGGAATAGCACTATGTATTGACTTGTAGTGACACATATAAGATATTCAATAATAGACAATAATAATGTAAATGCCAGCACACGGATAAAAACATCGAAAACCCTTACCTTTATGTCATCTCTTAATTGCAGATAAAAAATAATTAAGAGAAAAGGGAAAACAGCACCAATGGACAAGTTTAATAAAGCTGTAAACAATAAGGGAAAATAACAAATAGCAAAAGTAGCAACTATACTCCTATTATAGTTTGTATGTTGAAATACCCTGTTTTTCTTCTTATTATCATAGACAATTGCTGTTATGAAGATAATAAGATAAAGTAGTATTTCTCCATGTAATGCTCTCCATATTGGTGTCAATCCACCTTCGAAGAGATGTAATCCCAACATGAATTGCCACCATGCAGCAAACACAAGCAAGTAGACAAGGAAATTTTCCCTCTTGTTAACGTATAACAAGTTGTTATTCATAATTTACGGCATAACCAGCAATTAAACATGTTTACGAAACAATCTCTTGATAGGTCTTTTTACCAAAGCAATCCATCTCTCACCATACATCTTCATCTTAAGATGAAACGTGGCATGTCTTGACCAAACTCTTTTATTCTCTTTCCAAATCAAATCAGAATTATCCTTGGAAATACCCTCCGAATTATCGTAGTCAGTAATAATAATCGGTATATACTGAAACTTCACACACTCATCATAGAAAGCCCTATAAAAAAAATCATAATCACCCGAAGAACGGAATGATGTATCAAAAAGATGAGCCTTATGGTATGAAAGCCTTGTCATTGTTGCAGGATGAGGTATAGGATCTAAATATGCCATTTGCTCTAATGGAATATATTCCATATCGAATTCTTTTTTATGAGTGAAATAATGTATCAAACCATATGCGACAGTCGTATCTTCATCTATCTCTCTAATAAATCGTGTTAGCACATCGTGAGAATGATAGAAGTCACCAGCATTAAGGAACATAATCCAGTCGCCAGTTGCCATCTTAACGCCCTTATTCATGGCATCATAAATACCCTTATCGGGTTCGCTCACCCAAATGTTAATACGGTCATTATATTTTTTAATGATATCAACAGTACCGTCAGTACTCCCACCATCTACAATTATATATTCAATATACGGATAATCCTGACTGATCACGCTTTGAATAGTCTTCTCAATAATATTGGCC
Source organism: Lachnospiraceae bacterium (assembly GCA_024685635.1). GTDB lineage: Bacteria > Bacillota > Clostridia > Lachnospirales > Lachnospiraceae > NC2004. The sequence continues at coordinate 4,942 of JAIKVP010000229.1, forward strand.
GCCTTATAACTGACGGTTATAACTGACACTTTAACTGAGCCCATAGAGTCAAAACAGTTTGTTTTTTATCCTTCTCAAAATTGAACTATAACGCTTCTTTTTTCTCTCACTTAAAACATAAGTAGGAACTTCCTCTAAAGAAGAATAATCAAT
>JAIKVP010000201.1 GCA_024685635.1 Lachnospiraceae bacterium
GACAAGTTAGTTTCTGTAATTATGCCCGTATATAACGGTGGAATATATTTAGAGCAGGCGATAAAAAGTATAATTGATCAGACTTATACTAATATTGAACTGATAATAATTGATGACGGTTCAAAGGATGACTCATTAGAACTAATAAATCGCTTTATGAATGCCGATAAAAGAATTAGTTGCTTAAGTCGAGAGAATAAGGGACTGGTTTATACTCTTAACGAGCTAATATCAATGGCCAAGGGTGACTATATTGCGAGGATGGATGCTGATGATTATTCGCGTCCTGATAGAATCAAAGAGCAGGTTGATTACCTTAATGCCAATCCACAGATATATCTTTGTGGAACTAATTTTGAGATAATGAGCGATGATGAATTAACAGAGTCAGATCTAAAATACCTTAACATATTTAAGGATATGGTTGATAACTTTACTACAAGCCCGACAGATACTATATTCTACGGCCATCATTTGCTTCATCCTACATGGATGTTTAGAAAACAACTGATAGACTTAGTTGGTGGCTATAGAAATTATAAGCATTACGAGGACGGCGAGTTTTTGTTTAGAGTTGCATATAATGGCTTAGCAGTTGGCAAGGTTGATAAGACACTTTTAGACTACAGAGTTCACGCCCAGTCTAAGTCATTTATTTCAAGTCAGCAGTCAGAGCTTAAGCTTGATTCTATGAGATTTCATATAGACTATTATATTGACTCACTAAAAGAGGACTTTACCAATAGGGATATTTACATATGGGGAACGGCATTTACAGGCGAAAGCACATACAGATATTTAAGAAATAAGTCAGTTGACATCAAGGGATTTATTGATTCAAATGCTAACATAGACTTCAATAACAAGCCTGTATATAAGCCGGATGAAGTTGATTTTTCGCCTGAAAGTTATGTCTTAATTAGCACCAATTCAGGATACAATTATGCATCTAATTATCTAAGAAATAAAGGTTTAAGAGAATATGCTGATTTTGCACCGACAACAGCATAATTTAAGGAGGAAGCTATGACAGAGCAGGAAGAAATAAAATGCATTAAACAGACTATTGATGAGGCTATTAAGGGTTCGTCTAAGAAGTTTATTATTGTTCCATTTGGAAGATATGGAAGAATGGCTAAGGAGATTCTTGAAAGAGATTACAATATAAATGATAGCCTTGTTGTAGACAACTATAAATATGACAACAAGACTGTATATAAGCTCTCTGATCTTCCTTTAGAAGATGGCAAGGACTATACATTTTTGAATGTGTCAAAGGACTACACTGGAATCAAACTTATGGATCAGATTTATCATTTGTATGGTGACAGATATAAGGTTTATAAGGTTGAGTATTTCTCTGACAAGCAGCTTGAGATATGTAATGCGCCTGACAAAACCAGACTTGACTTCTTATGCGTTGGATTTGCCAAGTGCGGAACAACATCTCTAGACGCCGCACTAAAGAAGAATCCTAAGGTCTTCCTTCCGAAAATGAAAGAGACCATTTTTATGCTAAATATGACTGATAGGGGTGCTGATCTTCTTAAGTATTATTACAATGAAGAGGCAGTTAAAGGCAAGATTGTCGGTGATATAGACCCTCATGCAATTGTCTTTCCTGAGAGAGCATATAAGTATTATGGCGCAGACACTAAGATCATAATTATGGTCAGAAATCCAGTTGGAGCAATTACTTCGAGGTTCTTGTGGGACGCAAGATTTATGGGATGCCCTAAGAGTGTTCATACATTTGAGGAGGCTAACGGTGTGATTAATCCTACTACCTTTAAGAACTGGCTCTTAGATGACAACTGCCGCAATATGAAGATATATAACTACGGTTCGATTACAAGAGAGTGGATTAGATATTTTGGAAGAGATAATGTCAAGATAATCATCTCAGAGGAAATGTATAAAAACACCAGCGAGATTATGGATGACGTTCAGCATTTTATAGGACTTGATGACAGTGATATTATGGACTATCCACAGTTTCCTGCAACCAATTCAAGTGCTCATATTTCAACTGATTTTAAGCTGTCTAAGATGTATTCTGAGGCTATGTCTTTAATGGATAGAGCGACTGTAGCATTTCCTGACACCTATGATGATTTTATGAATATCAGGAATAAGATCTGGAAGAAGATATCTGTTCCGTTTGATAAGGATAGCTTGCTGACTGATGAGGTGCTTCAGATTATCAGAGATGGATATACTGATGAGATTAAGAGTTTAGAAGAGATTATGGATAGACCTTTAGATGAATATATGAAGATTTGATAGATATCTAATCTTAAAATATGAATTATTAGGAAACGTTTAGGAGGCCAAACTATGACAGAGCAAGAGGAAATGTTATGCATAAGAGAGACAATTGATACTGCTGTTAAGGATGGCTGTGATAAGTTTGTTATAGTACCTTATGGAAGATTTGGAGCTATGGCCAAGGATATTCTTAATAATGAGTATAAGATTGATGAAAGCTTTATAGTTGACAATTTTAAGTATGACAATAAGACTATTTTTAAGCTAGATGATTTGCCTTTAGATAAGTCCTTAAGCTATTGTTTTATAATAGTTTCTAAGGATTATATTGGCATGGAATTTAGAACCAAGATTGAAGATAAATACGGCGACAATTCCAAGATATATAAGGTGGAATATCTAAGCGATGAACAAAAAGAAATATGTAATTCTTCCGACAAGCTTAAGCTTGATTTCTTCTGCTGTGGCTTTGGCAAATGCGGAACTACATCACTAGACAATGCTCTAAAGTCTAACCCTAACATTTTCTTGCCTGAGATGAAAGAGACTATGTTTTTGTCGAGGATGAATAAGGTGGGAGTTAGGCTCTTAAAGAAATGCTTTAAGGAGAGCGAGACTGCTGGCAAAGTTGTCGGTGAGATATATCCTCATGCTGCTGTTTATCCTGAGAGGGCATATAGATATTACGGCGCTGATACTAAGATTATATTTATGGTTAGGAATCTATATAGCGCTATATCTTCTATGTTTATGTGGGATGTTCAGCTTTTTGGCAACAAGAAAAATATGCATATTTTTGAAGAAAATGATGGGCATGTTGATGCCACTATGTTTAAGCACTGGCTAGAGGAAGGCTCTAACAGGAACCTTAAAGTCTATAACTATAACTCAATAATAAGAGAGTGGATTTACTATTTTGGAAGAGACAATGTCAAGATAGTTTTATCAGAAGACTTATTTGCCAATACCAAAGAAGTTATGGATGATGTTCAGAGATTTATCGGACTAGAAGAGTCTAAGATTGTAGATATCAGTGAGTTTCCACACTCTAATTCTAATGGCAGAGTAAGCAAGGATCTTCATTCATCTATGGTATATTCTAAGATAGTAGATGCGATGAATTTGGCGATATATAACTTCCCTGAAACCTTTAATGATTTCACTAAGATTCGTAATGAGGTCTGGGAGGAGATATCTGTTCCATTTGATAGAAAGTCTCTCTTAACCGAGGAGAACAAGAAGATAATCTGGGACTATTATGAGGCTGAGATTCATGGCTTAGAGGAGCTTCTTGACAGGTCCTTAGAAGGAATATGGTATTAAAAAAGTCGACGTTAATCCGTCGATATCATTGTCGCTTAACATTTATGATAAGGTTGTTAAGGTCGATTCCTATAATGAAGATGGAGCAGATATTGTAAATGAGGCAAGGCCGGATAGAAAGCCTGACAAGAAACCGGATAAAGCGCCTGAGCCTCCGAATGATGCTTCATGAGCAAACTAAGGTTGTACCAAGGGGACGGTTCTGTACCCCTGGTATACCTTTTTATGATTCGTCAGAAGGTAATACTTCTGCGCGATGAGCAATATTCTGCTTAAAATCTATAACATCGTGGTTATATTCTTCTTCCATATATGACGAATGAATCAGGAAATCAGCAGTAGCTTTGTTATTGGCAAATGGTATATCATACACCTGAGATATACGCATCAATGCCTTAACATCAGGATCGTGAGGTGCCGCAGTAAGCGGATCCGAAAAGAAAATGACAAGATCAACTCTGCCTTCAACAATCTTGGCACCAATCTGCTGATCGCCACCTAGAGGGCCGGAATTATATCCTCTAACCGGAAGGTCAGTAGCATCAGCAATCATCCTTGCTGTCGTTCCCGTACCACACAAAAAGTGTTTCTTAAGTATATCAGCATTATCTTTGCACCACTTGATAAGCTCAGGTTTCTTGCCGTCATGAGCAATAAGTGCAATATTCTTCTGTTTTGCAATCGTTAATGTAACTTTCTCCATATGACTTCCCTCCTTAACATACATCACTATGTAACTATTCTAATTCTATCACATTCTATTCGATATTCAAATATTACTTGTGTTTGATTTGTATTTTGCTTATAATATTTTTAAGCAATATTATATATAATATTTATTGATGTAACTTAAGTGCGACTGCTTATGAAAGGATGGGTTATATGATGAAAAGGTTTATATCTGCCATTATGTGTTTGGTAATGCTAGTCTCATTTGCTTCGATTAATCATGTACAAGCAAAGAAGTCCAAGACGCTTCCTAAGAAGCTTGAGATGACTTATTCAAGTGGAATGGGCGCGTGGTATACAAGCATAACTGTCAAAAAGAAAGGTACGTTTTCCGGTGGATATCATGACGCAGAGAGTGATGCAACGTATTATAGTAATTTCACAGGCAAATTTACAAAGATAAAGAAGGTGGGTAAAAAGAAATACACCATGAAGATGACCAGCTTAAAAATTGCCAAAAGTTCCAGCAAGTATTTTGTCCCTATTTTTTACATTTACGCATCCTCAAACAAGTCATCAAGAACAACCTGTTTGCTTACATAGTTGCTGTACATATTCTTTTTGACACCGTATGTGGTTATCATTGTTACGGCAAGAGTCTTTTTGGTATTAACAGAATCTCTGAAAACAGAAACTTTGTTTTTTAGTGCGGTATCATAATCCTTATTGATTTCAAATTCATGCGTAGAAAACTTGATTTCACACAGGTTAATTACATTATCACGTCTATCAATCAAAAGGTCAATCTGCGTACCCTTATCGTTACCATCACCTTGCTTTGTCCACGATGAAACTTCAGATATAATTCCGGATATGCCGAGTTTCTTTTTGATTTGATCGATATGGTCTTTACATATCTGTTCAAATGATAAACCTTCCCAACTTCTTTTTGAAGGACTGTCGGAAGTGTTGCTCCAGAAATGCTCATCTTTACCGTAATTATTCTTGATAAACTTAAAATAGAACAATGAATAATAATCTGAAAGTTGATATTTCTTTTCGCGTTTCTTGTATCCGTAAGCGTCGTCAATTCTGATAAAACCTGATTTCTCAAGGTTATTCAGCATCTTAGTTAAAACTCCGTTAGCCGGAAGACCGGTAGACTTTATTATTTCCTCTCTGGTTAGACCGTAACGTTTCTTGCTTAACGATTCGACAATTTTTATATATTGATCGCTGTTCGAGAATAGAGTGCTGTACAGATGATCAAACTCATTCCATAATTCAGCTCTCTTTTTAAAGAAAATGTTGTCGATATTCTCACTTAGCGATAATTCGTTATCTATAAGTCTTAAGTAAAACGGGATTCCTCCCATTATCATATACACGACCACATAGTTGTATCTTGACCAGAATACATTTCTTGAATTAAGGTATTCCTCTGTCTGCTTAAGAGTAAATGGTTCCAAATACAATCTGCAGGTCTGTCTGTTAAATAAGCCGCCTTTGTTGTTGTCTAGCTTCTCAACCATCCATGATGTAGAAGAACCGCATACTATAAATACCAGATTATTCTTAGAGCTGCCCCATGAATTCCAAAACCATTCAAATGCTGCGAGAAATCCTGAGCGCTGTTTATCCATCCAAGGTAATTCATCGAAGAATACAACCTGCTTTTCATCTGTATTTTTGGATTCAAGGTATTCTCTAAGTGCGAAAAATGCTTCTGTCCAGTCCTTGAATGTATTGTAACTATTACCTGAGACAGCTTTAAGTTCCAACGTAAAATTCTTTAGTTGTTCAGAATTAGTCTGCTGTTCTGAGCCGGTAAACTTAAAATCAAACGAGTTACTGTAGTACTCATTTACAAGAAATGTCTTGCCCACTCTGCGTCTGCCATACACAATTATTAATTGTGCTTCGTCTTCCGACATAGCTTTATCCAGTCGATCAATTTCTTTTTTTCTTCCGATTATCTTATCCATGGCAATCACCCCGATATTTTATCTTTAAGTCACATTATAGATGAGTTAAAGATAAAATACAAGGGATAATTTATCTTTAAGTGGTAAAAATATATAGTTAAAGATAAAATAGGAGGGATATTTTTTCAAATTTTTAGAGTTGAAAGGGACGATTCTTTAGAATCGGCTCCATATCTAAAGTTAAATTGTACATGCTTTTGACACGTATTATAAACCGCTATAAAATGATACATATACTATAAACGAATATAAACAGCGATAAAAGAATGTGATAAGTATAAAAGATGTTGTTAGATAATGTTACAAAAATCAACAATCTTATTAAGATTATCGATATTATCGCTTAAGTCCGTTTTCTCATAAATAATCTCTAGCAGATTATCAGTCTTTAAATCCATTTTCTCTAAACTAAAATAATCGTAAGTTGAACAAGCTCCAAATACATTGCCAAAAGGGTAAAGCACAGCCATCTTAGCCCTGCTGCTGCATATGATATCGCAAAGACCGCTTCTTACACCCACAAAATATCCCGCATCATCAAGAAAACTTATTATCTGCTTATAGGGTACAAACAAACCCATAGTACCCTCTATGCTCTCTTCGTCGCCGCTGACATTTGTCACAACGTCATAGTCTAGCGCTTTTAGCTCTTTAGCAAGCTTTATCCAAAAATCATCAGAGATCTTAGTGATTGTGTTAGCGTAAGGAGATAGTAAGACAGTTCTCCCCTTTCTAAGAGAGTTATCAGTAAAGATATCGTCAGCATTTTCCTGCTTGAAAATGTAATTATAATCGCCCTTAATTTCAAAAACTCCCTGTCTAAACATTGTGTTAAAATCAATGTTTTTGTAGCCTCTTAAGCGCTTAACCATAATCTGATTAAAACCGTCATTTAGCACCTTAGAATGAGTTGAGTCAAAGCCTCTCATTCTGCAAAACATCATAAGACATTCTATCTTAGCATATTCCATGCTAATGGCCTTAAGGTCGAATAATCCTAGAATTCTCTTGCAGTTATTATTAGGGACAATTACAGAGTAGCCTGTAATTTCGTGTGTCTTCATATATTCCTCTAAATACATTCCAACTAAATACATATCCCCAGTTCCAGCATAAGGACATATGAAAATGAAATCAGAAGGCGCATCCTTACGAAATTCGTTATAAACTTCCTCACCATATCTAACCTTGCTAGCGTGATAATTAAAGGTCTCATCATCGATTGAATAGTAGCGGTTGCCGTGCCAGAGAATTAATATTTCTTTACCCTCTTTATAGCCAAATGTCTCTAGCTGTTTTCTCATGGCAGCATAGTATTCTGAGGCGATAAGAATCCTGTAATTAGGATTGTAGTCGGCTAATAATTCATCCGGGCTATATACCTTAAGACCAGATATAAGCTGTCCCTGCTTTCTTTTATCATTGTCGATAATAGCAAGAAAATGATAGTCTTTAAGAATCTCCATCATAGTTAAAGAGGACTTGTTAGCCCCGAAAAATATGATATCATTTTCCTTTGTAATATCAGAAGAATTAATTGCTGATATTAAATTGTCTTCGATATTTTCAGTTAACTCTAAGTTCATATTACACTCACCCTCTATAAAGCTGGAACTTTATTAAGTCCTAAAATCGATATGGCAACAATGTCATTAACAGTGATATTATCAGACAACAAGTTAAATGCATCAGTGTCTGATGTGCCATCATAATTGTTGATTATTAACCTGTCAGTGAACTTATATAGCATATATAATTTCTTGATCGCCAAAGTTTTTTCTTTATCAATATCCAGGAAAATAAATGATTTATTATTAGCAAATTCTTCTTTTAATTTAGCATTTGCATTTAGGATAATTAAGCTTTCATAATTCTTGCTAATTCTAAATTCATCGGCGTACGCTAGGGTTAAGTAATTAACGTTGTCATCATCGTTATCAATCAGGATTACAGCCTTATTATTAAGGTCGTATTTATTCTCTAATTCTCGCCAGTATTTTCTTGCCTTATCTGCGATTTCTAAATCTTTATTAGAATTCATAAGCAATATTTCCTCCGGTAATTAAGCTATTTATTAATAGCATTTGTCAAATTAGCAAAATCATTAAGTGTTAATTTTTCGCCCCTGATAGTAGGCGACAAACCTATACTTTCTAAGGCATTAGCGACATCATCTTTACTAAAGTTTAAGTTGGCATCATTGGCAATTCCATTCTGTAAGGTCTTTCTTCTCTGGTTAAACGAAGCCCTGATTAACTTAAACATAAGCTCTTCATCATCAACTTTAACAGGTGGTTTGTCATGAAGCTTAAGCCTTATAACTGCAGAGCCAACGTTTGGTCTAGGCATAAAGCAGTTAGGGGGAACGTTGGCCGCGATGTAAGGATCGGCATAATACTGTACTGCTAGTGAAAGTGCCCCGTAGTCCTTGCTCCCAGGCTCTGCCTGCATTCGAAGCGCAACTTCTTTTTGCACCATAACTGTTATTAGTTCAAGAGGCAAACGCTCTTCTAAAAGAGTCATAATAATAGGTGTTGTAATGTAGTAGGGAAGATTGGCAACAACCTTAAAAGGCCTGTCATCATTGTACTCTAGCGCTATTCTCTTAAGGTCCATCTTAAGGACGTCCTTGTTTATGACTGTGACATTTTCGTATGGACTAAGTGTGGCTTTTAAGACCTCACAGGCATCCCTATCAATCTCAACTGCGACAACTTCTCTTGCGGCCTCAGCTAAATACTGCGTTAAGGTTCCTATTCCGGGCCCAATCTCTAGCACTAAATCGTCCTTAGTTATATCGCTTGCGTCTATAATCTTGTTAAGCACATGCGAATCAATTAAGAAATTCTGGCCGAATTTTTTCTTGAAATCAAAGTTATATTTTTT
>JAIKVP010000237.1 GCA_024685635.1 Lachnospiraceae bacterium
TCAGTTATTACTTACCTGCATCAACAATGTCTTTGAAGTCTGGCTTCAATGAAGCTCCACCAATCAATCCACCATCAATGTCTGGTTTAGCAAGAAGTTCCGCTGCGTTGCCTGCGTTCATTGATCCACCATACTGAATACGGATTGCATCAGCTGTTGCCTCGTCATAGATCTCGCCAATGCATTTACGGATAGCTGCACAAACCTCTTCTGCCTGATCAGCAGTTGCGGTCTCACCAGTACCGATAGCCCAAATAGGCTCATAAGCGATAACACAGGTCTTAGCCTGATCGGCAGTTACATTCTGGAATGCAATCTTAATCTGCATACGAATCCAGTCAATGTAAATACCCTGCTTACGCTGAGTGAGAGACTCACCACAGCAAATGATAGGAGTAATGTTATGCTCTAATGCCTTAAGAATCTTCTTATTGACTGTCTCATCAGTCTCTGCGAAATACTCTCTTCTCTCGCTGTGACCGATAATAACATACTTAACACCTGCATCAACAAGCATATTAGGGCTAATCTCTCCTGTATATGCTCCGCTCTCCTCAAAATAGAGGTTCTCAGCTCCAACATTGATCTTAGTACCCTTAACAGCATCTACTACTGGAATAATATCAATAGCAGGTACGCAAAATACTACATCAACCTCGTCTGTGTCTACAAGTGCCTTTAACTCATTAGCCAAAGCAACTGCCTCTGAAGGTGTCTTATTCATCTTCCAGTTGCCGGCAATAATCTTCTTACGTGCCATGTCAAATAAATCCTTTCTTAAATAAATTATTTATCGTTAGCAGCAGCTACACCAGGAAGCTCCTTACCCTCAAGGAACTCTAATGAAGCTCCACCACCGGTAGAGATATGTGTCATCTTGTCGCCGAAACCAAGCTGGTTAACAGCAGCAGCAGAATCACCACCACCGATAATAGTAACAGCATCATCTGGTAAATCTGCAAGTGCCTTAGCAACACCGATAGTACCATCAGCAAACTTAGGCATCTCAAACGCACCCATAGGTCCGTTCCATACAACAGTCTTAGCATTCTTAACTGCATTGGCAAAAAGCTCAGTTGTCTTAGGTCCGATATCAAGTCCCTCCCAGTCAGCAGGAATCTCACCACGACCAACTACCTTGCTGTTAGCGTCATTAGAGAAATCATCAGCAACAACAGTATCTATAGGAATAAGAAGCTCTACGCCCTTCTCCTTAGCCTTGTTAAGCATCTTAAGTGAATATTCCTTGTAGTCCTCCTCTAAGAGTGACTTACCAACTTCCTCACCTAAAGCAGCCATAAATGTATAAGCCATACCGCCACCAATGATAAGTGTATCTACCTTCTCAAGAAGGTTCTCAATAACAGAAATCTTAGAAGAAACCTTAGCTCCACCAAGAATTGCTACGAATGGACGAGTTGGGTTGTTAACTGCATTACCAAGGAAATCAATCTCCTTCTGCATTAAGTAACCAACAACTGCAGTGTCAACATACTGTGTTACACCTACGTTAGAGCAGTGAGCTCTATGAGCTGTACCGAAAGCATCGTTAACAAATACATCGCAAAGAGATGCAAGATCCTTAGAGAAAGCCTCTCCGTTCTTGGTCTCCTCAGCACGATAACGAGTGTTCTCTAAAAGAATAACCTCGCCGTCCTTCATTGCATCTACAGCAGCCTTAGCGTTAGCGCCTACAACCTCAGCATCAGCAGCAAACTTAACTTCCTGGCCAAGTAACTCTGTAAGTCTCTTAGCTACAGGTGCTAAAGAAAGCTCTGGCTTTGGCTCTCCTTTTGGCTTACCAAGATGTGAGCAAAGGATAACCTTACCGCCATCAGCGATAAGCTTCTTGATAGTTGGAAGTGCAGCTACAAGACGATTCTCGTCTGTAATATTAAGCTCTGCATCCAAAGGTACGTTAAAATCGCAACGAACAAGGACTCTTTGGCCCTTAACATTAATATCATCAACTGATTTCTTATTAAGCATTATATTAAGCTCCTTTCAATTTTGAAAAATCAAGATAGACCGTAAAAGAAAAATGAGGATCCGGCCCTAGGACCGGACCCTCAAGGTCTTTCGAAATGTCTGCAAACTGGTTAATTAACCAAGCTCTGCAAAGTACTTAATGGTACGAACCATCTGTGAAGTATAGCTGTTCTCGTTATCATACCAAGAAACAACCTGAACCTCATAAAGATCATCAGCAATCTGAGAAACCATTGTCTGAGTTGCATCAAACAATGAACCATATCTCATACCAATTACATCGCTAGAAACGATAGGATCCTCATTGTATCCAAAGCTATCACTAGCTGCTGCCTTCATAGCTGCGTTGATATCATCAACATTAACGCCAGCCTTCTTAACAACTGCTGTAAGGATAGTAGTAGAACCTGTAGGAACAGGAACACGCTGAGCAGATCCGATGAGCTTACCGTTAAGCTCTGGGATAACAAGGCCGATAGCCTTAGCTGCACCAGTAGAGTTAGGAACAATGTTAGCTGCACCAGCACGTGCACGACGAAGGTCACCCTTACGATGTGGTCCATCAAGGATCATCTGGTCACCAGTATATGCATGAATTGTGCTCATGATACCGCTCTGGATAGGAGCGTACTTGTTAAGTGTGTCAGCCATAGGAGCCAAGCAGTTGGTTGTACAAGATGCTGCAGAAATAATCTTGTCATCTGGAGTAAGTGTGTTCTCGTTAACTGAGAATACAATAGTCTTAAGATCGTTACCAGCTGGAGCTGAAATAACAACCTTCTTAGCACCTGCATCGATATGAGCCTGTGACTTATCTTTAGAGCAGTAGAAACCTGTACACTCTAATACTACATCTACACCAATCTCACCCCATGGAAGATTCTTAGCATCTGCCTCAGCATAAATCTTCAATGTCTTGCCATCAACAGTGATTGTGTTAGCATCATCATCTGCACTTACAGTGTGCTTACCTTCACCGATATATCCAGCATATCCACCCTGAGCGGTGTCATACTTTAAAAGGTTAGCCAACATAGAAGGCTTAGTAAGATCGTTGATTGCAACTACCTCATAACCCTCTGCATCAAACATCTGTCTGAATGCAAGACGACCGATACGTCCGAAACCGTTAATTGCTACTTTTACTGCCATTTCTTAATTCCTCCTAGAAAAAAATATAATTTTGACTTAAGGCTTAAAAGCCAAACGCCAATCATATATCTATAATACTTTTTTTCGCCCTAAAATTCAAGAGCAAATTCTCCAAATTTACTACTTCTTTGGCAAATAGTAATAAAAACCTTTACCATACTGTTTAGCATATGCCCTAGCCTCTTTAGCATTCTTAACAGTTTCAGGCAAATGAAGGGCCCCAGTCTTATCATCCCTAATACCAACAGTGAAGCTGCCGTCTTCATTTTCCTCGTAGTCGACGTCAAACTCTCTGATTTCTTCAGGAAGTTTGTTGAGTCTAGACCTTAATATTATGTCCTCAATATAGCTTAATAAAAGTAATACGGCAAAAATTACCACAATTATAATGATTATGGTCCTCTTATTCAGTTTGCTCTGTCCCATATTGTATATAACAATACCGCTAATCTTATTATATTTAGCAGGGCCTAAATCACGGCAATCGCAACTCTCATTACGATTGTCACCCATTGCAAAGAACTCATCGCCTGAAAGCTCGGTATAAGGGATGAAGCCCTCTTCCTCTTCCATAGGCTCTCTGATATAGTTCTCCTCGACAAGCTTGCCATTTACTAAGAGTACACCATCATTCATCTCAACTGTATCGCCTGCAACAGCAACGCAGCGCTTAATAAGGTACTCATCAAGCTCATCGCTCCAGAAAATGACGATATCTCCACGATTGAGCGTATTTTTGATATTGAATTTCTGACAAATGCCAACATCGCCGTCAGTAAGGGTATTTCTCATCGAATCACCATCAACTGAATATAAACCGATTAAAAATCGTGATGTTATAATAATTGCAAGCATGAGTAAAACCATAAAAGAGTAATAGAAAATGTCACCCTTAGTCATAAGCCACTTAGATTTCTTGTGAATCGGCTCCCATTTTGGAATTTCCTCAGCATTCTCTGTGTTATCTGCATCCGCTTCACTAGCGCTATCTAGGTTATTATCAGGAACATTTTCCTCTTCTGTCTGCTCTTTTGCTTCAACTGTCTCATCTAATACTTCTTTATTTTCATCAATTGTATTTTTTTCGTCTGACATATTAATAATCCTCTTTCCTTAGTTATTTACCATTTTAAGATATTAGCGCCACTCTTTAGGACTAGATTGGCCTTGTCTAGGGCTGCTAATATAACCTGATCCATATCATAATACTTGTATTCTCCAAGTCTTCCACCAAAAACGACATTAGTCTCTTTACTAGCAAGCTTAAGGTATTGCTCCATAAGAG
>JAIKVP010000310.1 GCA_024685635.1 Lachnospiraceae bacterium
TAAAAATTATAAAAAAATAGCACATAGAGATAATAATGGTACTGTGTATAATTTATATGAAGGATTAAAAAGCTCGTCAGGAAGAATAATAAAGCCTATTAGTCCTGGAGATGCCTTGATATCAGATTCTTCTTTATATAATTGGGCTAAAGCTTTAGTGGATAGCAATATGAAGTGGTCTTTTTCAGATGCTGTATATTATAGTTATATAGAAAAGAAAGAGAATAAACCGAATACTTTTTCGGGATTAGCACATCCACGAGGGGTAAAACCGTATTTGAAGAATAGCTATAAGATCTGCCGAAGAAATTATGTTGTATATAACGATATAGTATTAGGAGCGACTACCATTTGTTATAGGGATATGTTATTAAAATATACTGAAATTATTTTAGGAAAAGTAATTTATGCAGAAGATAATATGTATAGAATTATGGTGTATGATGGTTATGTGCCATATTACTATCCTTCAAATACAATATATTACGAATATGGTACAGGGGTGTCAACATCAAATAATAAATTATGGAGTAATAAAATTAGTTCTGACTGGGAAGCAACTGATTGTATAATGGATGGTCGCAAATGTGATGATAAGTTTATATATATGTATAAAAATAAAAGTAATAAAGTAGCTAATTATCTGTTGAGGTTGCATGTGTTGGCTATTAAAGGTATTAAACGAATTCTTCGTTGCTGCTATTGTAGGCGTACAGAAATTTGAGATTTTCAGAAAAGAGGAGAAAGAGTGATAGAAAGCGGTGTAAAGTTATCAATAGTTATAACGTCATATAATGCTTCGGAGTATCTTCCTGAGGCGATAGAGTCGTGCTTAAATAAAGATTTTAACTTTAAGTATGAAATAATAATTGTGGATGATGGTAGTAGTGACGGAAGTATTGCTATAATAAAAAAATATTATGATGAGTATAAGGGTATTATTAGGTATCATATTGTTGAAAGAAATGGAGTTGATATTAAAACTGTCATTCCTTCAATTCGCGTCTCTAATAATATGAAATATGCATTTGGTATAGCTAATGGTGAGTACATCATATGTTTATCGGGAGATGATGTATTTTCGGATAACGATGCAATAAGTAGGTTTGTTGAATATTTAGATAATAACCAAGATAAAGTTGCTTGCTATGGAGACTTTACTTTGTTTTGGAATGATGGTAAAGAAAAAAAGATTGTGAATAATTTTACTCCTGGAAGGTTACTTTTTTGGGCGAGTGAATATGTACATATTTCTAGTTTTTTATTTAGAAAGATTTGTACAAAATATCTTTTAGACAGATTTTGTGATGATACCGGTATGACATACAGCATTATATATGCAGGTAGAATAGGATATATCAAGCAAGAAGTGTTTAAGTATCGACAACGTGACGGATCAATAGTACATAATTCTGATAAGGTTGAATTGAATATAACAGAATTAATGTTGTTTCAGGATATATTGAATTTCAAAAAATACTATTGGAGTTCGTTGTGTCGAATGCATCATCCTATTGCTATATTATTTAAGAAAAAAGATGAACTTGATAAGAAGAGGTATAGTAAGTACTTGTTAAACTGTGAAAATTATGCTAATAACATTCTATGCAATTTCTTTGAATATAATAGATTAAGTATAGGTCAAAGAGTTAAACTAAGAGGGTTAGTTTTAGCTGCATATGCTTCATGTTATTATCATTTTGTTTTTCGTAAAGCTCGAAATTTGGTATATAAAATATTTGGTAGATAATTTATTCTATATTGAAAGGAAGGTTATTATGCAGGTAGTAAAATATATGTTTCAACCACACGGAGATGACAGAGGACAATTAGTTGCCTTAGAAGAGCATAAAGACATCCCTTTTGAGATTAAAAGGGTTTATTATATGTATGATACAAAGCCAGGCGTTGTCAGGGGGTTTCATGCACATAAGTCTTTGGAACAAATATTGATTTGTATTCATGGAAGCTGCAAAATTCGATTAGATAATGGCAGTGAGAAAAAAGTGGTTCCACTAGAAAAACCTTATGAAGGATTATACGTTGCTAATGATATGTGGAGAGAAATGTTTGATTTTTCAGAAGATGCTGTATTGATGGTATTAGCATCAGCGTTATATGATGAGTCGGATTATATTAGAAACTATGATGAGTTCATTGATTATGTAAGTAAAAAGTGAAAGGTGAAATTGAGATGAAAGTACCATTTGTTAGTTTTAAGCCACTTGAGAAAGAATTGGATTCTCAACTGAGAGCTGCGTTTGAAAGAGTTTATGATAGAAGTTGGTATATTGGTGGTGAGGAAGATTCGCTATTTGAAAAAGAATTTGCGAACTATTGTGAGGCTGATTATTGTGTTGGAACTGGTAATGGTTTAGATGCTTTGATGTTAGCGTTAAAGAGTTTGGGTGTAGGTGATGGTGATGAAGTAATAGTACCTGCAAATACATATATAGCAACTGCACTTGCGGTTACTTATGTTGGGGCTATTCCAGTTTTAGTTGATCCTGATATTAATACATTTAATATTGATGTAACAAAGGTAGAAGAACATATAACATCGAAGACAAAAGTTATAATGCCTGTTCACTTGTATGGCCAGCCTTGTGATATGAATGAAATAATGAAGATTGCAAAGAAGTATAATCTGTTTGTTGTAGAAGATTGTGCTCAGGCTCATGGTGCAACCTATAACGGAAAAAAGGTGGGGTCGTTTGGAAATGCTGCAGGCTTTAGTTTTTATCCTGGAAAGAATTTAGGTGCGTTAGGAGATGCTGGTGCAATAGTTACAAATGATGAGGTGGTAGCTAAAAAGGCTAGAGCGTTGGGAAACTATGGATCTGATTATAAGTATCATCATATTTATAAAGGGAATAATAGTAGATTAGATGAGATTCAGGCTGCATTTTTGAGGGTTAAGCTAAATATTTTAGATAAAGTAAATGGTGATAGACGTCGGATTGCGAAAAGATATATTGGTGAAATTAATAACGCTAAAGTAGTGATGCCTTCGGTGCCAGATTATTGCAATCCAGTTTGGCATGTGTTTGGAATTAGAACATTTCAAAGAAATGAATTAGAAAAACATCTAAATGAAAATGGAATTAGCACTAATATGCACTATCCTTCACCAATACACATGCATGATTGCTATAGAGATTTGGGTTATAAAAAAGGCGATTACCCTATAGCTGAAGAAATAAGTGAAACTGAATTGAGTCTTCCAATGTATTATGGAATGACGGATGAAGAGATTAAACAGGTTATAGATGTAGTTAATCTTTTTTGATTTAATTGATAAAATGATAAAAAATGTCAACGTTAATTACAATATGTTAAGATGAGATTTAAATATAATTATTAGGTTGATAATTTTTGGGGAGATATGCTTAAAAGAATTTTTTATTATTTGGGTTAATGATTGTAATCTGTTTTCTAGTATACTTAATTTTGATTGTATGGAGTTTTATAACT
>JAIKVP010000010.1 GCA_024685635.1 Lachnospiraceae bacterium
GAATGAAGAGCAGAATAATTATAAGAATAAGCTTATCATTTTCATGTCATTTGTTGCTGCATCACTTGACGATGAAGAATTTGAGATTTTTGCTTTAGCTGTTCAGAATGATGTTGAGGCAAGGAAGATTGTTGATGAGTGTGTAAGATACTGTGATTTCAATCAGATTAGTAAGGCTAAACACGCATTTAATGGATATTTTTCTAAGTTTACAAATAGTGTTTCTAATAAAACAAATGATGCACTTGAGGTAATTAATAGGGTTATTGAAAAGGGTAAGGCAGCTCATCCAGATTTAGTTGCTGAGCGAAATGAATCAAGTTATGAGATAGATTATGATTCTGATGAATATTATCCAGATATTGACAACATTAATGATGATAATAACAATATTAATAACATTAACAACATTAATAACATTAACAACAATGAAGAAGGTCAGAATAGTGGAAATGACCAGAATAGTGGAAATGATCAGAATGGCCAGCCTACAGAGCAAATTGAGCGTGATAGAATTGACGTGCCATTCAAGAACGAAGTTTTAGGTCAGGCAATTATCATTAACGATGCTTCTCAGGCAGATACTATCAGGGAAAATGTTGATGGCCTAGAGACAGTAATGAAGAGCGTTGCATTTTTTGCAGGTATCAGTATTCTTAGCAATAAGTATGATTCATTTAAGAATCGTCTTGTATCGACGCAGGATGAGCCAGAAAGAGCCAATTCATTAGCAGATGCCGAAAGAGGAGTTAGCCCATATAACTTTGGTAATCCATATATAGAGGGAGATGTTGTTGCTAAGGGCTCTGATACATATAAGGATTTAACTGCCAAGCTAAATAGGGTGATAAGAGGAACCGATTTGCTTACTTATGACAAGCCACCGTATAATGACGTTAGTTTAAGTCGTGGTGAGCTCTCAAAGAGTCTTAATGAGTTAAAGGCAGCCGCAAAGGAATACTATGACAGCCACACAGGTCTTAGAGGTATCTTTCGTGGATATACTAAAAAAGGTAGAGAGCGTATAAGAGTAGCCAAGCAAATTATGGATAGTATTGATATTGATAAAGAGACAGTTAAAGATTATGCAAACCTATCAAAAATTGGTCTTGGAGGCAAGGCTGGTGGAGCACAGGAGAGTATTAGAGATCTTTGGTTAGCTAAGAAGGAATCAGATCCTCGTATTACTGATGGTTTAATTGATCTTACTTCAGATGAGATTTCAATTGGATTCCACTATATTCAAGACCACATTGATCATATGAAAACTAAGGCTGAAGCTCGTGCGGCGGTCAGTAATGCAGTTAAATTACAGTCTCGTGAGGAGAGAATGACTGACTATGTTCAGGGAATGTTTGAAGTTAATCCATATACAGTAGCTAAAAGGATCGCTGCAGAAGAGTACACTAATAAAATTAAGTATTCTTCTGAGGATGGCTTACACCATTCAGCACAGGATATCAAAGAAGATATTCTTGCTCCTGACTTTAATGAAGCATTTATGGATAGAGTGAACGAAATTGCTACTAATGAGAGATTCGTTAATGCTATTAAGAAGAACCCTGAAAAAGCAAGTGAAGCATGGGAAAAAATTAAGGAAGAAGATAAAAAAATGACTGTGCTGAGCCTTAAAAAGTCAAATCCAGTGTTTAAGTCTCTATTAAAGAATGATCCTGCAAATGCATATAATAAGTGGATGATTGCAAAGGATAGAATGAAGGTTTGGAGAAGAGAGTACAATAGGGAAGCTGATAATGTTCTTCTTATAAGAGCAAAAGTTAATGCTGACGACACACCATTTAAGCTTCCTGACCCAACAGATGAAAGGCAGGCAGAACTTCTAGCTGAGTCTAGAAAAGACTATGCATCTAATATTGCTAAGCTACTTGGAAGAGTTCTTACTATAAGCTATCTTAACACCTTAATGAATAAAGATAATGGTAATGAAAAGTTGATGGGGATTGCACTTGATACTAAAGGGTTTAAGGATTTACAGAATCATATCACAAATAAGCTTGAAACTGGTATCTTAAATGGTTCACCAGCAAGAATGCAAGACCTCTTTGTTAAACTTGGTAACTTTAGTGAGTTTAAGAGAGAATTCGTTAATGATATAACCATCGAATTAGGAGTTAATAAGCAGGCAAATGCAGCTAAGCAGGCCAAGCTTAACAACGACGGCCCTAAGAAAGAGGCACAAAATAGTGCTCCAGTATTAAAGCCAATTGATGGGCAGTAACATCCATTCATAATAAATAATAGCAAGAAGGCTAAGAGTGAGTCCGCACTCTTGGCCTTCTTGCTGTTTTAGGACATGGGGACGGTTCTACTGTCACCCTCCTTGTCTTCACCTTCATCTATTTAGTTACTAAATCCGTAAATCGCATAAAGGCGGCGATACCTTCTTCGTCTCTTTTATATACTCCAGCGTCTTCTAGTACGTGTGAGAAGACATCGGCGATTTCATCCTGAACAATCTTATGTATGTTGTCTTTATTTATGTCATCATATTTTTTAATCCATTCTTCTGCCCAGGCCTTATGTGACTCGGTTTCAGGCATTGCACTTAGGTCTTTGCCGTTAAGAATAGCATCCTCTAATAATGCCATTTCTTTCTTGAGTCTTGCTGGCAAAACTGCAAGCCCCATAACTTCGATAAGTCCTATATTTTCACGCTTGATGTGATGGTAGTGCTGATGTGGATGATATACTCCAGATGGAAATTCATCAGTTGTAATATTATTTCTCAAAACCAAATCTAACTCAAACAAATCCCCTCTCATCCTTGCAATAGGCGTGATTGTGTTATGAGGAGTGCCGTCAGTTTCTGCATAGATAAATGCATCCTCATCTGTGTAACTTCTCCAAAGATTAAGTATCTGATCACCAGCATCCACGATGTCTTTAGCAGAATTAGACTGCAATCTAATCGTAGAAAGAGGCCATTTTATAACGCCTGCATGTACATTAGGATAATCCTTTAGTTCAAACTCTCTCTCGTAAGAAGCCCTAACCATAGGGAATTCATAGCCTCCACCCTGAAAATGGTCATGACTTAATATCGATCCACCCACAATCGGCAAATCAGCATTTGACCCGGCAGTATAGTGTGGAAACTGTCTTACAAAATCAATTAACTTAGCAAATGCATCCCTGTCAATTTTCATAGGAGTATGCTTGTCGTTGAAAATGATACAGTGCTCGTTGTAGTAAACATACGGTGAATATTGCAAATTATAAGCCTCGCCACACAAACTAATAGGAATAATTCTATGATTATTTCTAGCAGGATGAGTTAAGTGTCCTGCATAGCCCTCATTTTCTCGGCAAAGCAAACATGCTGGATAACCAGACTTTTTAGCAACCCCCTGAGCCGCTATATCCTTTGGATCCTTCTCAGGCTTTGAAAGGTTGATGGTTAAATCAATTGTTCCAAATTCTGTTTTAGAACTCCACTTCTCATCCTTAGCAATCCTGTCGTCTCTTATATAGTTAGTCGCCCTGCTAAAATGATAATAAAACTCGGTAGCCTCCTTAGGCGACAACGCATATTTCTCGTTAAATTTCTTTCTGACATACGAAGGTGGAGGCGTAAGCATTCCCATAATCTTAGTGTCAAAAATGTCTTTATTTGCGATAGTATCTTTAACTAATTCTTTATCAACGGCAAATGCTAACATATCCTCAAGAATAATATGAAGCTCTCTAGGGCTAGGATTCTCTTCGCTAGGAGTATAGTCATCCTCCTTAAAAAGTTCGAGCAATCTGTTGATTACATAGACCTCGTCATCCTTATCAACAAGCCCAACATTTTCACCGTAAATAACAAGTTCCTTAATCAAATCACTGATTGTGCTCATATAAATCCTCCTTTTTAATCTTAAGTCATAATAACTCAATTAATAATAAAACAAACCCTTAAATCCAATATAATTTAATAAAATATATAAGAATATCCCTTAATCTATTATATTATTATCATTAATATTTCTAAATTCCTAAAACCATAATAAAATATCAAAACCTAGATAACCCTCATCCCGCCATACTTCCTAATCTTCAAACAATTACATGCTCCATCGCCATAAACCTTATCCATCTTAGCCTTATAGTCACTAACAGCCTCATTTCTAACAAACGCTTGAATCGTCCCGGCAAATCCACCGCCATGAACTCTAGCAACCCCATTGCCCTTCAAATAAATCTCGCTAAGCATAAGCGCAACTGAAACATTCTGATGCATAACATCATGGTTAGTATAAACATTTTGCAGGTACTTATAGGAAGAATTACCAGATGCATTTACAGTTTTAAGAAATGCATCAATATCACCAGATTCAAGTGCCTTAACCTCATCCTTCACGCGCTTATTTTCCTCATAAAAATGTATCGCTCTTAAGAAGGCGCGGTCATTACATTTCTCTCTAATAGCGACAGCATTTTCTAAAACGTCAGCCTCGTCAACTTCAATCAAAACATCCTTACCAAAAAATGCTGCAACCTCTTTCATTTCTCTTGGAACGGCAGCATAATCATCGGTCAAATCTGCATGCGAGCCCTTAGTGTCAGTTATGCAAAGGCTGTAACCATGCGCCTGCATATCAAAGTCAACCTTATTTACAATAGGATTCT
>JAIKVP010000068.1 GCA_024685635.1 Lachnospiraceae bacterium
CTTGATGTCCTCTGCCATCTTTTCTATAGCACTTTTAAGATTATCACTTACATATATGGATGTATTGTATTCTAAAAAATCACTTATCGTTTTACGGCGCATAGCAAAAGGATTTTCACTATTTTCAAAATCAAGTATATATGATGAAACCAGTTCTAAACTTCCGCTACGCACCAAATCTTGAATATGGAGTTTAGCTTGTGTTTCTATAGATATACTTAAATATGTTTAATCATCATATGGTCGATTGTAACAACAGTTATCTAAATATACTTTCAAGCAATCATATCCTTTCGAAATTGATAGTTTCATTATAGCAGATTATATGTTTTTTTTACATCTTTTTTATTTCTGCGCGGAAAAAAACCACGAGGCTAATTATAACCTCGTGGTTCGTTTTGTTTATTAATTTGTTTGTTTATTGTGCTGTTATTTTATTGAGTTGGTATTGAGTTGTTATTTCTTTTTCTTACTCTTACTCGTGCTCTTATACTTAACATTAAACTTGTACTCAAAGCCGCCATTTCCCTGGTAACACTTAAGGTATATCTTCTGTCCTTTCTTCATCTTCTTCTTAAACATAGTTGTCCAACCTTTACCACCATAAAGGGTAGCACTACCTAATTTCTTACTGTTACCACTATAAATGTCCATATTAAGATACTTATCAGAATCCCTATCGGTATCAACCATCGAAAAAGTATATGATCCCTTCTTCGGTGCTTTAAACACATACCAATCGGTATCGTAATTATTCATAACAGATGTATATGTTTTACCCGTTGTTATTGTGTTAGCCTTGGATTTAACGTTATTACTTTCTATCTCAAAGTTTGAAGCTTTGATATAATTAATCGTAAACTTGACATGATTGTCACCAGAATCACACGTACCGGTAAAAATGAATTTCACCTCAGAACCTTTCGCAAACGCAAACGGCTCACTAGTATATTTTTGACAACCTGTATCCAAAATTGTTTTATAATCAACAATCATTTCAACCGCTTTACCATAAGAATTATCTGTTTCAAAATAAAAATATCCATCTCCAGGCATAGTAAAAGTAAATTCTTGCGTCTGCCTAAATCCAAGTCCATCAAATTCAATCTCATCGCCTGCCACAATCGATTCAGCATTTGCCTTAGTAGTAGGAACAAATGTTAAAGTACCGACTGCAACTGCAAAAGATAATACAACAGCAACAACTCTTTTCCATAGTTTCATTTTATAATCCTCCTAGAATATTAAAATAACAAAATGTTACAAGCTATACTATCTATTGTAACAGAAAAAAAAAAAAAAAAACAAGGGCTAAAATTAAGAATTTTAATATTTGGCTATTGTTCTAGAAGTACCACAGGGACGATTCTTATGGTACCATGATAGAGATATGTAGTTGGTTATGAAAAGGGGATTTAGCATGAGAATTAAGATATTTAAAAGAGTCGTGGTGTTAGTGTTGATATTTGCTGTTGCTTGTACATTTTCATTCAACACAGGAGATGTATTTGCTGCCGAACCTTTTTCAACTGTAACAGATAACAATGTTAGAATCAGAGCAATTCAGTATTTTCAGTTAATATTGATGATATGTCCAAAGTTAACGTAGGTAGTTTTTACGAATCTAATTCTTTTGCACAGCGAGTTGTACCTGTGTCAGACGGGTTTGTTTACATGAGTGAAGGTGATTGTTTTGACAGAGCATTTAAGTTATATCGTGCCAAACTCAGCGAAACAGCTTTAGTATCGGGCAAAAAGCAATCTGTCTTTGATTTCTGGGTCGAAGATGGAGCTTATGATTCATATAATATGTCAACGGAAAATGCAATAACAGTTGAGAACAGCATAGGAATTTTGAACTATAAAAAGAATAACGGGAACGCGAAGATTACTGTTAATAGCAGTTCCGGGAATATAACTCTGAAGAAAGGACTGAAGAAGGGCACTTATAAGGTAAAAATATCAGTTACTGACTCAGGAAATACGAATTACAATAGCTGTACGAAAGAAGTGACAGTAAGAATAAAAGTAAAATAATTGATCAGGAGGGAAACTGATTGAAAAAAATTTTTTTCAGAGAGCATCGTATTTCTCACGGTGACAGACACTGTGAATTTGCATATGACAAATGTCATATTCTCGCTTGACTATTTAGCGTAATAATGTTATATTCTCTATAACAAAAGAGGTGCCATCTGATAGATGGTTTGCCTCGGTTAATAGTTACTTCAAGAAAGCAACACTGACCGCGCTTACTGGTGGTTGCTTTCTTTTTTTTTGCTATAAATGCTATAGACAAGATCAATAACGGCTACAATAGCACATACCAAAGTTGCTACAACATCTATAATATCAATCAAGAATCGCGTATCCTCCAATCTTCGAAATCTTTCCGCATTATACCGACCTCCCTTCGCGGAAGCCATGCATCAAGCACGTCAATATGGAGGCAAACCACCTACCATCATAGATAGCACCTATAAATGATTATATAACAAGAACGTTTGTTCTGTCAATATGAATGTTTATTCACTTCTTTGCATATTTATTTGTAAAAAGATACAGCAACATATTTGAACTACCACGTGGACAGCACCAAAAACTATTATCGTAATAATAATCCCGATTAGTTTGTATTTTTTACGCTAATCGGGATTGTTATCAAATTATACTAAATAAAAGCAACAAACATATTACTTATTATCAATTACAGTTTATTACCACAAGAAGGACAAAATACGACTTCTCCAGAAATTTTATTACCACACTTAGGGCAGAACTGTGCCTTTGGAGGAGTAGGTGTTTGAACTTCCGGCTCTGGTGCTAAAGATCCCTGTGGTACCGGTGCTGGTGATACAGGTGTTTGTACCCCCTGTTAAACAGGGGTTATTTTTATATATCACACAATCTTGTGTTTAACGCGAATCATTTTTTTTAGAATAACTATTTGTATTGACACCAATTACTTTCCCATCAGTAGTACAAAGCGGTCCACCTGAATTACCACGATTGATTTTTGCATCAGATTCAATACGGTTATTGTTTAAACTAGCTTTTGCTTGTGAAATCAAGATAAAAATGCTATACTCTTGAATGTGATATCAATATCATATTATAGGTTGTGATTATTGATATTTTAAGAGTATTATA
The DNA here is from genome assembly GCA_024685635.1 of Lachnospiraceae bacterium. GTDB lineage: Bacteria > Bacillota > Clostridia > Lachnospirales > Lachnospiraceae > NC2004. Next base: position 3,151 of record JAIKVP010000068.1, read on the forward strand.
TTTAGGAGGTATATCATGGATATCAAAGATAAGATTTCTGAAGCGCTTGATAAGACAGACATCGACGAGAAAATCAAGGCTAATCCAAAAATCGTTACTGATAAGGTCAAGGAAGTGTTAGACAAGACCGATATCGATGACAAGATTATGGATAAGCTTAAGAAGGATTGATTAAGTTAAGTTTAGTTTGTTTGATTGATTAAAGCCAGTTAGCGTAATGCTAGCTGGCTTTTTTGGGTATAACTTTAACCTATAACAAGCCATAGCTTTTTGGAACTAGACAAAGACCGGATTGCTTTGTATATTCTATTTGTAATCAAAAACGCCTATGAGAAAAAGGCAAAAATAAACAAAGAGGTGATTAATTATGGCAAGAATTAAGTTATTAGAACTTGAGGAAACACAAGGCGCAGAAAGAGAAAGGTACGAAGAATTAGCCGGAAGAAATGCTGTAACAAATATGAAAAAGGGTTTGTTAAATGATGCGGCAACTTATGACGCATTTATGGCTTGGTACACATCATGGAACAGATTAGTTGAGGTAATCGGAGAAGAGGCAGCTATATTTTATGCTCATTCGATATCAACAACTAATTCATGCCAGCTATGCTCGCTTTTCTTTATTAGCGACATCAAGGGCTTAGGTCTTGATCCAGCTAATCTTAACCCTGATGAAAAGGAAGAACTCCTTATTGAACTAGGACATCAGATTGTAAAGGATCCAACTTCTGTGTCTGATGAGTTGTTTGACAAGTTAAAGAAGCATTTTTCTGACAATGAGTTAGTTGTAATTGTTGGCTTTGCAGGACAAATGATTGCAACCAACAACTTTAACTCAGTATTTAAGATAGATGTTGATCAGAGATTATTACCAATTATCAACGAGTTTAAGCCAGCGACCTGGAGACAAAACATTGTTTAAAATGATAGTAACCAATCTAAAGTGAGGCGATTGATATGAATAGTTTTACATATTACAACCCAGCTAAGATAAGCTTCGGTGTAAATGCAATAAATAGATTAGAAGATTTTCTAGTTAAGCTAAACACTAAATCAATCCTCTTGATATACAGTGGCGATTTTATTAAGGAATTAGGAATATATGAGACTATCAAGAGGATATCAGACAAGTTAAATATTACTTTTATTGAAGATGGCAGAGTAGTTCCTAATCCTAAGATAGAATTAGTCAGAGAGTTAGTTGTTAAGGCTAAAGAACATTCAGTTGATTTAGTTCTTGCAGTTGGTGGAGGCAGTTCCATAGATACTGCTAAAGCCGTTGCCCTTGGGATAAAGTATGATAAGGATGTTTGGGATTTCTTTGAAAATGGAGTGATTGCTAAGGATGCTGCTAATATCGGCGTTATTTCAACACTTCCATCAAGTGGGTCAGAAAGCTCAAATGCAGCCATTATATCAAATGGGTTGTTAAAATTAGGATATGAAGATGATTTAATCATTCCTAAATTTGCAATAATGGATCCATCATACACGCTTACTTTGCCTGCTTATCAGACAGCGGTAGGAGTTGCAGATATCTTAGCTCATTTGCTGGAAAGATATTTTACCAATGTTAATCATGTAGATATTACAGACTATTTGCTAGAAGGTGCAATTAAGAGTATTTTGCTAAACGGTAAAAGAATAGTTAAGGAGCCGGACAATCTAGATTATAGATCTGAAATACAGTGGACGGCAACTATCGCACACAACAATCTTCTTGATACAGGCAGAGAAGCTGACTGGGGCTCACATAGAATAGAGCATGAATTGAGTGCTCAGTATGACATTACCCATGGCGAGGGAATGGCTGTTGTATTTGTAGCCTGGACAAAGTATATGGCTAAATATAAGGCGTCTAAGCTTGCTCAGCTTGCTAACAGAGTGTTTAATGTCGACTATAATAACTACTCTGAAAGCGAAATGGCATATATTTTATCTGAAAAGCTAAAGAGTTTCTTTAAGAATGATCTAGGCTTAAAGACAACATTAGATGAACTTCAAATTACAGATGAACAGTTTAAGACTATGGCATTAAGAGCAACTAAAAATGATACAACAACAGTTGGTCACTATTTGCCACTAAATGCCACTAAGATTGTTGAAATCTTAGAACTTGCAAGGAGGTAATTATATGTCGCTAAATATTAATTCTTTGTTAATACATGGTGGAATAGATGGAGACTATGCTACAGGTGCTGTAAACGTTCCCATATATCAGACTTCAACCTACAAGCAGGATGGCTTGGGTGAGGACAGAGGATGGGAGTATTCAAGAACCGGTAATCCAACAAGAGCAGCACTAGAGAAGCTAATTGCAGAGCTAGAGCATGGAAAATATGGCTTGGCATTTGCATCAGGTCTAGCAGCTATTTCAACAGTATTGTCATCATTTAAGGCTAAGGATAAGCTTATTGTCTCAGACAACATTTACGGTGGCAGCTTTAGAATACTTGATAATGTATTTAAGAACTTTGACTTAAGCTATGAAATTGTTGATACGTCAGATATCAAAGCAGTTGAAAATGCTTTAACTAGCGAGGTTAAGGCTGTCTATATTGAAAGTCCTGCTAACCCGCTTTTAACTATAACTGATATAAAGGCTGTTGCTGATATAGCACACAAAAAGGGAAAGAAGGTTATAGTTGACAATACATTTTTAACTCCATATCTTCAAAGACCTTTAACTTTAGGCGCGGATATTGTAGTTCACAGTGGAACTAAATATCTAGGCGGTCACAGTGATGTCGTATCCGGTTTTATCGTTGTAAATGATAAGAAGTTAGCTGATAGGCTATATTATTTACAAAATGCGATAGGAGGCGTTTTAGGTCCATTTGACTCATTTTTGATGATAAGAGGAATTAAGACCTTAGGCGTCAGAATGGATAGACATATTGAAAATGCTAAAGAGATTGCTAATCACTTAGTTGATCATGAGGCGGTTAAAAAGGTTTACTATCCAGGCTTAGAAAATGCTAAAGGATATGAGATTAATAAAAAACAGGCTGATGGACCTGGCGCTATGATTTCATTTGAGTTAAAGGAAGGCTATGATGTCAAGAGATTCTTTAAGTCTGTAAAGCTTATTACATTAGCAGAAAGCCTTGGAGGTGTGGAGTCATTAGTATGTCACCCGGCATCGATGACACATGCAGCTATCCCTAAGGAAATAAGAGATGAGGTTGGTATCACAGAAGGCCTGATCAGGCTTTCAGTTGGTATTGAGGATGTTAATGATATAATTAGGGATTTAGATGATGCGATAGCGTTTTCAAAGGAGTGAAAACTTATGGAGTATTTTGATGATATAACTGACATGGTGGGCAATACACCTATACTTAAGCTTAATCACTTAGGAGTAAGAAAGAATATAAGGCTTTTTGCCAAGCTTGAAATGTATAATCCGTTGGGGAGTGTTAAAGATAGAATTGGACTATATATGATAGATGACTTAGTTAAGTCTGGTAAGCTAAAAGAGGGTGGAACAATAATTGAGGCAACCGCTGGCAACACTGGTATTGGAACAGCACTAGCTGCCCTAAATAAAGGCTTTAGGCTTATCCTGGTTGTGCCTAAGAAGTTTTCTGTTGAAAAGCAGGCTATTATGAAAGCTTTAGGCGCTGAGATTGTTAATACAAGTAGAGAAGAGGGGATGCTAGGAGCCGCTAAGAAGGCAGAGGAGCTTAAAGCTGAGATTGATGGGGCTGTGACAATCAACCAGTTTGAGACCTTGACCAATCCAAAGGCGCACTATGAGACCACTGGTCCAGAGATTTATAAGCAGCTTGACGGACAGATTGATTACTTGGTTGCCGGCGCTGGAAGTGGTGGAACCTTTAGTGGTACTTTAAGATACTTAAAGGAGCAAGACAGCAAGATTAAGGGCGTCTTAGCTGATCCATATGGTTCTATAATAGGCGGAGGAGATCATTTTGACTACGATATAGAGGGCATAGGCAACGATTTTATCGCTAAAACCATGGATGTTAGCCTGATTGATAAGGTCTATAAAATAACTGATGATGAAGCATTTGATACATCTAGATTATTGGCAAGAAAAGAGGGGATAATAGGAGGAAGTTCATCTGGAGCTGCATTACAAGCTGCCTTAAAGCTTTCTAAAGATTTAGAAAATGAAGAAAAAGAGATTAATATTGTTGTAATTCTACCAGATAGTGGAGAGCGCTATTATAGCAAAAATCTATTTTAATATCTTACTATTGACCAGAAAAAAGATACATCGTAAAATGAAAAAAAACTATCAAGGAGAGTTTAAGATATGACAATTCAGCAGATGAAATATGTAATTGAAATTGCCGAGCGAGGATCTATGAACGAGGCTGCTAAGTCCCTTTTTATCTCGCAACCAAGTCTCTCTGGAAGTATCAAAGAACTAGAAAAAGAGCTTGATATTCAGATATTTTCTAGAAGCAATCGAGGAATAGAACTAACTGTAGATGGAAGAGAATTTGTCGGGTATGCAAGGCAGATTCTTGAACAGTACTATTTAATGGAGAACCGCTACCACGAAAAGACGGAGAGCGATAAAAAGTTTTATGTGTCTTCACAGCATTATACATTTGCTGTTGAAGCATTTTCAAAAACGCTTAAAAAAGCAGGGATTGAGGAGTATGATTTTGCAATATATGAGACAAGAACTCATGAGATTATAGAGGATGTCAAGAACATGCGAAGTGAGCTTGGCATCTTATATCTTGATGACTTTAACGAGAGGGTTTTAACTGCGGATTTTAAGGAGAATAACCTTGTTTTTACCGAGCTTTTTAGCTGCGATGTTTACGCATATACATCTAAGGATCATCCGCTAGCTTCAGAGGATTCCATATCCTTTAAGGATTTAGAGGAATATCCGTGTCTGTCCTTTGACCAGGGAGTTAAGAACTCATTTTATTACGCTGAGGAGGTCTTAAGTACCTATCCTTATAAGAAGCTTATTCATGTTAATGACAGGGCAACTGCACTTAATATGATGACCTTGCTTAACGCGTATACCCTCTGCTCTGGAGTAATATGCGAGGAACTAAATGGAGAGGGCTATAAGGCTATCCCGTTACAATCTGATGAGAAAATGCGTATAGGTTATATAAGAAGATCTGATATAAAGTTAAGCGACATAGCCAAGAAATTTATTAAGGAAATGAAGAAGTACGGTTGATGAAAGTATTATATATAGCTTAATTTGATTGAAGTAGACTTAAATGTAGTATAATTTAATAGAATTAAACTTAACCGCCTTAATTTGACAGGACTCTATTTAGTCCTTCGTCAAATTAAGGTGTTTTTTTATCCCTTTTGCTATAGGCAAAACTTATAACTAAATCTTGTTTTTATGAATTATACAAAGGGCTTTTTATGGTGTATAGTAAATTTGTAATTAAGAAAAGCGTTTGATTTGGCTTAGTGCACGGGCCAGATTAAAGCTCTGATCAAATCAAAAAGATTTAAATAAACGTATTAAAAGATTAAAGGAGGAATTAATTATGAGTAATTCTAATTATAAATTTGAAACATTACAGTTACATGTAGGCCAGGAGAATCCAGATCCAACAACAGATTCTAGAGCAGTGCCAATTTACCAGACAACATCTTATGTATTTCATAACGCTCAGCATGCAGCAGACAGATTTGCATTAAAAGATGCAGGAAATGTATACGGAAGAATAACCAACTCAACTCAGGGAGTACTTGAGGAAAGAGTAGCAGCCTTAGAAGGTGGAGTAGCAGGCTTAGCAGTATCAGCTGGAGCTGCAGCAGTTACATATGCAATAATCGCACTTGCAAAAGCAGGAGATCACGTAGTAGCTCAAAGAACAATCTACGGTGGAAGCTATAACCTCTTAGATCAGACTCTTAAAGGTTATGGAATCGATACAACATTTGTTGATATTCATAACTTATCAGAAGTTGAAAATGCTATTAAGGACAATACAAAACTAGTATTTATTGAAACCTTAGGAAACCCTGGCTCAGATATACCTGACATTGATGCGCTAGCTAAGATTGCTCACGATCATAAGATTCCAGTTGTAATTGATAACACATTTGGAACACCATATCTTATTCGTCCAATAGAGCATGGAGCAGATGTAGTAATTCACTCAGCAACCAAATTTATCGGTGGCCATGGAACAACATTAGGTGGAGTGATCGTAGACTCAGGCAAATTCGACTGGGAAGCATCAGGCAAATTCCCACAGTTTACTGAGCCAAATCCAAGCTATCATGGCATCTCATTTGTAGCTGCAGCAAAAGAAGCGGCTTACGCAACCTATATCAGAACAATCCTATTAAGAGATACGGGTTCAGCAATCTCTCCATTTAACGCCTGGATTCTACTTCAGGGATTAGAAACATTGTCTCTTCGCCTTGAAAGACATATCGAAAACACCCTAAATGTTGTAGACTACTTAAAAAATCACCCACAGGTATCAAGAGTAAGCCACCCATCAATAGAAAGCCACCCACAAAACGCCCTATACAAGAAATATTTCCCAAACGGCGGCGCGTCAATATTCACATTTGACATCAAGGGTGGCAAAGAAGAAGCCTACAAGTTCATAGACGGTCTAAAGCTATTCTCACTCCTAGCAAATGTAGCCGATGTAAAGAGCCTAGTAATCCATCCATACGACACAACTCACGCTGAAATGACTCCGGAACAGCTAGCCGAAGCTCAAATAACCGAGGCCACCATAAGACTCTCCATCGGAACTGAGCATATCGACGACATAATCGCCGACCTAGAAGCAGGCTTTAAAAACGCTCTATCATAAAATGAGCAAAAAAAACGAGTGGCCTAAATAACAATCAAGCAAACTCAAATCCCACTCAAAAAAGCCCACAAAACCCGTGCAAGGAAATAATCCATTTTGCGCCCCAAAACGACCAGACCCAAGCGAAAAATCGCTAGTAAAATAAATCGCAGCTTATTAAATTCCAAACAATTAAACGCAAGTTAACAAAACGCAAATAGAATAAATAAAGCCATTATCAAAAAATATAGACCATAATAGTCTACAAAAGGATATAGGAGGGGGTTTTTTCCGACTAAACAAACGGAGGAAAAAACCCCCTCCTATATCCGCCCCCGTACCCTATAAACTATTTATAAAAAAACGCCGATATAATAAATAGCATTTTTGCACTTTACATTCGGCCGAAAAGCGCAAAATGCATTATCAAAAATCAAATCTAATAAACATGGAGGTGTGTAGCGATGGTTATTCAGTCTAGCACAGTTTCTATGGCTTCAAGCAGAAGCTATAGAGAGAACTACAGTGAACTGGCTGCTGAATCTAACTTCGGGCAGATGTTTGGCGCTACATTGCCTGAAGCTAGGGACAGCGGATTTGATTCACTTTATGGCTCAGCAAATGATGAGCCTGATCTTTTGGCATCCTACGATGCAAACGGCAAGTATACATTTGATAACAGCTTATCAGATGACGTTAATCAGCCTAAAGATGCAAAATTAACAACTGATAGCAGCAATCAGGATGTATCAAGACTAGGTGACATTCTAGATTCTACGGCGATAGTATCTGATGAAGATGAGTTTAACTCATATATCAATTCAGAGACAACTAAGACCGTGATGAAGAAAGTCCTTAATTCTAAGACTGTCTATATGGTATCCCTAAGAGAGCTATTACAGCAAATGATATCAAGAAGAAGAGACTTTTTAGAGAAGGTCTTAAACCTGCAGTTTGAGAGACGGAGCAGCTATTATACTATAACAACTAAGACCTATGAGTATGAGTATAGTGAAAGCGAATCTACTTCATTTTCCACGACGGGAAATGTTAAAACTGCTGATGGAAGAGAGATTAATTTCGACCTTGGAATTAATATGACAAGAAGCTTTAGCGAGACTTATAGTTATGAGAAGACAACTATGACAGAAGCGTTCCTAAAAGACCCGCTCGTAATTAATACTAAGGGAGGTCCGGCTTCTTTAGAGGATAAGACCTTTACCTTTGATATTGACAGTGACGGAGAGTTAGATAATATCTCGATTTTAAGCGAATACTGCGGTTATTTAGCCTTGGATAAAAATGAAGACGGTATAATTAACGATGGAAGCGAATTATTCGGAGCTAAGACTGGCAATGGCTTTTTGGAGCTTGCAGTCTTTGACATGGATAATAACGGTTGGATAGACGAAAATGATGAAGTGTTTGATAAGCTAAAAATCTGGAGCAAAGATGCTGATGGTGTTGATCATTTAGTTGGGATAGGAGTTGCAGGAATTGGTGCTATATGCCTTGCTAATGCCAAGACTAACTTCTCAATTAAGAATGATGAAAATGAAACTCTAGGCGTTATAAGAAGCACAGGGATCGCCCTAAATGAAGACGGCACAACTGCAACAATTCAGCAGCTAGATTTAGCGGTTTCTTAAAATACTTAAATCGTTAATCCAATTATATAATTGAATATTATTAGCGCTTATTATAAGACATAAAGATACCCGGTTGATATTCTCAACCGGGTGCTTTTATCATTTGCTAATATTATACTAAATCAGCAAGCTGCTTACCAAGTGCTTCACACTCAGCGGTTGCATCCTCGTCTGGTAGGAGATGAGCGATTAAACCTTCGTCGTTAAGAACTGTTGCGCCAGCATTTTTCATGCGGTCAGTCCAGTCTCTCATCCACTGTCCATCTCCCCAGTCGTATGAACCGAATAGGCCTAGAGTTTTACCAGAAACTGAAGATTCAAGCTCCTCGATAAATGGCTCAAACTCGCTCTCTTCAAGAACCTCATCGCCCATAGCGGGACAACCTAGAGCCAAAACATTGCAATCAGCTAAATCAGCTACAGATACATCAGAAACAAATTTGATATCTGCTTCCTTGCCGGCATCTGTGATACCTTTTGCGATTGCAGAAGCCATAGCTCCTGTGTTTCCACCCTGTGACCAGTATACAATAGTAACTTTACCCATAATATAAAACCTCCTAAAAGTTTGATTATGCGACCTTAAATCGCTTTATGAAATAGGAGATTACCTGACTTAGAACTAGTAATCACCTTTCTCACGCTTGCACCATTGGCTATCTCGTTAAGCATATCCTTAGTCACCTTGCCGTATCTGTCAAATAGACGTTTCTTCTCGTTTGCATGGCCATATACCTTCCAATAGCCATTATATATATAATTCTCCCCAGAATTGTCTATGAAGCCTCTGACATCTTCGACTGGATAACCTAACACGAGACCTAGTTCGTGAGGGAAAAATTTAACATTTTCATTCTTGTACATATATAGGGTATATCTGCGTTTTAACTGGCTTATAATGGCATCAAAGCTTATGTCATTATAGCCTAACTCAGATAAAAGAGCCTTACAATCCTTGCAGTTTAAGTAGGCAGGAAGGTTGTTCTTTCTATACACCAAATAAACTGTCTTGCTTTTGTAGGAGAGAAGTCTCTCATAGGAAATGTCAGTGTCAGTTAAAGCAGACGAGATTAAAGACTCGCATTTGTCCTTCTCATAATCTTCAACTATCAAGAGATTAGATAGTTTCAAGCCTGAAAATACAGGCGCACACTGAGATGCTATTATGCAATTTGGATTTTGAAAATCTGTGTCTATACTAATACCTGTCTTGCTAACCATAGCTAGTTTTCCTTTGCTGTTATATATATCTATCAAATGTTAAATCACTCTAACATAATAGCAAAGTATCAGTTTTAAGTCAATAATATAAGGATAAAATCTTGTTGAAAGTCCTCTAAATCTTATAATTTAAGAAGATTATAAGCAAAAAAGGATGCCGGCTAAAAATAAAACCGGCATCCAGATTCTTAGTTTTAATTTATAAATCAAATTCATACGATTAATATCTATTATTACATTTTCTCAGCGATGATAGCAGCTAAGGTGATTGAGTTAAGCTTAGTCTCCATATCGTCTGATCTTGAAGTTAAGATAACTGGCTTCTTTGTACCTGTAAGTACGTTACCGTTCTTAACCTCTGCACAATGTACAAGAGTTTTGTATGTGATGTTACCTGCATCAATGTCAGGGAAGAGCATAATGTCAGCGTCGCCAACGATCTTACGTCCCTCAGCGCCTTTGTGTCTTGCTGCCTCTGGGTCATAAGCAAGGTCAAATGAAAGAGGACCATCTACGATACAGTCTGTAATCTTGCCTTCCTCGTTCATCTTAGTTAATGCCTCTGCATCAACTGTAGCAGGCATCTTAGGGTTAACAACCTCAACTGCAGCAAGTGGAGCAACCTTAGGGTTGGTGATTCCGCAAGCATTGGCAATCTCAACTGTATTCTTGATAATCTGAGCCTTGGTTTCAAGGTCTGGATAAGGAACAAATGCAACGTCTGTCAAGAAGAGAAGTCTGTCACAGCCCTTGATCTCAAATACACATACGTGAGAGAGAGTCTTGTCTGTACGAAGACCAACTTCCTTATCAAGTACGCTCTTTAAGAATGTCTTAGTATCAACTAAGCCCTTCATGTACATCTCAGCCTTGCCGTCATGAACAAGCTTAACTGCAGTGAGAGCAGCCTCATTAGGATCTTTTACATCAACAATCTCGAAATCGTCAATCTTAATGTTAAATTCAGCAGCGATGCTCTTAATCTTATCAGCATCTCCACAGAGAACAGAATCAGCAATGTTGCGATCCTTAGCAGCTCTAACAGCCTCTAAAACTGCGTCATCTGCTGCATTTGCCACTGCGAGCTTCTTTAAGCTGCAGGAAGTAACGGTTGCAAGTAAGTCATCAAAACTTTTACTCATGTTTACACCTCTTTTAGTTATATTAGTTTTTAGTGTCAGTCGCACGAAAATGTGCGAATTACAATCTTGTTAATTCTAGCACCTAAGCAATTAATCGTCAAACAGTTTTACAAGGTCTTCCTCTTCCAATACCGTATAACCGCTATAGTTTTGTGCTTCTAGCTTGCCGAGAAATTTGCCAAGCTTTTTAGGGCGGGCAAATGTAGACACTCGGTAGTCTTTTCTTAAAGCTTCTGCCTTCTTAAGCGCCTCGACATAGTTCTCTTCGTTGTAGAAGAGTGCAATCATTGGCTTGGCGTCTGGAATTTTGTATTCCTTCTCCATAAGGATTCCAAATATTCTCTCAAATCCAATAGAGAAGCCAACTGCAGGTATGTCCTCATTTAAGAACTTGCCGATTAGATTGTCGTATCTTCCTCCACCAGCACAGGCTCCGCTATATCCTTCAGCCTCAACCTCAAAGATTGTTCCTGTATAATATCCCTGTCCTCTTACTAATGATGGGGCAAATTCTACGTTAAATGCATTGTCTGACGCCTGATTTACAGTGTCGATGATGTATTTTAAGTCTGTTACATATTCAGCATCAGTAACTTCTGCTACCTGACTTAGGCTTAAAGAGCCTTCTGAAAACAGTTTCATAAACTTAGAGATAGCATTTTCATCAAAGGCAGCTTCTTTAAGCTCTGCCTCTACGCCGTCCATGCCGATTTTGTCCTGCTTATCAAAGATTATTGCAAGCTTTTCGTTGTCATTTTCATCAAAGCCAGCATAGTTAAAAATGCTCTTTAATATGCGGCGGTCATTTATTTTTACTGTGAATTTGTCGATTCCGATAGCCTTTAGAGCTTTTGTAGTTGTAAGGATAAGTTCAACCTCGGCGTCTTTAGATGGATTGCCGACTATATCAATATCGCACTGCATAAACTCTCTTAAGCGGCCCTTTTGTGGGCGCTCCGCTCTATATACTCTGTCCATCTGAATGACCTTAAATGGAGTTAGAAGTTCGTTTCTGTTGTTTGCGAAATAGCGGGAAAGTGGAAGAGTTAAGTCGTATCTTAAGCCCATGTCGGTTAAGTCGTTCTCTATAGCATTTTCCTTTAATAGCTCTTTATTTAGCTTGTCGCCTCTTTTTAGAATCTTAAAGATGAGGCTTAGGTTC
>JAIKVP010000099.1 GCA_024685635.1 Lachnospiraceae bacterium
ACGCCATCATATTTAAGCTTTATATCTAATTCAACATCAAATCTGTAATTAAATGTAGTCTTAAATTCATTAATTATATCATTATCTATAATGCTGCTAATACTTTTACCGGGTACAATTAAAGTTAGTATTCCCTCATCGTCAAATTCATAATGACCATTATGAATAACACTATAAAATATTGGATTTCTCTTCTCCCATTCATCCAATAAACCTTTCTTGTAATATAAGTCAACTATCTTTTTAGCATCATATTCTTTGGCTGTTTCGAATCGAGAAATAATCTGAATTGGACATTTGTATCTGTTATAAAGATACCGCTTAAGTTCCTTTTCCATTTTTAAGATTTCGTTATAGTAAATTATTTCCTTACTATATGTCAAAACAAACATTATATTCTTATCTTTCTTATGAACAACATGTTCAACATATACCTCTTCAAAGCTATAACGCAAGTCATCATTTACAGAAAGTGTAGAAAATACATTAAAAAACAATCTATCTTTTGTTAATTCCAATTGTCTAATTCCTCCTTTAGTGCACTATAAAACTCATCCTCATTAAGTTTCTTTACTACTTCGCCTTTTTTGATTAATACACCTTCTCCCTTTCCGCCACAAATGCCAAGATCAGCTTCTTTAGCCTCTCCAGGGCCATTAACAACGCAGCCCATAACAGCAACTTTTATATTTAAATGCTCATAATTCTCTACTAATTTTTCAACTTTTTCTGCTAATGAAATGAGGTTAATCTCTGTTCTTCCACATGTAGGACAAGAAACCAACTCAATTCCACCCTTTCTTAATCCCAGAGTCTTTAGAATCTTCTTAGCAGTATAAATCTCTTCAACCGGATTGCCTGATAAGGATACTCTTATAGTGTCACCAATTCCCTCATTAAGAATAATACCTAGTCCGACTGATGACTTGATATTGCCGCTCTTTACAGTTCCAGATTCAGTTATACCTACATGAAGAGGGTAGTTTGTCTTAGTTGCAATAAGCTCATGAGCCTTAACACACATCAATACATCAGATGACTTAATTGAGATAACTATATTGTCATAGTCAAAATCCTCTATCATTTTCACCTTGTCAAGGGCACTCATAACTATCCCTTCTGCAGTAACTCCGCCAAATTGCTTAAGAATTGGTTTTTCAAGCGAGCCTGAATTAACGCCTACCCTAATAGGTACATTGTACTCTTTAGCCTTTTTTACAACGGCCTCAACATGATCAATTCCACCTATATTACCTGGATTAATTCTTATCTTATCGGCACCATTTTCTATTGCTGCAATTGCTAATCTATAATCAAAATGTATATCTGCTACTAACGGTATATGAATACGCTTTTTTATCTCTTTTATAGCCTCGGCCGCTTCAATTGTATTAGCTGTGCATCTTATTATTTCACAGCCAGCATTTTCTAGTTCTAAAATCTGTTTCACAGTCGCATCAACATCACTGGTCTTGGTATTGGTCATGGATTGAATTGCAACAGGATTGCCACCTCCTATTTTAACAGAGCCTATTGATATTACCTTTGTGTCATCTCTATACATTAAATCAACTCCTATATAACAAATTGTCCACCTAGACTAAGGGTGGACAATTTTTATGATTATCGGCTTTATAAAATGCTTAAAGCATTATTTCTTAAAGAAAATGTTACTTATATCATTGTACATAACAAGTACCATCAGTCCCATAAGAAGCACAAAGCCTATGAAATGTACAAATCCCTCCTTATCTGGATCAATCTTTTTACCTCGTATCATCTCGATAATAACAAACAATATACGTCCACCATCAAGAGCTGGTATCGGTAAAAGATTCATAACACCAAGGTTAGCAGATATCATTATGGTAAAGCTAATTAGGCTTTCTAATACAGCTAAAACTCCATATTCTGAACTTTGCTCATAAACATCTCCAACCATGTTAACAATTCCTACAGGCCCTGCAATAGAATCCTTACTAGCGTGACCTGTAATAATATATTTTAAGCTTAAAATAACACTCTTAATCTGGTATCTAACCTCTAAAAGCGAGTACTTTAATACTCCTAACACTCCAACCTTTTTATTGACATCAGTATAGTTAGAATTATAGGTAAAACCAGTATAATAACTCTTATTCTCGGTAGGAGTAACCTTTACAGTGTATTCCTTACCATCTCGTTCATAAGTTACATCGACAGTATCTTTTTTAGTTTCGTTCGTCTGTGAGTACTCATAGAATTCTTCACCCGAACTAAACTTATTATCTCCAATTGCTAGTAAAATATCACCAGTCTTAATTCCAGCCTTTTCCATTGCACCGCCTTTAACAACAGTCATCTCACAGGCGGAACCATTATTATTATAAGTCATTCCAAAATAGTATTTATGAAGAAGTTCTGGCTCTAATACTGTCTCGTATCTATCTCCATTTCTCTCATATACAATATCAATCGCTTCATCACTAACAGGATCAACAAAATCTGAAATATATATCTCTCTACCAACTCCAATAGTGTAACCATTGTATTCCTTTACAATATCTCCTGCTTGAAGTCCTGCCTTATAAGCTGGGGAATTCTCTTGAACATCGATAACCTCAGCTCTATCAGCGCCTATAAGAGCAATTAATATAATAGCAAGAACAAATGCTAAAACAAAGTTAAATAATGGCCCAGCAAATAAAACCCAAAATCTTTGCCATACGGTCTTGTTATTTAGTGCATTTTCTGCTTCACTTGCTTCATCTTCACCTATCATAGAACAATAACCGCCAAGCGGAAGAATTCTGATAGAATACATCGTCTCTCCCTTGTTAAAGGAAAAGAGTTTAGGTCCCATACCAACAGCAAATTCAGTGACTCCGACACCATTTGCCTTTGCGAGTATGAAATGACCTAACTCATGAATAAATACTATAACAGCAAATATCAATAATGCTATAATGATTTTCAAAACTAAAACCTCATTTCGTTTATAATTTAAGCTTATTTAGTGTTTCATATACCCATCTCTCGGTTTCAATAACTTCATCAACAGATGGATTATCAATTAATACATGTTCTTTAATTGCAGCTTTAATATATTCATAAATATCAAGAAATCTAATCTCATCATTTAGAAATTTAGCGACGGCATATTCATTAGCTGCATTATAAACAGTAGGCATAGAACCGCCAATATTACCTACTTCATATGCTAGCTTTAAGCCTTCAAAAGTATCCATATCAGGATCCTCAAAGGTCAAATCCTTAAGAGTCGCAAAATCCAACCTCTTAGTATCAAGATCGGCTCTATCAGGATAGGTTAATGCATACTGGATTGGAAGCTTCATATCAGGGCTACCAAGCTCTGCAATAATAGCACCATCTCTATACTCAACCATGGAGTGAATTATGGATTGAGGATGGACAACGACCTTAACCTTATCATAGCTAACACCAAATAACCACTTAGCTTCCATAACCTCTAAGCCTTTATTTACTAAAGTACTCGAATCAATGGTTATCTTGTTACCCATCGCCCAGTTTGGATGCTTTAAGGCCTGCGCTTTAGTGACTTTTGAAAGCATTTCCTTTGTATAGCCTCTAAACGGGCCACCAGACGCGGTAAGTAAAATACGCTCAATATTCTCTCTCTTCTCTCCGTTTAGAGACTGAAATATAGCTGAATGTTCAGAGTCAACAGGCAGAATACTAACATTATACTCCTCGGCCATAGGAATAATCAAATGACCTGCTGTTACAAGAGTCTCCTTATTAGCAAGCGCTATATCCTTACCAGCCTTTATGGCGCTAACAGTAGGTCTTAAGCCTATCATTCCAACAATTGCAGTTACTAAGACATCTGACTCCTTGATTGTAGCAAGCTCAATTAAGCCTTCCATACCATAAGAAACCTTACAGTCAATATCCTTAATTCTTGCCTTTAAATCATTGGCCTTAGCTTCATCCTTAACAGAAACCAATATAGGTTTAAACTCACGAATCTGATTTTCAAGTAAATCTATACTGTTAGCACAAGAAAGTGCAACGATATTGTAATCATCAGGATGCTCTCTTACAACCTCTAAAGTCTGTGTACCTATTGATCCAGTAGATCCTAACACAGCTATATTCTTCATAAAGTCAACACTTCCTTACTCCACAAATATTGTAATAAGATAATAAACTATAGGCGCAGTAATAATAATACTGTCAAACCTGTCAAGTATTCCACCATGTCCAGGAATCAGATTAGAATAATCCTTAATCTCATACTGCCTTTTTATTGCAGAAGCTGCTAAATCTCCAACAACAGATATAGCCCCGCCAAGGCCACATATTACAGCAAATGCTACGATTAATTTAACATCTACTAAAGTATCAGTAACTTTTCCAAATATAAAAGAATATCCAACGCCTAGTAAAGCTGCTCCAACAACTCCACCAACAAAGCCCTCTATAGACTTCTTAGGCGAAAGCTTAGGACTCATTTTGTGCTTACCAAAAAGCTTGCCAACGCAGTAAGCTAAGGTATCATTACCCCATGCAGCTAAAAATACAAGAACAATATAAGCGCCACCATTATTAAGGAACCTTATCGAATAAATATATGATAGCATTACTCCGACATAAAATATCGCAAAAAAAGCTAATGTAATGTCCTGAAGCTTATATTTAGGATATCTAAATACATATAGGCACATCAATACCAGCAAGAATACAACCATCAAGAATACATACATAAATCCATATGCTCTAAGAGTATATCCAGTTCCTAACAATGCGTACAATACTACTGTAAAAATCTCAGTAACTAGCAAAAGTTCAGTAGAATAGTTTTTAGGAACTCTCATAAGCTCATATATACCTAATAAAGAAATAAGCTCAACCATAGCAAGTGTAGCGAAGCCACCAAAATAAAGAGTTACTACCATCAGTGCAACAAGCAAAACACCCGCAGCTAATCTTTCCTTGAACATTGTATTCCTCCTTTATCCCTTAACTCCACCATATCTTCTATCACGACCATTGTAATACTCAATAGCCTTAATTAACTCGTCTTTATTAAAATCAGGCCATAGGCAGTCCGTAAAATAAAACTCTGCATATGCTAACTGCCATAGCATCCAGTTAGATAGCCTTTCCTCTCCACTCGTTCTTATCATCATATCAGGATCAGGTATATCAAATGTATCTAACCTGCTACTAATATAACTCTCATCAATATCATCAGGATTAACTATTCCTGCCTTAACATCATTTGCAATATTCTTAATAGCTCTTGTAATCTCATCTCTACTTCCATAGTTAAGAGCAATAGTAAACTGTAAGCCGTCATTTACACTTGAGGCCTTCTCTAAGTT
>JAIKVP010000111.1 GCA_024685635.1 Lachnospiraceae bacterium
GGACGGTCAAAGCGTGTGCCGGATATTCCATCGTCTGCGAAATGCCTCGGGCTTGGAAGCTCGTGCGATACCGCATACTCCATGAGAAGCTGTTTCTGATTTGAAATACTGTTGGATTCGCCCTGAAGCTCGTCATCGTGGTTCAGTCTCTCATAGAGAGCGGTGTACCTTTGCTCTTTTTTCATAAAACTCCTTTCCGACACATAAAAATGGCAACACATAATTAGTATCTCGATCATGGGGAAATCCCCATTTTCTGCCTCTTGTATCGTAAAAGTACAAGAAACTAATTACATGTTGCCACACCATAAACTAGCAACTATATACTAAACCACAAAATAGCCATCACTAGAATAAAGATAAGCCTCTAATCTCCTATTCTTGACATCCTTAGCCTTAAGCTCCTGATTCTCAAGTAAGTAAGCCTTATCATCATCAACCGCAAAGAGTCTGTAGATGATAACACGCATTTTCTCACCCTTCTTGACGCTACGTCTCTCTAAAGATCTGAATGTAGTAAGTTCAATACCGTTGACCTCTAACTTAAGTTCAAGCGAGTTACCCCTAAATAAAATGTCAGTTACAACGCCCTCCTCAGAACAGTCCATAACATCTGAGAATACCTGGTTATCAGACTTAAACGCCTCGACAAACTCAGGCCTGATAATCGCACCCTTATATTCACCCTTCTCAAAGCCTTTAAGCTTATGATAGTCCTCAATCAAGAGTGATCTGCCGATAAACTCAGAAACGAAAGGTGTCTCAGGAGTCTTATAAATCTCCTTAGGAGTACCAATCTGCTCGATTCCGCCCTTGTTAGTTACGATAATCTGATCCGCAACCTCAACCGCCTCGTCCTGATCATGAGTTACGAAAATGCTGGTGATACCAACCTTATAAATCATCTCTCTAAGCCAGCTTCTAAGCTCCTGTCTTACCTTTGCATCAATCGCAGCAAAAGGCTCATCAAGAAGGAGTAAGCTTGGATTAGGAGCAAGCGCTCTTGCAAATGCTACTCTCTGTCTTTGGCCACCTGAGAGCTGGTTAGGATAGCGCTTCTCAAATCCCTTAAGACTTGTAAGCTCAATAAGCTCAGCTACTCTCTCTTTTATCTTGGCCTTTGGCATTTTCTTTAATTCAAGTCCAAATGCTATATTCTCCTCAACTGTCATATAGCGAAATAGGGCGTAATTCTGGAACACAAAACCGATTCCACGCTCAGATGGAGCTACATCATTTACCCTAACGCCATCAATAATAATATCTCCACTGTCAGGTGTCTCTAAACCTGCAATCATCCTAAGAATAGTAGTTTTACCTGAGCCAGAAGGTCCTAAAAGGGCAACTAGACTTCCCTTTTCAATACCCATATTAACATCCTTAGACGCCTGAAAATCTCCATAAGATTTGTTTATATCTTTAAGTTCTACGTACATGATTATACCTCCCTATTAGCCTTTGACTTGTGCTCAAAAATGTTTCTTAAAATAAGCACTATAACTGCAATAATTACGAGTATTGATGACACTGCAAATGAAGCAGTAATCGAGTCTGCCGAGCCTGCAAGATAAAGAGCATCAATCTCTAATGGTAATGTAAACGTCTCTCCTCTCGTCTTAGACAAGGCATTAACTGCACCGAACTCTCCAAGCGCCCTGGCGGTACATAAAATCACACCATAGACAAGCGCCCATTTAATATGTGGAAATGTTATCCTCTTAAATATTGTCCATCCCTTTGCACCCATAAGAGCCGCTGCCTCTTCCTCATCAGTACCCTGAGCATTTAAGACAGGAATAAGCTCTCTTGAAATGAATGGAAATGTAACAAATATCGTAGCAAGCACAACGCCAGGAATTGCAAAAACAATCTTTATATCTGTTCCTAGCATGTCATTAATCCAGTCAACTACAGGCTTTGCCCAGCCTGATCTACCAAAGGTCATAATGTAGGCAAGACCAGCAATTACAGGTGAAATTGAAAATGGAATATCAATTAAAGTAGCAATAAATTGCTTGCCCTTAAATGTAAATTTAGTAAGTGCCCAGGAGGCAACGATACCAAAAAATGTATTGACAATAACCGTTATAACAGTCGCTAAAATAGTGACTCCTAAAGCGGCCAAAACATATTCTGTACTAATCGCTTCAAGGTAAAAACCAAGTCCCTCTTTTAATGAGTTAACTATTACTGAAAAAAGCGGAAGTATAAGCATAAAGAAAACAAATAAAACGCTAATCGTAATTAAGATATATTTAGTAGCTCCCTTGCTGTTTCTAGTGACATCTACGGCCAGCTTTTTTCTCTGATCATCCTTCATATAAGCCATAAAAGCACCCCCTTAAATGTTATTAGTACGCCTTGACTGACGTATCTGAATAATATTGATAAACAGCAACAAAATAAATGAAATAATAAGCATAATAAGCGCAATAGCGGTAGCTGATTCATACTCTAGATAGTTAAGCTTTTGCATAATGATATATGAAACCACCTGAGTATGCTCTTTTTCATTGTTACCAGAGATATAAATAACGCTTCCATACTCTCCTATTCCTCTAGCAAATGCCAGTCCAAAACCTGTTAAAAGTGCAGGCCTAAGCTCAGGAATAATAACCTTAAAAAATGTCTTTCTCCTGCTCGCTCCTAAGATGTAAGCCGCCTCCTCGTACTGAGAATCAAGCTTCTCTAATACAGGCTGAATAGCTCTTACAACAAATGGAATACCAATGAATATCAAGGCGATAACAAGACCGACATGAGTGTAACTGATTCTTAATCCAAACCAGTCAAATAAAGGTCCACCAATCTCGCCCTTAGTTGAATACATTTTTGATAAAGTGATACCTGCAACTGCAGTTGGAAGACAAAATGGAAGCTCAATAACTCCATCCATTATTCTCTTACATGGGAACTCATATCTTACCAAAACCCAGGCAAGCATTATTCCAAAGATACTATTTATAACCGCTGCGATAAATGCACATCCAATACTTGTTGCAAATGCGTGCTTCACATTGGGCATTGAAATAATTCCCCAAAACTCACTAGGCGAAAGCCTAAAAGACTGAAATAAAACAGACGCTAGTGGGATTAAGATTAATATTGAAAGCATGGCTATAGTAATACCAAATGTCAGTCCAAAGCCCGGTATTACTCTTCCACCTCTAAACTTTCTTGCTTTAGCCATAAGATTACCTCCGTAACATACGAATAGCAGCGGGGATTATGATCCCCACTGCATTTATATTTAATACGTCCCTCATAAAATTTTTTATTCAGCTGTTGACTGATGAATCTCGTCAAATATAGCTCCGTCCTTAAAGAAGTCCTCGTATGCCTGATCCCAGCCACCAAACTCGTTGATGTTTGTAAGATTCATATCAAGATCAAACTTGTCAGCAAACTCCTTAAGAATTGTATCATTTGATGGTCTGTAACCATTCTTACCAATAATCTTTTGTGCTTCCTCTGTGTAAAGATAATTTAAGTACTCCTTAGCAACCTCTTCAGTTCCATTCTTCTTAGCATTTTCATCAACTACTGCAACTGAAGGCTGTGCCAAAATACTTACACTTGGGCTAACAATTTCGTAATCGTCTGGATACTCATTAACTGTAGCAATCGCCTCATTCTCCCATGCGATTAATACATCGCCCTGACCGTTCTCAACAAATGTAGTAGTTGCTCCACGAGCTCCTGAATCCATTACAGTAACGTTATCATAAATAGCCTTAACAAATTCCTTCATCTTAGTCTCATCGCCGCCAAACTTAACATCTGCATAATGCCATGCAGCTAAGAAGTTCCAGCAAGCTCCACCCGATGACTTAGGATCTGGTGTGATAACCTCAACGCCATCCTTGGTTAAATCATCCCAATCGTTGATACCTTTCTCATTTCCTTTTCTAACAAGTAAAACGATTGTTGATGTATATGGTGATGAATCAAGATCAAACTCGTTTAACCATCCTGGCTCGATAAGACCAGCTTCCTCAATCAATGTTATATCATGAGCAAGAGCAAGTGTTACAACATCTGCATCTGCTCCCTCAACTACTGATCTTGCCTGTCCGCCTGAACCACCATGTGACTGTGTTACTTCAACGTCCTTACCGGTTTTCTCCTTGTAGTATGAAACAAATGACTTATTGTACTCCTCGTAAAGCTCTCTTGTAGGATCATAAGAAACATTTGTAATCTTAATTGTGTCGCTGTTAGCAGCCTTTGAACCGCTTCCGCAACCAGTAACCCCTCCGATTAACATGCTTCCGACTAATATAGCCGATGTGACCTTCACTACCTTACTCTTGATACTCATTTTAATGCTCCTTTCACATTATTAAAACATTACATTATATTATTTCAAGGCAAATGCTTTATAATGCCTTGCCTTTCGACACTTTTAAGATACAAAAAAAAGAAAAGCTTTACAATCCAATTTAGTGAAATCGTTGTCACTGACTATTTTATTGCATTTGGGAGTACAACAGCATTTATAACATGCATTTTTATATGATATTTTGACAAAACTTGCCCTTGAAAGTCACTCATATTAGACCAAAACGCACTATTTATAGTCTTTTTAATTCGTGCAATCGTTATCAATAAACAGTAAAATAAAAGGACGCAGATTCTAAAATCCACGTCCTAAGCCCCATTCTTAAATATTATGCGTCTCTAAGAATTCAATAAACTGAATCTCTGATAAAGGCCTTGAAAAGTAGTAGCCCTGTATAAAGTCAGCGTCCATTTCAATCAATGTCTCTAACTGTTCTTCAGTTTCAACACCCTCAATTACTACCTCTAAGTTGATATCATGCATCATCTTGATACTGTTTCTAACTATGGATGCTCCACGTTCGGTATCTAGCTCATCAACTAGACTCTTGTCTATCTTGACAATCTTAATAGGCAAATTAAGTACCCTCTGCATGTTAGAATATCCAGTTCCGTAATCATCAAGCGAGAACTCATAGCCTCTCGCCTTAAGCTTCTTGATATTGTGATCTAAGACATCCTTAGCCGAATTATAAGCCGTCTCAGTAATCTCAAAATTAACTCTCTTAGCTCTTACATTGTATTCATTCTGCGTTGCTAAAATGTAATCAGCAAAATGCTCTTTAAGGCACTGCTCAACTGATAAGTTAACCTCTATATAATCAAGACCTAACCGCTTTAAATTGTGGGTAGATATGAACTTATATACACTCTCAATTACAAAATCTCCAATCTTATCTATGGCTCCACTCTGCTCAGCCTCTGGAATAAACAGGCCTGGTGGAACATATCCATAATCCCTGTCCTTAAGCCTTATTAAAGCCTCAGCAGATACAAACTTTTGCTCCTTTAAGCTATAAATCGGCTGATAATACATCTCAAAATTGTGGTCCTTAATACCGCGCTCTAGGATATCTAGCATGTTATTATCTAGCTTAAAGCTCTTGGTGTTAACAATATCCTCAGCCGCAATCATCTTGTCCTTAGGATTCATATGCTTAGGGAAATTTCTTCCGTAAGTAATGATACTGTTATAATCGCTCAAATCATCTGGAATAGACAGAGTAGAAAACTTGGTAATAAATCTTACACTGTATTCATAATAAAAGCTATCCGCAGATTCATAAACTGATACAAACTGATTAAGCTTGCTTTTTAGGTCATATTTTGGACTATCAAATATTAGATAAAAGCAGCCTGTCACATCGTAATAAACTGTATAGGACTCCTTATCCTCATCAAAAAACTCAACTAACTTATCTGACACAAGGCTGATATAGCGTTGAAACCTAGCCTCTCCAATTGTACTTCTAACATCTATAGAATTGACAAACTTAATAAACGCTATCTGTACCGGTTGCTCATTAGCAAGTATTTTCTTGATATTCTTTCTATAGTTATGACCGTTTAGGATACCATTTTCTTGGTCTACTAACTCCTCTGGTCTCTGCACAAAGAGCAAAATAACTAACATTCCAACAGATATAGAAAACATCTCAACTAAGAGCTCACCCCTGTAAAACTGAACAAGCGATGCAAAAATCATAAGAAAATACATAGACATTAATGCAAACAACTCGCGCTTGTCTATTATCTTAAAGCAGGCAATAAGATAAAGAATTCCCATTACCACATAGACAAATGCTAACAGATAAAGCACACTAATTAAAGGTCCTCTCTCATAACCACCAGAAATCGTTATAATAAATAGAGAATGATGAAATACGTTAGATAAGATTCCAAATATAATTACACAAATAGGCAGGGCCAAAAATGCTGTTAAAAGCTTGTTGCCAAGCCTATACCAGGTCCTGCTGATTGCAACTATAAACAAAAGAAACATAAAACTCATCGAGTTTCTAAAGATCAAATAACCATATGAAAATACTGTGGTTAAAACATATGTAAAACTATTAAGTGGCGCTGACGCACTAAGCGTCTCCATTCCATAATCAAAAAAGGCAGTAATAAGCGCGAATATAGCATAAAGTATAAACACCTGATTAGTCCTGCCCTTAGTCATATTTCTATAGAATAATGCCACTATAACTATCGCGTCTATAACAAAGGCGCAATAATCAAAATATAAAATCTTTTCCATAACTATACACCGTCTCATTAATTACTATCTAACATTATTATTATATAGGAATAATAAAGCATTTACAAGTCAATTAAATAATTTACGAATGCCCAAATACTTGCTATAATATAATAAGAAAATGAATCAAATTCAAGGAGGCATTTATGGGTCTTATGAATATCAAAGTTACCTTTAATGGTAACTGGGTTTTATCAAAACAAGAGGAGCCTTATCTTCCAGCAGAGATTCTTTCAGAAGAACTCTCTACTGCATTTCCAGAAGATTTTAGTATTAACAATGTCAGTCTCACAGAGCTTTCGGTTCAGGTTAAAACAAGCTCTAAGATTGATCATATCAGAAAGCAGGTTAGACAGCTTCTTGCTGCTAAATATCCAATGGACAGAATAGATAAAGTATCTGATATTGTAGTTACTGGCGCAGAGGGCGAGACAGATATCTTAGTTGATATAGATAACTTAATTGGATGGGAAAGCTTTAAGGAGCTCTGCCACGAAATAGTTCAGGTTGCACCGCAGATTAAGAGGAATCAGACATATGAAGCTTTTCAGTTTCAAAACTACCTATTCTCTGTTAATGATGGATGTGGTCTTTCTACTGTGTTGGATAAGTTTTATGCCCTAGTTACAGGACTTAACCTGTTTGAGGGCAAGAATGGTGTATTTGAATTAGAGCTTACAACTGACAAGGATTCAGAGACAGGCACTACTCCAATAGAAGCCTTATCATTACTAGATATGGAAGATGCCACAGGATCACTTTTTTGCTTTGATATAAGTGGTTTTATGGAGAGATCTAAGTATCCTATGCTTAAGGATTTCCTTCAGGCATTGTTAGAATTAGAGAAGGACTACATTTTCGCATTTAGGATTCCGTTTGTTGAAGAAGGCGCACTTAGAGATGTATATGAAATGCTCTCTGACATTTTATTTGTCAGAAAGATTCCTGTACTTCCATTTAGTATGGAACAGCTAGAAAAGCACGCTAAGTACGTTCTTAATTCATACCAGTACGAGGGAGACTCATCAGTTTGGGAAGTTTTTGAGTCAAGAATTGCCCAGGAAAAGAGCGACGGCAAGTTCTACGGATTACAGACAGTTGACAAGGTTATATACGAGATGCTTTGGCTCAAGAACAAGGCTGACAGTCTCATAGAGCTTGATAAAGCAAGCTCTGATGACAATCAGATAAACGATTCCTTAAATGAAGATAATAAAGAAAAAGACAGCGAGCCAAAGCTTAAAGCAATCACACAGAATGAAGTAATTGAGCTTGCGCCTGAGTTTAAACAGAAGAAGCTTACTGGATTTGACGAGCTTGACGAGATGGTCGGAATGGATAAAATTGCCGACAGAATCAAAGAAATCGTTGCCCAGGTTAAAATGTCACAGGCCAACGACACTATGGAGCGCCCTTCTATTCACATGCGTTTCTTAGGTTCTCCTGGAACAGGTAAGACAACCGTAGCAAGAATTGTCGGCAAGATTTTCCAGGAAAATGGAATTCTTAGAAATGGATACTTCTTTGAGTATACAGCTAGAGACTTAGTTGGCGAATATGTCGGTCAGACCGCTCCTAAAACAGCCTCTATCTGTAGAGACGCTTATGGTTCAGTCCTCTTTATTGACGAGGCTTACGGTCTATACTGGGGCAATGACCGCGGTAATGACTTTGGTAGAGAGGCTTTGACAACACTTATCTCTGAAATGGAGAATCACAGAGATGACATGGTTGTTATTATGGCCGGATATAAGGATGAGATGGAAGGACTTATGAAGGGCAACCCAGGACTTAGAAGCCGTATGCCTTTCTTAATCGAATTCCCTAGCTACACTCCAAAACAGCTCTCTGAAATCTTTATGCAAATGGTTAAAAAGCATTTTAAATATGACAGCTCACTTGAAGCTGCAGTTGAGAAATATTTCCTATCTCTTCCAAAAGAGTATCTAGAGAGCAAGGAATTTGCCAACGGTAGATTTGTAAGAAATCTATACGAGCGCACATGGTCTAAATCAGCTCTTAGAATGCAGTTAAGCGAGCAGGGTGAGGTTTTACTTACTACTGAAGACTTCAACGCTGCTTGTGAGGAGAAAGAATTCTCTGAGAAGCTTGATAAGAAGAAGACTATTGGTTTTAGCAATTAAAAGGGGGACTTATTATATGGATACAAACGATCAGCGTATGTTTGACACAATTCTTAACGCCGTCAAATCTTTAGTACCAAACTACGGCGTGGACAGCGAAAACAAGGCTATTGAATTTGCTGTTGCCGGAGACCCTTTTAATGTCATTATAGATATTAAATTCCTAGACGATAGCGGTTGCTATATGTTGTTTTCTGAACTAGGCTTTAAGGTTCCACCAGAAAACAGGGCCAATTATGCGATGGAGATATGTAGAATCAACTTTGATCAGTTAGCTCTAGGCTCCTATGACTTTGACATCAAAGAAGGAACCACCTGCTTTAGATTTGGTCAGATTTATGAGGACAGTCTTATCTCTGAGGAGACTCTTAAAACTACTATCAGACTTGCGTACGACACGATATGTAAGTTTAACGAACGCTTATTTAATGCCTCAAGATGTGAGGAAAATGCTGTAACAGACATCTTCCTTAATGGCTATAGTGCAATTGAG
The DNA here is from genome assembly GCA_024685635.1 of Lachnospiraceae bacterium. Lineage (GTDB taxonomy): Bacteria > Bacillota > Clostridia > Lachnospirales > Lachnospiraceae > NC2004. Next base: position 9,239 of record JAIKVP010000111.1, read on the forward strand.
GATAAGACTTTAGATGATACTTTAGCAGATGATTTAACTAAAGGGTTAGATAGCGCTGAAACTGAAAAACTTTCATCCACTGATAATTGTGCTAACGACTCTGCAGATAATAGTGCTAACGACTCTAACGATTCTGCTGATAGTAACACCAGCGATTCCGACGACAATAGCACTAAAGAATCTAACGACGACTCTGATAAGGGATATGATAAAGGCAACGATTTCACTAAAAAGTCAGAAGATAAAGCAAATGATGGCGACGAACTCTATGAAGAATTTAAGAATATGATCAAAGACGCCCTCCTAAACCTTACAGACAAAACGCCTGAAGACATAGGAAACGACATAGTAAAAGCATTTAAGGAAGGCGTTGAAGACTTTAAGAGCATTATTTCTGAAGATAACAAGAACGAATAGGAGTTAATATGTCACTTAAGGAAATAGCAAAAAAAGCAGGTGTATCTGTCTCAACGGTTTCAAGAGTGCTAAACAATCCTGACTATCATTGTGCTAAAGAAGGCATAAGAGACAAGGTCTGGCAGGCTGCTGTAGAGCTTAACTACTCTCCTAACGTCGCCGCTAGAAACCTTAAGCTTGGACTAAACGAGCAGGCAGAACGCACCTTTTATATCAATGTTATTATGACTCGTATGGATGAAGCATCATCAGACCCTTTCTTTACCGAGGTTCTACATTCAGTCGAAAGTCAGATTCACAACAATATGTGTATCTTGTCAAAGATCTGGTACATATCTGCATTTTCTGATGATAAAAAATGTAGATCTATGAATATAAAAGAAACCGTTGATAAATTATACATGGAAGCCGACGGCAAGTCAGATGGCCTTGTAATCATAGGCAAATGCAATGTTGAAGTCCTAAAAGCACTCCACAAAAAATATAAAAATGTTGTAAGTGTTAACCGTAACTCAACTAACTATGAGGTTGACGAGGTTTTGTGTGACGGTAGCAAAATCGCTAAGATGGCGACAGAATACCTTGTAAAGCTTGGCCACACAAGAATTGGATATGTCGGTGAATGCCACAACGAGGCAAGGTACAAGGGCTTTTTATCAGTACTCCAAAAATATGAATTAGACATTGATCCCGATTATATCATTGAAACCAAGCAGACAGAGGCAGAGGGATATGAAGCTATGAAGGTCTTTTCTACTATGTCTGATGGGCCATCAGCTATATATTCTGCTAATGATATAACCGCGATTGGAATGTTAAAATACCGAAAGAGCAAGAAAAATAACTACTATAAGCCTGCGATAATCGCCAGTGATGATATAGAGCAGGCACAGTATACTGACCCAATGCTCTCAACTGTAAGGCTTCCTAAGGATGAGATGGGTAAATTTGCAATAACTCTTTTAATTGACCGTATGAGAGGCGGACATGAAAGCACTACCCGTATAGAGCTTGAGGGCAAGCTAGTTATCAGGGATAGCTGCGAAAAAGATTATTAATAAGTTTATAAAAAAAAGAGCGTGCCCGTACGGACACGCTCTTTGCCATTTTATCATCCTTTTGGTTTATTCTCAGAACCTTCTTCTAAAGCTTCGCCTTCATCAGAAACATCACCAGCATTAGCACTTTCACCGCCATACTCTCCATCACCGACAATAACAGAAGTCTTGAATGTAGAATTAATGCTATCCTCTATCTTCTTCTTAGTTTCTTTGTCTACATCAGGATACTCGCCTCCGTTCTCAGCAGTAATATAAGCGATACCAACGATAATGCTATCATTTTCTCCTTTATACCAGTTAGAAGATAGATAAGCTCCATTTAGGAAATCTTCATTACCTAGTTCAGAAAATGCGCTGTTAAGTCCTCCAACCATCATTTCAGTTGCACTAATAATAACCTCACTTGGTTTAGTCTTAAACCTGAAAAAATTAATACTTTCCTTATTCTTAATCATCTTTTTAACAGCCTTTGGTATATCATACATATCAGCAATCTCAACCGCTTCCTGATTAGCATAGCAATACTTGGTTCCATCAGCTGCTGGCAAGGAAGAAGCATCATAATCGTTCTGCTCCTTCATGAATGTATCATTTACATTAAAATAAACATACTCATGAGAACTTGAAACATCAGTATAAATATCAGTCTGATACCATTTGCCATCATCTAACTTAACCATGTCCCAAGAATGGTAATCATTATGTACTATATGCACCTCAAGGCCAAGCATCTGCATAAACATTCTAAATGTTGTTGCATATCCTACACACACAGCCTTCTTGCCGGTTAAAACTCCAAGTGGGGTATATGTATTGGCATCATCGCCTGCTAGTACTACCGTAGAACCGCCAGATGTCTTGATATTATCATAAATCCACTCATAGATAGCCTTCTCCTTTGAGTAGGTATCAGTTAGTCCCTTGGTCTCTCTTTCAAGAATCTCAACAGCCATATCATAAAGCTTCTTATCCTGCTCTGAAAGACCTGACGCATCACCTGATAAATAAGCATCAGAGATTGCCTTGGTACTCTTAATCTCGTACTCTTCGCCTACTAAAAAGCCGTCTTCAATATACTCACTAGTCTTCTCGTCTTCCTTAAGCTGTCTGTCAATCTGACCTTTAATAAACTTGTTGGTTGAAGCGTTTTGATTGCCCGTAGTTATTATTAAATAAGCAATACCAACTAAACAGCACGCTGAAAGAATTACTGCAAATGTTGCTGCTACGCTAACGCCAGTCTTAACCTTAATAGATTTATCCTTACTTTCAGTCTTAGCAGCAATCTCAACGCTCTTAACTTCCTCTTCCTTAACCTTGCTTTCATTTTCTTTGTTCTTTGCCATTTTCTTTTGCCCTCCATTTTGTCATTTAAAAGAACTTTCTTTTATTATGTAAATTTGCAAAATACATACTAACACTTTTAGAGCATCTATTCA
>JAIKVP010000122.1 GCA_024685635.1 Lachnospiraceae bacterium
GCAAGGCAGGTTGGAAAGTCTTTTATAGTAAGAGAATTTGGTAATAAAGAGTATGAATCCTTTATAAATATTGATTTCTTTGAGCAGAAGTCTTTAAAACAAATATTTGCCGGTGCATTGACATCAGAGGAAATATATAAAAGAATTACAGCAAACATTCCAAATGTTAAGCTGATTCCGGGTAGTACACTTATTTTTTTGGATGAAATTCAGAGATGTGGAAACGCGCGTACTGCATTAAAATTTTTAGCTGAAGATATGAGGTTTGATGTGATTGCATCGGGATCATTATTAGGCTTGTCTTATGGTGAAGATGATGACGATGAAGTAGAAGAGCCAGCATCAATTCCGGTGGGTTACGAGAATCAGATTACTATGTATTCATTGGACTTTGAGGAGTTTCTATGGGCTTATGGCTATAATGCTGAAACCATAGAAGATTTAAGACAATATTTATATTCTGATAAACAGGTTCCGGAAAGCATTCATGAAAAGTTTGAAGAAATATTTAGGGAATATATGGTAGTAGGTGGAATGCCAGAAGTAGTCATGGACTATGTTAAAAATAAGGATTTTACAAGGGTGAATGAAATTCAGGAAGACATTATTTCTTTATATCACGATGACATTTCCAAACATGCTAAAGGGAAGGAAAAGCAACTTGTACGGAAGTGTTATGATGCGGTGCCGATTCAATTGGCTAAGGAACTTAAAAAGTTCCAATATTCGACGGTTGAGAAAGGTCAAACACGTAGAAAATATGGTGGTAGCATTCAGTGGTTGAAAGATTCAAGTCTTGTAAATGTTTGTTACAATGTATCGGAACCTTTTATTCCTCTAATGGCAAATGCTAAGGAGGAACAGTTTAAGCTTTATCTTAATGATACAGGCTTACTTACTTGTATATATGGGTTTGAGACAAAAAAAGCTATATTAAATAACACGATTAAGGGTAGTGCCAAGGGTGGAGTTTACGAAAATATAATCTCGGAGTGTTTAATAAAAAGAGGATATAAATTGTATTATTATAAACCGGACGACAATCATGAATTGGAGTTTTTGTTAGAAAAGGACGGTGAAGTCGTTCCGATTGAGGTGAAGGCAAAAAATCAATCCTCAGTGTCGTTAAATAATTTTATAAATGATTTTAAACCACATATCGCTTATAAATTAATTTCAAATAGAAATGGAAATGATGGAGTTAAGAAAATCCTCCCGCATTATTTTGTTTTGTTTATTTGATTCCATCTGACATAGCTATTAAACTGGCATAAAATGTCAAAATATATAAATGCCACCTATATAGGCATACGTCTAAAGGTGGCATTATTTGTCTAGGCTCAATGCTCTAAACCTTTATGACAAGATTCTATATTTTAATGCATTGCCTAATGTGATAGAATAGTAATGTAGCAGGCTAGATTTAAGTTTTGACGGAAGAGCAAACTGATCAGCACAGTTGGAGAATAAAATGAATCAAAAAACTAATATAAAATACGACCTTAAATTTTATAAAGCAGTTAAAGCAACAATAATCATATCATTTGTTTTAACTGTAATATCTGCTCTAGTGTTCTTTGCTGGAGCAAATGTTAAAGCGAGTGATATAACTGATCAATTATTAATTATTCTACTAATAATAACATTTTTAGGATATATAACTATACCACTTCTCGTTATATCGCTTGTGCTTTTTCTAGATTCATCTATCTATTTAAAGAGACTTAAGAATAATGGTTTTGATCTTCCAGATAATAAGATGGATTATCAAAATGATCTGTCTAATCTTTCAAGAACTAATCAGACAGAGAACATTTACGCCAATGATAGTAAGCATTTATTTATAATATTTCTTGCGGTATTTTTTATATGCCTAGCATTTGACATAGCTTACTTATTAAAATGGCATCAGCTCGTTGAGGATTCTGTGGCGCTTTTTATATTTCTAATCTTGTTTCATCTACTCTTTCTTATTGCTGCTCTTATATTTTTGCATCAAAGAGATAGCAGCAAATATATAGACGCAGTGGATATAAGAGATGGCAGAAAAGTGAGAATGAGCATTACATCTGGAATAGCTCTACTGCTAATAATGGGGCTTATAGCTGCATTTTCTATATCGACTGCACACTCGATGACAGATTATATACATAAATCAAGAACTGGTAACTATGACGATGTCTCATATTTTTATGACTCAGATAATTTATATAACAGAGCAATCTAGCATATGAGGAAGCGGTAGAAAATCTTTAACCCCTTTACAGAAAAGCATATATCTGCTAGATTTATTGTAATCGGAAAATGCTTAGGCGGAGGGAGAAACTGAAATGTATGATATATTTCCACTGATCATAATACTAATCGTTATTATCGCTTTGATAATCAAATACCTGTATGTACAGGCCCATATCTTAAGCTCAAAGGAATTCAGAAAGGCAGCTGAAAAAAAGTCTTTTATAAAACAGATAAAAAAGACAACAATCACCTGCGATTACTGTGGATATGTCATAGACACTGCCAAAGATACAAAATGTCCCAACTGTGGAGCCGTCTACGGGGAGGACAAGGAGTTAAAGAAGCCTTATAAAGTAGATGAAAAAGCAGTTGAAAAAATGGCCAATGCTGCCGCAAATGATGCCGTCTCAAAAGCACATGAAAAAGCGCGTGAGACCTTAAAGCAATTACGAATTGCAATACTAGTATTTGTTGTTGTGTTTGCATTATTGCTTGTGCGTTATATGATTGCGGATAAAACTAAACCCTATGATAGCCAGAGATACCGCCAAAATGAAGAAGTTGATAATAGCGATTACAGAGATTTTACCCTTATCGAAAGTCCTGATTTGACGATTTTTGACAAAGAAGATGTAACACTGAAATTAGTGAGTGTATATGCTGACAAAACAAATGGCCAATATAATGATGTTAGTTATGCATATCGAGTAGGTTTTTCACTGATCAATAAACGCAATGAACCAATCCATCTTTCTCTCAAATGTTTTGGTATCAACGGTAGAAGTCGAGCAGGAGATTATTTTTACATATACGGTAATTTTGACAGTAAATCAGATGTAACATTTTATGAAAATGTTTACGGTGAGTACTTTGAATCTATTGATGAAATAGTTTTGGGTAAATGTTCACTTCATAATGAAGAAAGCAATCTTTATAAGAATGACAAGATGGAAACATATAAGCTTAATGATAAGGGCTATACTGTCATAACTGCTGATAAAGATATGGGAAGTGTTATCTTTGAAAATGATAAGGTTCGCATCAGGTGTATTGGGAAAGAAAAACTAGAGTATGGCTATGAAATGTGGATTGAGAACCTATCTGATAGCAACTATTACATCGAGGCTTCGGATATGAAGATAGATGACTCGATTTGTGATTCTTATATCCTGCATGAAAACGGATTTCCAGCTGGCTACACTCTTCATGATGACTCACTTAATGGACTAGGAGACAAGTTCAGACTGCGCTCGGCTGATGCCAAGGTTAGCATTTCACTAAGTTTTTCTGATTTTGAAAACCCTCAAAATGATTTCTCGACTGGCTATTTTACACTAAAACAATAATATATATTAATTCGTGAGGTTATAACAATGATCGTTCAAATAGTAGAAGATGACCGCTCGCTAAGCGAGGGAGTTGCTATTACTCTTGCTGATGCCAACAATAAGTTCTATAAGGAATACTTAATCAGCGACGCTAAAAAGGCTTACAATAATTATGGCAATGAATTAGACCTTATCATACTCGACCTTAATCTTCCAGATGGAAGCGGTTATGATTATCTAAGATACGTTCGCGACAAGAGCGACATCCCAGTCATCATATTAACTGCTAACGATATGGAAATGGATGAAGTGACAGGACTTACCTTAGGCGCGGACGATTATCTGACCAAGCCTTTTAGCTTAGCAGTTTTAAGAGCAAGGGTTAATGCCTTGGTTAGAAGAAGCAAGCTTTCAGATAATAAAGAATCAGTTTCTAAAGAGATAAGCATAACAGATGAAAAGTCCCTTATTTATAGTTTAGGAGATATGACATTTGATTTTAATAAATTCATTTTCAAAAAAGGAAATGAAGAAATAGTTTTAAGTGTAAATGAACAGAAACTCCTTAAAGTCTTTTTAGATAATAAAGGAATACTGCTTACCAGAGATGTCTTAATGGACAGAATATGGGGAAATGATGGAGAATTTGTGGATGAAAATGCTTTGTCTGTGACGATTAACCGCTTGAGAAACAAGATTGATTCAGACTCTGAGACTAAGCATATTACTACTGTTTATGGCCAGGGCTACAGATTTGAATAGGTGAGATTATGTTTGAAAATAAAACGATAGCAAAACTTGAGCAAATGCTTGATGATGCTATAGATGGCAAGTTTGTGGAAACTGATTATGACGAAAGCAGGCTGTCTAGGCTAGAATCTAAGTGGAAGGACTTTCTTGGCAGTTCAGTTCTATCAAATGAGAATCTTGAGAAGGAGAGAAAGCGTTTAGAGACATTTATATCTGATATATCCCACCAGACCAAGACACCCATGACCAATATCAAGATGTACACAGAGCTGCTTCTTGAAGAGACATCGCGAGATAGTGAAGCATCGATTGAGAAGATTCAAAAATATGCCCATGAGATATCTAAGCAGAACAGCCGCCTTGAATTCTTGATTGACTCGCTTACTAAGCTTTCTAGGCTTGAAAATGGAATCTTAGCAGTGGAGGCAAGAGAGGAAGAAGTAGACAAGCTGATAACAACCTCAATAGCGGCAGTTAGCGCTAAGGCGAGCCTTAAGAATATAAAGATTTCTCATAAGAAGTTCCCTTCTTTAAAAGCATTTTTTGATTTAAAATGGACCAACGAGGCCTTGATTAATATTTTGGATAATGCAGTCAAATATACGCCTGACGGTGGCAGCGTAGAAGTATTTTCTGAAAAGTTTGAAATGTATTCAGCTATTCATGTCGTAGATGACGGTCCTGGAATATCTGAGGAAGAAATGGCCAAGGTCTTCGGCAGGTTTTATAGAGGCAGTGATTTTCAACAGGACGAAGGAGTCGGCATAGGCCTTTATCTTACAAGAGAGATTATAGAAAAAGAAGATGGCTATATAAAAGCAGTAGCTAATAACAAAAGATCTGGAGGAGAATTGATAGTTTACCTTCGTAATAAAAGCTAAAAAGCACCAAATAGGTGCTTTTTTTCTGCCTTCTACTAAATATTGCCAAATCTTTCAAAGATGAAAGAATTCAGAAATTATCTGGTAACATTCTGCTGATATTCTATAAACATAAAAAATAGCATTTACCAAAGGAGTGAATTATTATGAGTATTTTATTAGCAAAAGATCTTAAAAAATATTATGGTGAGGATGACACATTAGTTAAAGCGCTTGACGGAGTTTCACTTAGCGTTGAAAGAGGAGAATTTGTCAGTATTATAGGAACCAGCGGAAGTGGTAAATCAACCCTGCTTAACATGCTAGGAGGCCTTGATAATCCTACATCAGGCAACGTCATAATAGACGACAAGGATATATCTGAATTAAAAGGCGATGAGTTATGCATTTTCAGAAGAAGAAAGATAGGATTTATATTCCAAAGCTTTAACTTAGTTCCATCGATTTCTGTATATGATAACATTGTCCTTCCTATAAAGCTTGACGGTAAATCCGTCGACGAGGATTATATTGAAAATGTTATCGATACGCTAGGCTTAAATGAGAAGCTTAAAGTGCTTCCATCAAAGTTATCAGGTGGCCAGCAGCAAAGAGTTGCGATTGCAAGAGCGCTATCATCAAAGCCTGCTATAATCCTTGCTGATGAGCCGACGGGTAACTTAGATAGTAAGACCAGCCAGGATGTGTTAGGACTCTTAAAAACGACTAGTAAGAAGTTTAATCAGACTATAGTTATGATTACGCACAACGAAGAAATAGCACAGATGGCTGACAGGATAGTACATATCGAAGACGGCTGTATAGTGTGATTATTAGGAAAAGAATAAATGAAAGAGGATTGATGATATGCTAAATGTAAATAATAAAAAGGCCATAACTAACTTAGCCATAAGCGGTATAAAAACAAATCACAAAAAGTATTCTGTCTTGATTATGGCAGTTATACTGACAACTTTGCTTTTTTCTACTCTATTTACAGTGGGTGGAAGTATGATAAAGGAGATTCAGATATCCACTATGAGACAGGTGGGTGGAAGTGCCCATGCAGGATTTAAGTATTTGACTGAGGCGGAGTACAATCAGATAAAGGATGATAAGGAACTAAAAGAAATAAGCTACAGAGTAAATGTAGGCGTGGCTTCAGACGAGTGTTTGATTAAGACTCCGACTGAAATCTGCTATTACGAGCCACTAGAGGCTAAGTTTAGCTTTAGTTATCCAGAAGAGGGTCGTATGCCTAAAAAGGAAAATGAAATAGTCTTAAGTGACATTAGCTTAAGAGCACTCAACGTTCCTAAGAAAATTGGCCAGAAATTTCAAATGACGCTTAATATCGCAGACGTAGATAAAACCTATGACTTTGTGCTCTCCGGATATTTTAAGGGTGATGCAGTATCTATGGCTCAGGTTGGAATGGTCTCAAAAGCATTTCAGGAAAAGTATGCCCCTGTGAAACAGGAATTATATTCAAAGTCAAATGGCAGTGACCTTACAGGATACATCTCAGCAGATTTTAACTTTAGTAACTCTTACAATATTGAGAAAAAGGTTATAAAGCTTATAAATAGAACGGGGCTTGATGAAAATACCCAGTACGGAATTAACTGGGCTTATGGAACTTCATCAATTGACGCAGAAACGCTTGCTATTATCATTTGCCTGCTTTTAATATTCTTCTTGGCGGGATACCTGATTATTTATAACATTTTCTATATAAATATTATTTCGGATATGCAGGAGTATGGGCTTCTTAAAACCATAGGAACAACCGGAAAGCAGCTAAAAAAGATAGTTCTTAAGAGGGCTAATCTAATATCTTTAATCGGAATTCCTATAGGACTTCTTTTGGGCATAGGAGTCGGCCGTTTCTTGCTACCTGTGATTTCTGATCAGATAAGCACGTCAAGTGTTGGCAAAGGGGAGTTACATTTAAATCTGTTAATTTTGCTGGCTGCAGTGCTGTTCTCTTACCTGACTGTTGTAATCAGCGCCATAAAGCCTTGCAAAAAGGCTTCAAGAGTTTCACCAATTGAGGCACTTAGATTTAGTGAGGAGAGAGGAAAGGATGGCAAGCCTAAGAAGAAAATGCTAGTTGTAATTCTTTCTATCAGTCTTGGCCTCGTGATTCTTAACACAGTATTTGCATTTATATCAGGTTTCAGTATGGATTCGTATATCAAGGATTTGATAGTTTCGGATTTTAGTATTCAGGATGCAAGTCTTGACAACACAGCTGCCGATCATAATGAGACAGCAGGTGTTGATAAAGCATTTGTTAAGTCGCTTAGCGAGCAGAATTTTTCTATGGAAAGAGGAAATGTTTATTTAGCAGAAATGGCTATTCATGAAATGAGTGATGAAAACTGGGCAAAAATCAAAAATGAAGTTATGTCAAAGGATTCAGTTAAGGAGACAATTACATATTACAACAGTCATGAAGAAGGTTTTGACTTGGATTCATACATGAAGAATCTTGATGAAAGAAAAAGCTTGCAGGGAAATGATTATGGAATGGGCCGCCTTGCAGTTGAAAAGCTGAATGTTGTAGATACTATAAATGGTGATAAGGAGATAGATTGGAATGAGTTTAATTCCGGCAAGTATATACTTATGGACAGGAGTAGCCAGGAAAATGGCGACAAAATCAGTATTTTGAGTCCTGGTGATAAGGTAGAGGTTAAGAGTAATAATCCAAAGTATTTAGAATATGAGGAATACACATTGGAGAATGGAGAAACATTTTCTGTACCAAGCAACAAAAATGCTCCGAGCAAGGAGTATACAATTTATGCAATTGTCGATATACCTTATGCTATGAGGCTACAATGCTTCATGAGTCTTCAGTGCGATTACATTTTACCAGAGGATGAGTTTCTTAAAATCAACGGCGACTGGGATCCTATGAGAATGCTTATAGATGTTGAAGATAAGGATGAAGCTAAGTTAAATGAATGGCTTAAAAACTATACAACCAATATAGATCCGAGTCTTGAAGCCAATTCAAAAGAAACTGTTTACGATGAATATAAGTCGTTTAGTGATATGATAAGCTTAGTAGGAACAATTATAAGTATCGTGCTTGGACTTATCGGTCTGTTAAACTTTGCCAATACCATCGCAACTTCAATAATAGTAAGGAGCAGAGAATTTGCAGTCCTTGAAGCTGTGGGAATGACAGGAAAACAGCTTAGACTATCACTAATGAAAGAAGGCGGAGTCTATTTTATTTGGACCTTCATAGTATCGCTGATTTTTTCAGTATTGATTAATGTCACGCTGCTAAGATATTTAGTAAATGGAATAGTGATGTTTGAATGGAACTTCACCCTGCTTCCACTCTTTATCTGCCTCCCATTTATAGGAATCCTAATAGTCCTAATCCCCGTCATAGCTTACATGACCTTAAGCAAAAAAACAGTAGTTGAAAGACTGAGAGTAGAGTAATAGCTGAGGTGACAGGGGACGGTTTGAGGTGACAGCAGAACCGTTCTGCTGTCACCTTTTCAACCATTCTTCAGCTAAGTTTGCCAGGTTTTGATATGCATTTTCCGGCGTCATATATAGGGAGTTGTCGTCGTAGTGCACGTAGTCCGTTATGGCGTAGTACTCGTCAATACCGAGGCTCTTGCATTT
>JAIKVP010000137.1 GCA_024685635.1 Lachnospiraceae bacterium
AGATTATTAAGCTTAATATTCTTACTAATTGCTGTGTGATATACATCATCTATAGAGCAATTAAATTTCTCATAAAAATCATTATAGCTAACGCCCTTCATCATTCGAAGTCCTAAAAACATAAACTCTTCCATGGAGTCATTCACACTTAATTCTTCAACTTCAATCTTATGATAATCATTCTCCATATAAGCGGCTAAGTCCTTATGAACTTTATATCTTTTATTATCAAGATAAGATGATGCATATAATCCTAGTCCTATATATTCATCTAAGGTCCAATAAGACTGATTATGTTTACTCTCATATCCTTTAACAGAATAATTAGAAATCTCATATCTGTTATAGCCAGCATTTTCTAGATATTCATTTGTAAGCTCATACATCCTTATTGCTTCTTCTTCGGAAGGGAGATTTTTTAAGATGTTCTCATTGCTATAAAACGGGGTGTTCTCTTCTATTATCAAACCGTAGGATGAAATATGTTTTGTCTTTAAGTTTATAACATTTCTTAAATCCTTAATGTAGTCATCAATACTTTCACCTGGCAAAGCACTCATTAAATCGACATTAATGTTAGTAAAGCCAGCATTTAACGCCTCGTCGTACTGAGTTAAAAACTCCTCATATGTGTGGATTCTTCCAAGCTTTTTTAGGAGTTCGTTGTTAGTAGATTGTAATCCAAGGCTTAGTCTATTGATGCCTGAATCATAATATTTTTTGAGTTTTTTATAGTTAGTTGTCTTGGGATTGCACTCAATTGTAATCTCAGCATCATCCCTAATATTAAAACTATCTTGAAGAAATTCAAGCAAATCCGAAATTAGATATTCATCTAATATTGATGGTGTGCCGCCGCCGATATAAATAGTCTTGATATATCTGCCTTCAACTTTTTTACTATAATCTAAGGCTTCCTTTTTGAGAGCCTCAATATATCTTTTATGAATATCATTCTCATCTTCAAAACTATTCTTAATCCTATCAGATGAAAATGATAAAAAATCACAGTAATTACACTTTTTAACGCAAAAAGGAATGTGTATATAGATTCCTAAATCACTAGTCATAAATATACCCACTCCCTTCCTAAACTTTATTATTCTTTATTCATCATCAAGCTTTAATACGCTCATAAATGCCTTTTGTGGTATCTCAACATTACCAATCTGTCTCATACGCTTCTTACCTTCCTTCTGTTTCTCAAGAAGCTTCTTCTTTCTTGTAATATCACCACCATAACACTTAGCAAGCACGTCTTTTCTATATGCCTTAACCGTCTCTCTAGCGATTATCTTAGCGCCAATCGCAGCCTGAATAGGAATCTCAAACTGATGTCTTGGAATCTCCTCCTTAAGCTTTTCACACATTCTTCTTCCTCTCTCATAAGCAGAATCCTTATGAACAATAAAGGAAAGTGCATCAACCTCTTCATGGTTAATAAGAATATCAAGCTTAACAAGATCCGACTTAACATAGCCCTTCATCTCATAGTCAAATGAAGCATATCCCCTTGAACGCGACTTTAGGGCATCAAAGAAATCATAGATAATCTCATTTAGAGGAAGGTCATATTTAAGAAGTGCTCTAGTCTCTTCAATATACTCCATATCCTTATATATTCCACGTCTCTCCTGACAGAGCTTCATAATAGCACCGACGAACTCTTTAGTAACCATTATCTCAGCATTTACAATCGGCTCCTCCATATATTCAATCTCCGCAGGATTAGGAAGATTAGAAGGATTGGTAAGCTCAATTACCTCACCGTTGGTCTTATAGACCTTATAGATAACACCAGGAGCTGTGGTAACTAAATCAAGATCATATTCTCTTTCAAGTCTCTCTTGAATAACCTCTAAGTGAAGCAGCCCTAAGAAACCACACCTAAAACCAAATCCTAAGGCAATAGATGTCTCTGGCTCATACTGAAGAGCCGCATCATTAAGCTGTAATTTCTCCAAAGCATCCTTTAAGTCCTCATAATGTGCTCCATCAGCTGGATACATTCCACAGTAAACCATCGGGTTAACCTTCTTATAGCCAGGCAAGGCCTCCTTACATGGATTATCAGCGTCTGTTACAGTGTCGCCTACCTGAGTATCGTGAACATTCTTAAGAGAAGCCATGATATATCCAACCATTCCAGCATTTATCTCATCGCAAGGGATGTACTGACCAGGGCCGAAATATCCTACCTCAACGACCTCAGCAGTTGCATTAGTAGCCATCATTTTGATGGTTGTACCCTTCTTAACCGTACCTTCCATGATTCTACAGAAAATGATAACGCCCTTGTAGGAATCATAGATACTGTCAAATATAAGCGCCTTAAGCGGAGCCTTATAATCACCAACTGGTGCCGGAATTTTCTTAACAATTGCTTTTAAGACCTCTTCAACATTTAAGCCTGTCTTAGCAGATATCATAGGCGCATCCATAGCTTCAATGCCTATAACATCTTCTATCTCTGCCTTAACTCGCTCCGGCTCTGCTGATGGGAGGTCTATTTTATTAATAACCGGAAATACCTCTAGGTCGTGGTCAAGCGCTAAATATACATTGGCAAGCGTCTGAGCCTCAATACCCTGCGCTGCATCTACAACTAAGACTGCACCCTCGCAGGCAGCTAAGCTTCTTGAAACCTCATAGTTAAAGTCTACATGGCCCGGAGTATCAATAAGATTGAGCATATATTCCTCACCATTGTCATCCTTATATATAATTCTTACTGTCTGGGACTTGATAGTAATGCCTCGCTCTCTCTCAATATCCATATTATCAAGAACCTGAGCCTGCATTTCCCTGTCTGTTAACACACCTGTCATCTGAATGATTCTGTCTGCAAGAGTAGACTTACCGTGGTCGATGTGTGCTACAATACAAAAATTCCTTATGTGATCCTGTTTAATCTCTGACATATAAAACTCTCCTAAATATAAACATATAACATATACTTTAAACAACTTTTGCGATAAAATCAACATTTTCTTTTCAAATTGAGTTCATAGTGCTATAATAGTTGCGGCGTAAAAATTATTTACATTATAATAAGAAACGATAAGGAGTTGACTATTGTGAAAGATACCGTTGAAATCAGATGGCACGGCAGAGGCGGTCAGGGTGCTAAGACTGCTGCTTTACTGCTTGCCGATGTCTGTTTTAAACATGGCAAGAATGTTCAGGGTTTCCCAGAGTATGGTCCTGAGCGTATGGGTGCGCCAATTACCGCTTACAATCGTATAAGCGACCATGAATTAAGGGTGCACTCTAACATTTACGATCCAGACTATGTTGTTGTTGTTGACGAGACCTTGCTTGAGGCTATTGATGTTACAGCAGGCCTTAACCCTAATGGTGCTATCGTCATTAACACAACCAGACCAAAGGAGGAAATAATTCCACATCTTAAGGGTTATGAGGGAAAAGTATACACTATTGATGCCAGAAGAATCTCAGAAGAAGCATTGGGCAAATATTTCCCTAATTCTCCTATGCTTGCTGCAATCGTTGCTGTGAGCGGTGTTATGGAAAAGGATGAGTTCATGTCACAGATGAGAGACTCCTACCAGCATAAATTTGCCAAGAAGCCAGAGGTTATCGATGGTAACATGAAGGCGCTTGAGATGGCATTTTCGGAGGTGACAGCATGAGTAACGTTATTGATTATAAGAATATTACTGAGTCTAGCCCATGGCAGGATATAACCGAGGGTAATCAGATTTACCAGGCTGCAACCTCAGTTTCATTTAAGACTGGTGAGTGGAGAACTAACACTCCAGTATTCGATTCAGAAAAATGTACACAGTGCTTACTATGTACTCCAGTTTGTCCCGACTCTTCTATTCCTGTAGTTAACAAGAAGAGACAAGATTTTGACTATGATCACTGCAAAGGCTGCGGCATTTGTGCTGCTGTATGTCCTTTTGGCGCAATCACTATGAGGGAGGGACAATAATGGCTATCAGAGAAAGACTTTCAGGAAATGAGGCTGTTGCTTACGCAATCAAGCAGGTTAATCCTGACGTAATGCCAGCATTTCCTATCACACCATCAACTGAGATACCTCAGTTGGTTGCAAGTTATATTTCAAACGGTGACATTGACACCGAGTTTATTCCTGTTGAGAGTGAGCATTCAGCTATGTCTGCTACAATTGGAGCATCAGCTGCTGGAGCAAGAGCCTTGACTGCTACTTCTTCTTGCGGTATGGCTTTGATGTGGGAGCTTTTATATGTTGCTGCATCTAACAGACTTCCAATTGTTTTAACCTTGGTAAACAGAGCTTTATCTGGCCCAATTAACATCAACTGTGACCATTCAGATTCAATGGGTGCAAGAGATTCAGGCTGGATTCAGATTTATGCAGAGAACAATCAGGAGGCGTATGACAACTTCCTTCAGGCTTATAGAATTTCTGAGCACAAGGATGTGCATTTGCCTGTAATGATTTGTCAGGATGGTTTTATAACCTCTCACGCTCTTGCTAATATTGAGCTTATCGAGGATGACAAGGTTAAAAGCTTTGTCGGCGAATACGAGCCAGAGCATTATCTGCTTAACGACGATGAGAATATTGCCATCGGACCTTACGCAGTCTCTAACTACTATATGGAGACCAAAAAGGGCCAGATTACAGCGATGAGAAATGCTAAAAAAGTAATCCAGGAAATTGGCAAGGAATTTGGCGCTATGTCAGGCAGAAGCTACGGTTTGTTTGAAGAATATAAGCTTGACGATGCTGATTATGCATTTGTTATGATTGGCTCAGCTGCGGGTACTACTAAGGACGCAATCGACGAGCTTAGAGAACAGGGCGTTAAGGTTGGTTTGCTTAAGATTCGTGTATTTAGACCATTCCCTGCTGACGAGATGACAGCAGCTCTTAAAAATGTTAAAGGCATTGCAATTATGGATAGAGCTGAAAGCTTTAGCGGTCAGTCAGGTCCTATCGCATCAGAGCTTGGAGCTGCCTTGTTTATGGCTAAGAGCGAAGCTAAGGTTATCAACTACATTTACGGTCTTGGTGGTCGTGATTACACAGTTGATAACGCCAAAGACATTGTTACGGAACTTAGAGATTATGTAGAAAAAGGAACTGAGCCAGAGCAATATAAATATATCGGGCTCAGATCAAGATAGGAGGTGCAATCATGACAGATAGTCCAGCTAAGAAAATGACATTTAAGGATTATATGGATAAGCCTGAAAGACTTGCACCAGGACACAGAATGTGTGCAGGCTGTGGCGGTACAATCGCTGTTAGAGCCGTACTTCGCGCTCTTCACGAGGGCGATCAGGCCGTGATCGGTAATGCTACAGGATGCCTTGAGGTATCATCATTTATGTATCCATTTACCGCTTATACTGACAGCTATATCCACAACGCATTTGAAAATGCAGGCGCTACAATGGGTGGAGTTGAGACCGCTTATAACATCCTTAAGAGAAAAGGCAAAATTAAAGACAATTACAAATTCATCACCTTCGGCGGTGACGGTGGAACCTACGATATCGGTTTTCAGTCATTGTCAGGTGCTATGGAGCGTAATCACGATATGGTATATGTATGCTATGATAACGGAGCATATATGAATACTGGTATTCAGCGCTCTTCTGCTACTCCAATGTATGCAGATACTACAACCACTCCAGTTGGTAAGGAAAGCGACGGAAAGATGCAGAATCGTAAGGATTTAGCAGCAATCTTAGCTGCTCATGACATTCCTTACGTTGGTCAGTCAACATTTATCTCTAACTTTAATGACCTTCACAAGAAGGCTGAAAAGGCTATATACACCAAAGGCGCTGCTTTCTTAAATGTTATGGCTCCTTGTCCTAGAGGATGGAGATATGAGGCTTCTGAGATTATGGAAATATGTAAGCTTGGTGTTGAGACCTGCTATTGGCCACTCTTTGAAGTAGATCACGGCCAGTGGATTCTAAACTATGAGCCTAAGAAGAAGCTCCCTATTGAGGATTTCTTGATTAAGCAGGGCAGATTTAAGCACCTGTTTAAGCCAGGTAATGAGCACTTGATTGAAGAATTCCAGGCTGAGGTAGACAGACGTTGGGAGGATTTACTCTTCCGCTGTTCTAGATAGATTAGATAAGTGATATAGCATTAAGAGGTTAATATGGATATAAACGATAGAAAGAATATACTTTCACAAAAGCTAAGAAGACTTCGCAAAGAACATGGAATGACTGCAAAAGAGCTTGCTTATGAGCTTTCATTTTATGGTCATGAGCTAAAAGAACGGACAATATATAACTGGGAAAATGCTAAAACCCAGCCAACTGTCGATGAATTAATCTGTCTTTGTAGCATTTTTAACCTTAGCCCTATTCTTAATGAGTTTGGCTACAAGGTTAATCCATCTAAAGATGATTTAAGATACTTCGAACTTGAAGAAATTGAACTTAAGCTTATCGAAGAATTCAGAAAACATCCTGAACACAGAAATTCAGTGCTTAAGCTATACGATTTAGATAATTACATTTAAACTCAAAAAGCTTCCGATGATAATTTCATCGGAAGCTTTATTTATATCTTAAATAAACTCTACCTCGCCAGTTTCAAGATTATATACAGCTCCTAAAACCTTAAGGCCATGCTCCTTCTCATCCTTCTGAATAAGAATACTGCTCTCAATTATATCGCAGCTATGCTTAACATTAAGAACAGTTGCCTTATAAGGATCTTTCTCCTCTTTAATAGCCATTCCTATATCATAAGCAATATAGTCAATGTAGTTACCACCCTCTCCTGCTAAAACAGCGTTAATAGCGCCACAGTTAGTGTGTCCTAAAACTACAACTATCGGGCTTCCTAAATGCTCTTCTGCATACTCAATACTACCTAACTGATGCGAATCTATTACATTACCGGCAACTCTTATAACAAACAAGTCGCCAATATCAGCATCAAATATAGCCTCAGGTATAACTCTAGAATCAGAGCACGTTACAATAATAGCATAAGGTGCCTGCCCATCACTATTAAACTTCCTTAAAATATCCTTACTAACAGAAATAGACACTGAATCCGACTTAAGGCTACGCATATTCCCCTCAACTAACTTTTGCTTAGCTTCATCGGCAGTCATTAAATAGTCTATCATAGTATAACCTCCTTAAGTCTTATCTATCCAATAACCTGCTGCATATCATACATACCGGCAGCCTTTCCCTTCAAAAACTTCGCAGCCTCAACTGCACCTTTTCCAAAAACTGCCTTAGAATAAGCAGTGTGAGAAAATGTTATAACCTCGTCAGTACCAGCAAATATAACATCATGATCACCAACGATTGAACCACCTCTTACAGCAGAAATACCAATCTCATCCTTAGGACGAGCAAGTCTTCTGCTCTGTCTGTCATAGCAATACTCATACCTATTATTCATATGCTCATTGATTGAATCAGCCAGAGCAAGAGCAGTACCAGAAGGTGCATCAACCTTCTTGTTATGATGCTTCTCAACTATCTCAATGTCAAATCCAGCATTTGCAAATACTTCTGCCGCTTCTTTTACAAGCTTAAGTAAAGTGTTAATACCAAGACTCATATTAGCTGAGCGAAGAATTGCAACAGACTTAGAAGCTTGATCAACATGCTTTAATTGCTCATCACTAAGACCTGTAGTACATAAAACCAAAGGTGTTGATGTCTTAACAGCGTAGTCAAGTAATTTGTCAACCGCAACAGCTGCAGCAAAATCGATAATAACATCAGCCTTTACATCACAAGCATCAATATCCGTAAATACAGGATATCCGTTGTCACGATTATCTACAACATCAATTCCAGCAACGATTGTAGAGTCATTATCTTCCTTTACAATATCAGAAATAACCTGACCCATATGGCCATTACAGCCATGCATTATAATATTTGTCATATTAAAATCTCCTTACTTAAGAATACCGTAGTCTGTCATAGCCTTCTTTAATCTCTCAAGATTAGCAGGCTCAATCTCTGTAAGTGGGCGTCTTAATGTTCCACCACAAAGTCCCATAAGTTCAACAGCCTTCTTAACAGGAATAGGATTAACCTCGCTAAACAAAGCGTTAATTAACTCAATGCTATCAAGCTGAATCTTAAGCGATTTATTAACATCACCCTCTAAATAACTCATAACCATATCATGAGTCTCCTTAGGAGCAACATTTGAAAGAACTGAGATAACTCCAATTCCGCCTAAAGAAAGAAGTGGAACAACCTGATCATCATTACCTGAATAGATATCAATAGCACCATCAGCTAAAGCAGCTAATTTAGCAACCTGAGAAATGTTACCGCTAGCCTCTTTAATAGCAACGATATTCTTAACATTCTTAGCCAATGTAACTGCAGTCTCTGGTAAAATGTTAGTTCCAGTTCTACTTGGCACATTGTACATAATGATTGGAAGGCTTACGCTCTCTGCAATCATTGTGTAATGCTCAATCAAGCCTTTTTGAGTAGCCTTGTTGTAGTATGGAGTAACGATAAGTAAAGCGTCAGCTCCAAGCTTTTCAGCCTCTTTTGATAAATAAATTGCTGTGCTGGTATCATTTGAACCAGTACCTGCAACAACAGGAACTCTCTTGTTAACATGCTCAACACAAGCCTTGATAGTGTCAAGGTGCTCCTCGTGAGTCATAGTAGCTGACTCTCCTGTTGTACCACAGATGATAATAGCATCTGTTCCATTGTCAATCTGGAAATCAATGACTTCGTTAAGCTTAGCGAAATCAATCTCTCCATTCTCCTTAAATGGTGTAACGATAGCTACACCAGCACCCTTAAAAATTGCCATAGTTATGACCTCCTTAATAAAATGTAATAGATATTCATACTAACCTGCCAAAAAAAGGCTGGCATAACCGCCAGCCTGATTAATAAACCTTAATTACGCTAGCAGCACTCCATCTGTTGCCAGATGACAGTCATATAGCTATTAACTATATGCCCAGTACATGTTACTTGAAGATAACACTCCTTCGGCACTTCCCCCTTTTGAAACTAATCATCTGCCCTTCAAAGCATCATAGAATCTACTGATGAGTCGTGCGCCTCTACTAATATGAATATAATTGTAAGAGAAAACTCTTTTA
>JAIKVP010000152.1 GCA_024685635.1 Lachnospiraceae bacterium
ATTTCCATTTATTCCGCAATTATTGAGATGAAGTCCAACAAGATGCCCCTTTCCATCCCACCAACAATACTTGTTATAATGAGACATCGCCTTCTTCTTATTTTTAGCACTTAGATTTGTCTTATCAATCAGTTTCTTTAGGGCTTTCTTCTCCTTCTTATTCCTTACAGGTTGAGTATATATATGCTCCATAATTATCATTTTACCAATCTTAGCATATACATACAGATCGTCAGGATCATACTCGCATGCAAGTATAGTTAGGTTGCCTTTATTGTCTATTCGTGCATACTTACATGATGTATCTTCGTAATAATCGTCTTCAGTACCAACATACCATTTTACCTTTTTCTTCCCGGAACCTTTTACACTTAACTTATAAGTATTACCGACTCTGTAATACTTAACACCTTTTGGAAGAACCAATTTATAATCATTCTTACGTTTCTCCTTAGCATATATTATTACTTCGCACCGGTATGTATTCCCTTTATACTCGGCGTATATGTTAGCGTAGCTCTTCTTTTTACCACTACACTTAACAGCGGTAGCTTCACCGCTTTCATTGATAACAATATCATCACTATCCGTGTACCACTTTACTTCATTTTTCGACACTAATCGTTCTTCTTCATCTTCACTATCATACAAATACATGTGGATATCACTACCAACTTCCAGTTCACAATAATAGGTACTAAGACGATATCTGTCTTTGGATTCTGCTGAAACACATGAACTGTGAGCATATGTAATAGCCACACAAAGTAGTATACATGTAGAAATCAAGAACCTTCTATACATATTCATAAGTTATCCTCCCTAACATTGTTGCCTGTCACCGTGTTGAGTTGGTTTGATTTGGGGACGGTTCTTGTGGTTCTGCATCACTTATTTCTCACATTCTTTTTAAACAAAACGCTCAATCTCTTGTAGTACCTGGGATTAAGTAATCTTTATTTACGATGCAAATGTGAGAGAATACTGGGAGAACCGTCCCTTATTTTTACATTTTACCCCGAAGTTGGTAATCTCTATGCGTAGCCAAGATTCGTCATCATGGTTAAAATCCCTACCCACCTAGCTTTTATTAAACCAAATAATATAACTAAGTACTATTCACATGGTTGTCCCCCTGAGTTCTAGTATGG
The DNA here is from genome assembly GCA_024685635.1 of Lachnospiraceae bacterium. Classification (GTDB taxonomy): domain Bacteria; phylum Bacillota; class Clostridia; order Lachnospirales; family Lachnospiraceae; genus NC2004. Next base: position 1,152 of record JAIKVP010000152.1, read on the forward strand.
GCACTTTTTATTAACTACAACATTCTTACTATTTTCCACATGAATATTGCCATCAGGGACATCCGAACTACAATATATTTCCTTTAAAAAACGAAGATTATCGGCCTCTATTCCTCTGACGTACGAATTATTCCCATCACACCTAAATGATCTAAGGTAAGTAAACTCATTAAGATCAATAAACCCATGAGCACCTCTATCACCCCAGTCAATGCTAACTAATCTGCCGTTTTCCCATGTGTATTGATCTTTATCTTTTATATTAGACGACATATACACATCTCCTCCATCCTTATTCTGTTTTTTTATCAGTTTTTTTAGAAACTTAGCATCATTGTTGCTGTCTTCAATTTCTACCACCACATTACACTCATATGTCTTTCCTTTGTATCGTGCCGAAATCTTAGTTTGTCCTATTTCATTCGCCATTACCAGTCCCGTTTCATCAACAGATGCTATTTGGGCATCATCCGTTATCCATGTAACATCCTCAGATTCATCTGCATACATAAGACTTAATTTGTAGCTCAATCCTCTTTTCATAGTTATACTTTTTCTATTTAGTTGAATACAGGTATCACCATTGTCAGGCACGTCAACCTCGACCACATTATATTTTTTAGGTGACTCTGAGTCTGCAAATGAATCCTTAATCTTCATTTCATATATTTCTCTATATCCCATAGGCACCTCAATAACAACATTCTCAGGCAAACCAGAAAATGACCCTTTATTGATTGTCTTTAGTTTTTTGGATTCAATTCTGATCTTCTTTAAATTTGCACATCCAAGAAAAATACCTTCATTCACTCCTTCACTACCAAGCACTTCTACATTCATTGGAATTGTAATTTCACGCATTCCGGTATACCCAAAGGCTCTATCCTTAATGACTAAAACCGATTGCGGAATATTACAGTTTTCAAGATTACCGTCGTATCTAAACAAATCACTTTCAATTGTCATTAATCCTTCAGGTAACTTGACACA
>JAIKVP010000159.1 GCA_024685635.1 Lachnospiraceae bacterium
CTCACCCATTTGATTAGCGAGCTCACCCTTACCTTCAATATGGGCCACCAAATTGTGTTTTTCGGTAACAATATGTAGGGTATAATAATCCATCCCCTCTTTAATCTCAATAACATCTACCTGTTTAACAGTGCTGTAATCTATATCAATAACCTTGCCCTTGTGGTTTATAAGCCTTAACTTATCATCTAAAACCTGGTAAGTTAAATCATATGCAGAAAGCCAAAAAGACTGCCACATATACATAAAACCAACATATATGAAGATAACAGCAGCCGCTATTCCAAAAAAATGCAAGCCTTTAACGCCATAAATCACCCTGCTTACTAAATAAGCAATGGCTCCAACTAAAAAAAGTATCGCCCACATTCTAAGCCCATATCTATATGATTTGTTCCTATGATTGGTATATTCTAGCATTTAATAAAACCACCTTTTTTGATAATTTCGCCTTCTATAATAACACTTTTACTTAAATAAGGCAAAATTATCGTCTTCTTTTGTGAATGCTTACGATTGAAAATGCTTTATAAATGTGATATATTACATATCGTTTGTGAAAAATAATATCCTATTGAAAAGAGGTATACTATGAAAACTAAGAGAGAAGACATAAGAAATGTTGCTATTATAGCCCATGTTGATCACGGTAAAACAACCCTAGTAGACGGCCTTTTACAGCAAAGCGGAGTCTATAGAGAGAACCAAGAGGTTGTTGAACGAGTTATGGATTCAGGCGATATTGAGCGTGAACGTGGAATTACCATTCTTTCTAAGAATACCTCAGTTTTTTATGAAGGAACTAAGATAAATATTATAGATACCCCGGGTCATGCTGATTTTGGTGGAGAGGTTGAGCGAGTACTTAAGATGGTTGACGGAGTTATCCTTGTTGTTGACGCATTTGAAGGTGCTATGCCACAGACAAAATTTGTATTAAGAAAGGCTTTAGAGCTTGAACTATCTGTAGTTGTCTGCGTAAACAAGATTGACAGACCAGAGGCTAGACCAGAAGAGGTTATAGATGAAGTATTAGACTTGTTTATTGAGCTTGACGCAACCGAAGAACAGCTTGATTCACCATTTGTCTTTGCTTCTGCTAGAGACGGGGTCGCTTCATATGAGTATGATAGTCCAGGAACTGACTTAAAACCTTTATTTGAAACTATTATCAAACACATTCCTGCTCCAGAGGGCGACAAGGAAGCTCCACTTCAGACACTAGTAAGTACAATTGACTATAACGAATATGTAGGACGAATCGGTGTAGGTAAGATTAGCAACGGTTCAATCAAGATAAACCAGGAAGCAATAATTGTAAACCACCACGATCCTGAGACATCTAAGAAGGTTAGAATTACTAAGCTTTACATCTACGAAGGACTCAATAAAGTAGAGGTAAATGAAGCCTCTATGGGCGAGATTGTTGCTATATCAGGTATTGCTGATTTAAAGATTGGTGACACAATCTGTGACGTTGACGAACCTAATCCTATTCCATTCCAAAAAATATCAGAACCTACTATTGCTATGCATTTTATTGTTAATGATTCACCTTTAGCAGGTCAGGAAGGTAAATATATTACAAGCCGTCATTTAAGAGACAGACTATTAAGAGAGTTAAATACTGATGTATCCCTTAGGGTTGAAGACACCGAGAGCACTGACTCCTTTAAGGTTTCCGGCAGGGGCGAGTTGCATTTGTCTGTATTAATAGAGAATATGCGTCGTGAGGGATATGAATTTGCTGTGAGTAAGGCAGAAGTCCTATATAAGACTGATGAAAGAGGCAAAAAATTAGAGCCAATGGAGCACGCTATTATTGATGTTCCTGATGAGTTTTCAGGTAACATCATTCAGGAGTTGTCTCAAAGAAAAGGTGAGCTACAGGGCATGGCTCCTACTAGCAGCGGTTACACAAGACTAGAGTTTTCAATTCCAGCAAGAGGCTTAATTGGCTACAGAGGCCAGTTTATGACTGATACTAAGGGTACAGGAATACTAAATACCGAATTTGACGGATACGGTCCATTTAAGGGCGAAATTCAGTACCGTAAACAGGGCTCACTTATTGCATTTGAGGCTGGCGAGTCTATTACTTATGGCTTGTTTAACGCCCAGGAGCGTGGTGCATTGTTTATAGGACCTGGCGAAAAGGTCTACGCAGGTATGATAGTTGGACAGTGTTCAAGAACAGACGACATCGAGGTAAATGTTTGCAAAAAGAAGCATCTAACTAACACAAGATCGTCAGGAGCAGACGACGCTTTAACCCTAGTTCCACCTAAGCAGTTATCCTTAGAGCAGGCACTAGAGTTTATCGACACTGACGAGCTCTTAGAGATAACACCAGAAAGCATCCGTATCAGAAAGAAAATACTTGATCACACAGAGAGATACAGAGCGGCTAGAAATACATCAGCTAACTAATAAAAAGGACGAGTTTAATCACTCGTCCTTTACTATATACTTGCCATCAGCCTTAAAAAATGAACAATTCTTCCCTTTACTAATACTACTCTTTCCATTAGTAGCCTCAGTTATTAGCTCTGTTATCCTCTTCTCATCTTCTCTTTTAACAAGCAAATCACTAATAACTCTCTCAGCATAACTGATATCTAGGCAGTCGATATCATTTTCCTTATATATATATTGGAGCTTACCGATATCCTGATAATCGCTATCAATAAGCAAATGAAGGCCTGTCGCCTCAGTTACTACAGTCGCATCATTAATAGCCTCTTTAGCAGCCAAGGTGTAGGCTCTTACTAAGCCACCTGTTCCAAGTAAGGTTCCACCAAAATATCTAGTCACAATGATAAGGCAGTCTGTGACATTAGCATTTGTTATAATCTCTAATATAGGCTTACCTGCTGTTCCCTGTGGTTCGCCGTCATCTGAAAAGCGAAGCAGTGGCTGAGTCTTGCCTATCGAATATGCATAACAGTGATGTCTAGCGTCATAATGCTTCTTTCTTATTGCTTCAATAAGGCTTAAAGCCTCCTCTTCTGTTTTTATAGGATAGCAATTTCCGATAAACCTAGACTTCTTCTCTACTATCTCCCCTTCGCCTTCTATATATACAATCTTATCAATGCTCGCCAAATAATTTCACCCTTCCTTTTATCATATATACCATTCTAGCAAATATTTGCTATCTTAACCAGCATTTGATATAATAGTTTAATAAATATTCGTAGGAAAGGCGCCAAATATGAACTTTAACGAAAGAGAAACAAAAAAGCGAATCAAAGCATTAGTTTCAAAACCTGTCAAATATCAGCGCAAGTTTTTGACCTGGTTTGCCTCGCTATCTCTTTTAATATTTGTTGCCTTTATCTTTTTTATGTCCATGACCGCAGTAAACGAAATTAAGGCAATCATCAAGGAAGCACCAGACATTGACAGTATAAATGTCAACCCAACAGGCTTCGCCTCTACTATCTGCGACCAAAATGGTGTCGAACTTCAAAAGCTTTCAAACTATAAATCTAACAGAGAAGAAGTGGCACTTGATCAAGTTCCAAACGATTTACAAAATGCTTTTATCGCAATCGAAGATTCCAGATTCTATCAGCATAAGGGTATTGATTTACAAGGTATCACAAGAGCAGGAATAATTGGCATTATTTCAAGAGACTTCTCTCAGGGAGCTTCAACTATAACCCAGCAATTACTTAAGAATAATGTATTTGGAGTCGGTGGCGAAGCTAGTCTCTTTGACAAATTCAAGAGAAAACTTAAAGAGCAATATCTTGCAATTCAATTAGAAGAAAAACTGTCAAAGAAAGAAATATTAGAAGCCTATCTAAACACAATCAACTTAGGTCAAGGCACATTAGGAGTGCAGGCTGCAAGCAAGTTTTACTTTGACAAGGATGTGTCTGAATTAACCTTATCCGAATGCGCAGTGATAGCATCAATTACTCAGAACCCAACCAGATATGACCCACTAACCAATCCGCAGGAAAATGCTTCAAGGCGTCAGGTTACACTTAAATATATGCTTAACTCCAACATGATTAGCGAGGAAGACTATGAAACAGCCTTAGAGGATGACGTATACACAAGAATAGAGGATGTCAAAAGATCTTCTAACGACAATTCCTCATACTCATATTTTGTGGATTCACTTATCAATCAGGTTATTTTAGACTTAGAAGAAAAGCTAGGCTATAACGAAACACAGGCCTATAATGCGCTTTATAGCGAAGGCTTAACCATATACTCTACTGAAGACACTACTATTCAGGAAATATGTGACAAAGAATTTAATAATCCAGATAACTACCTAAGTACAAGCTTCACAGATTTATATGGAATATCTTATCAATTATCAGTCATTCATCCTGATAAGACAACCAGCAACTATCAGGAAGCTGATGTTGCAAGCTTTTTAGGTTATAGCTCAGCCAATGAAATGCTATTTAGCAACAAAAAAGATGGCAAAAAAGCAGTTAAGTCATTTAAAAAGAACACTTTGTCAGAAGACGACAAGATTATAGGAGAAACGCTTAATCTTGTTATTCAGCCTCAGATTTCATTTTCTATGATTGACCAGTCAACTGGCTATGTTGTGGCGCTAGTCGGAGGAAGAGGTCAAAAGTCCGGTAATCTTACCCTAAATAGAGCTACAGATACTCTAAGGCAGCCTGGTTCTACATTTAAGATTCTGTCTACATTTGCCCCTGCTCTAGACTCTACAGGACTTACCTTAGGCAGCGTTTATGACGATGCTCCTTATAATTATGAGAATTCTGAGCAGGCCGTAAATAACTACTATACCACTGGATATAGAGGCTTAAGCACTATAAGAGATGCCATTAGAGATTCAATGAATATCGTCACCGCTAAATGCATGGTAGATGTCACCCCACAGGTTGGCTACAACTATCTTATCAATATGGGATTTACAAGCCTTGTAGACAACGAGACTGATATCTCAGGAAAGATTTATACAGACATTCAACAGTCTTTATGTCTTGGCGGAATAACCAAAGGCGTCAGCAATTTAGAACTAACAGCAGCCTATGCAACCATAGCAAATGGAGGTTCATATAACAAGCCTATCTTATATACCAAGATAGTTGACCACGACGGCAATGTATTAATAGAAAATGAAAATGAAGAGACACGCGTTATGAAAGATACAACAGCCTGGTTATTAACTGATGCTATGAAGGATGTAGTATCTCAGGGAACTGCAGTGTCTGCAAGGCTTGCAACTCCTATGGCAGTTGCTGGTAAGACCGGAACAACATCTGATAATTTTGACCACTGGTTTGTAGGTTATACTCCTTACTATACAGCAGGAATTTGGGCTGGTAATGATTATAACAGGACAATAATAACAGGTAGTATAGAAAAAGCCATCTGGGCTAAGATTATGAATCAGGTAAATGCTGCTAAGATGCTAAAAGACACTGACTTTGAAAAGCCGGATAATATCGTAGCTGTCAACATTTGCAGAAAAAGCGGAAAGCTAGCTGTAAACGGTGTATGTAACCACGATCCTAGAGGCACTATGGTTAGAACTGAGTACTATGTTAAAGGCACAGAGCCTACGGAAAGCTGCGATGTACATACTAAGATATCTGTATGTAATAAATCTAACCTTCCTGCAAGCGAATATTGCCCAAAAGATGACCTGTCTAGCAGAATATATATTACAAGGCCAAAAGATAGCGTTGGCATAACATCAGACAGTGAATACGAGCTTCCAAAATCATACAAAAAGAGCAAATGTAACATACATCTTGCTCCTATTTCCTCTGATGCAGCTTATGCTACAACAGAGCCCGCAACTACAGTCGATTAATATAAGAATATTGATATAAAAATTAAGGGTAGCTAATATAAGCTACCCTTTAACTTTATTAATTCATTTCATTTATATGCTCTTCAGCCTGAGGTACACGCCTTGAATCCGGGAATTTATCAATCACCTGCTGCAATGTACGTTTAGCATCATCATATTTCTTCATATACTGATATGTTCTTCCTAAATAATAAAGAGCATCAACATTGTTTTCATCATACTCAAATGCTTTAGTAAGAAGTGATACTGCCTCTTCATATACGCCTGCAGACATTTTTGAATAGCCCTGACTGTAGTATTCTTCTGAAAGTTGTGGAAGAATAAGCTCACTTAATTGGTTATAAAGCTTTTGAGCATCCTTTGAATCCACCTGTTCTAAATCAACCTTCAATAGATATTCAGCAGCCTTCTCATCATCGCCGTCCATATGGTATCTTGATGCATTTATTATATTCTCGAATACATTACCACTTGAAGACTCTCCTGTCGCCTTAGCTAACTCTTTGGTTAAATCGTTAACTTCGTCCTCTAAATCGCTCTGTGTCTGCTGTAATTTCGTGATATCTCGGTTCTTTGCTGACAATTCCTCGTTAAACTCCTGCTTTAGAGTGTCATAACTATCAGCCAACTCATCAGTCTTTTGAGGAATAAAGAGAAAATACATAACCGCTATACCAACTAAGAGTCCAACAATAATTCCAATAAAGGTATACTTGTTAGTTGAATTCTCAACATACTGATCTATAGTAATCTGATTACTTCCAGGAGTTGATACATCTCTCTTTCTATAATCAGCCTCATCATAATTTTTGATCCTCTTCTTATCTTTTTCCTCATGTCTCTTAACGCCAGCATTACCGCTAAGTTCACTGTAATACCTAAGAGCAAGAGTATTATTGACATCAATTCTAAGTACTCTTCTAAGCTCTTTTTTTGCCTTTTCACGGTTATCTGTCTTAATATATAAAAGAGCCAAAAGCAGATGCCCATTAACAAAATTAGGGCTCATTCCAATTACTTTCTTAAGCTGAATAGAGGCTAAATCATAGTCACCATTTTTAAGGTAATTGAGAGTCTGGTTATATTTCCTAATTGTAGTATTAATATCCTCTAATCTTGACGGATTGTCCTGTATAGACTGGATATATTCTGTTGCGTCATTATCATCAGGCATATAGTTAGCACTTACAACCCACTCTGAAAGTGCCTTGGCAATCTCTCCCATCTCGTGATAGCAAAGGCCTAATAGATTACGAGCTTCAATATTATGCTTGTTCATATGTAGAGCCTTCTTAAGATCGACTATAGCTCCAGATAAGTCTCTAACCTTGGCCTTATCTAAGCCATTATTATAATAAACATTACTCATTGCATAGCATTTTTTAATGTAAGCATCATCAAGACCACAGCCACTGCAGACACCGCCAATTAGTAGTGGAGAACCACATCTAATACAATTCATTACTTGTCCCTCGCTTTAATTATTAGCATTTTCTCCATTCTTAACCTGTGTTAACAAATCAAGAACATCTTTCATTTCAGTGTCATAGATTGCATCCTCTACGTCACCAACCTCTAAGCTAGGCTTAAACTTTTTGATTTCCTCATCAAAATCAATCATCTTTATCTCCTTCCTTTTGATCAATCAATCTTTTCATAACATCGGAAACTAAATATAGTGATCCGACAGCAAATATATAGTCATCTTCACCCTGAAGTGTTTGTGCATAAGAAATTGCCGTATCAATAGTCGTCTCAACAAGAACAGATTCCGGCTTGTTCAGGCATTCATTAGCAACTAAATCATCAACTAATTTTACTATTTGGCTTGCCTCAGTCTTTCTGCCATTAGACAACTCAGTAACAATTAAAACCTTAATTGAGAGTTTTAACAACTCCTTAAGCATCGCCCTGTCATCCTTGTCACAAGCCACTGCATAGATCAAAATCTTAGGACTATCTGTAAAGCTATTCTTAACTGTAGCCACAAATGATTGTACAGCCTGATGATTATGTGCCCCATCAACATAAAACCTGTTTGCAACCTCTTGCATTCTTCCGGCCCAGCTAACATTTGACAAAGGAGTGACTAGTTCCTCATAGTCCATATTCCAGAGTACTCTAGCTGTCATAATTGAAACAACTGCGTTATCAACCTGATAAAGCCCACTCATAGACAAATGATAGCTGATAGACTTATCTATATCATAATTCAAGCAAAAATCAATTCCGTATTGGTCTGCCTTTTCAACGTTATAAACTAAATTGTTAGCGTAAATGGCTTCTCCACCGACAACATATATGTAATCCTCAATTATGTCTAATACATTCTTAGACTGCCTGCTGACAGTGACAACCTCGCCCTGATTAACAGCACCTGCCTTCTCGTAAGCAATCTTCTCAATTGTGTCACCTAAAACGGACTGATGGTCTAATCCAATAGCTGTAATGACCGTAATCTCAGGCTTTAATGAGTTAGTAGAATCACTTCTTCCTCCCATTCCAGCCTCAATAATAGCATAATCAACGCCCTCATCCTTAAAATAAAGCAAAGCCATAGCAAACATTATTTCAAAAAATGTTAAATGCTCAAAGCCATCTTCTAAGATAGTCTCTTCTGCCTCAAGCACCTGCTCTAAATACTTAACAAAATCTTCTTCTGAAATAAGTGTACCATTAACAACAAATCTCTCTCTTATTGTGAGCAAATGTGGAGAAGTAAATACTCCCATCTTAAAGCCCTTGCTTCTTCCAATAGAGTTAAGAAATGCTGCTACAGAGCCTTTACCATTGGTTCCAACTATGTGTATTGACTTAAAACTGCTATCAGGTCTTCCTATAGTTTCAAGCAAATGCAAAATATTATCCTGATTAAACTTTTTTTTGTAGCGCGGAATATGATTGACATAATCGCATGCTTCCTTGTAATTCATAAAATAAAGCTCCTATTAGTGCTTATCATAAGTCATTACAACTTTCTCGTCTAATAACATAAATACTACATCTTTGACATCATCATTGACATGAGTAGTAATTCCATTAATAGTTACAGAACATCCTCTATAAGCTATCTTAGATACAGTAACCTTGGCAAGTCTGCCTGCTTCAATCTGAGCAGTTATCTCATCAAGCTGGGCTACAACCTTATCAAGCTCAGACTTCTTAGTAACCTTAAGTCTTGTAACTGCAATCCTCTTCTCATCTAGTCCTGGAATTCCCTGAAGCTCATTAAGCTTTCTTTGAGCTTCTGCAATCTTTAGCATCTCATCATCTAAAAGCTGTTTTTGCTTAGATAGTATCTTATAAGTTCTATTCATTCTAGGGTCTAAACCGACCTTAATATAGGTGTGAACATTAGAATCACTTCCTATGTTAGCCGCTTTAAGTCCCTTTAATGCTCTAACTCTTCCTGAGATAATAGTTCCCTTAGAACCACTAACCTCAACCTCATCATTACAGTCAATATAGCTGTTAATAATTGAATTGGCCTTAAGATAGCCCTCACAAACTATATTAACCTGTTCAAAAAATCTTCCTTCAACATTGCCACCAGATATAATAAAGCCCTTGCCATTTCCAAGCATACCACCCTTAATAACGACATCCTTGCCGGCCTTAATTGTAGCCGCCTCAACTGTACCATTTACAGATACAGTGCCCTCAGCCTCAATCTTATATCCACTTCTAACAGAGCCATAAACTTCAACGTTACCTGCAAATTTAATGTCTCCAGTAGTTGTATCAACATCTCCAGAAACGACATATATATCAGAAATGGTAATCAAGCCATTTTCGTGATTAAACTCAATCTTACCATCAGTATCTGAATAGTAAGTTACTCCATCTTCACCCTTATATATATGCTTGCCTCTAATAGCTGGCAGTGGTCTTCCATGTTTAGGGTCAACAACAAAGCCGTTAACCATTCTTCCCGGCTTACCATAACTCTCAGGCACGTACTCTGCAATCAACTGACCCTTCTTAACGCTCTCAAAAGCATCAAGCTTGTGATAGTCCACAGAACCATCCTCTAACAAAGCAGGCTTAGAATTCGGTTCGGTATTAAAATGGTAAATATATTTAGCATTTTCACCATCGTGTGGCATAATGCCAAATGCTACATCAACCTTTTGTAAATACCTTTTCTCAAACAGAATTCTCTCAATAACAGCCTCTGATATACCATAGGTTACACCATTGTCTTTAAGAGTCTCAATGATTTCCTTCTTGGTATAAACCTTGTCAGGACCAGGATCAGCCAAAATAATAGATGCTGACATTTGATCTTCTGAAATCTTGACTACATTCTCAACAATCATCTCATCGTTAGCATTATTAAACATCTCATCGATAGTTTTCTGATTGTTGGAAGTTTCAATATACTCCTGAATATCGCTAATATCTTCAAGAATCTTATCAACTATGTTAGCCCCTGTGTCTTGAGTAACTTCATCGACCTTATTTGTGTTGTTAGATATTTCCGCCATAATACCCCACCACCATTCATTAATAGATAGTTACTAGAATCTCATCAATTCATCAGTTGCTTCTTCGCCAACCTTCTCAATCGAGCGAATAACAACATCATATGATATATTATTATCGACATAAACAGTAACTGTATCATCGACCTTATGCCCCATCAAGGCCTTACCCAAAGGGGATACATTACTGATTCTGCCGTTGTTAACATCGCCTCTGACTGTGGTCACAATCTTATAAGTCTCTTCCTCGTCGTCTTCTGGTATATAAATAGTTACTTTAGTGTTAAGACCAATCTCATCATCAGCCGAATCATCTTCAATAATATGAGCAGTTTTAATCATTCTCTCTAGGTATCTGATTCTGCTTTCGTTTCGATTTTTCTCTTTTTTAGCAGCCTTATACTCAAAGTTTTCGGATAAGTCTCCCTGCGCCTTAGCCTCTTTGACCTGCTCTAAAAGCTCATGTCTTAATACTGATTTTCGATATTCAACCTCTTCGGTCATCTTATCAATATCGCTCTTTGTCAACTGATCATTCATATATTCACCTTAATTATAAAGACTTCAAGCGCTCTAAAACCTGCTTAAGCATATCTTCATATTTAGCAAGCTTTTCTTTCTCTTCATTTACCTTAGCTTCAGGCGCCTTGCTAATAAACTTTTCGTTATTAAGCATACCCTGGCAGCGCTTGATCTCAGCTTCAAGTCTCTTTTGCTCTTTAGAAAGCCTCTCTTTCTCCTTGTCAATATCAACCAAATCAGCAAACGGAATATAAATAACCGCCTGTGGAATTACAGTTGAAACAGCATCATCAGCAATTCCTGACTTATCAGCCTGAATAACAACTTCCGATGCATAAGCAAGCTGTGAAAAGAAGGTTAGACCCTTATCAAATGTTTCTCTAACTTCCTCGTTGTCTGATACTACATATACTTTAGCCTTTCTGCTAGGAGCAACATTCATCTCAGCTCTTAGATTACGGATATTTCTAACCGCATTTTTCATAAGCTCAACATCTGCCTCTTCCTTAGGGAAAGCATATTCTAATTTATATATCGGCCAATCAGAGATCATAATCGAGTCCTCATCGTCCTGTAAATTACAGAAAATCTCCTCAGTTATAAATGGCATATAAGGATGTAAAAGCTTAAGAGAATCAATCAATACCTTGTTAAGCGTCCATAAAGCAGCAGCCTTAGTATTATCGTCATCATTCCATAATCTAGGCTTAACCATCTCAATATACCAGTCACAGAACTCTTCCCACAAGAAGTCATTAAGCTTGGTAACAGCAATACCTAACTCATATTTCTCCATATTCTCAGTAACATCTTTAACAAGAGTGTTAAGCTTAGAAAGAACCCACTTATCCTCATCTAGAAGCTCATCTAAGCTAACATTTGAAAAGTCGCATTTGTCCATATTCATCATAATGAAACGACTCGCATTCCAAACCTTGTTAGCAAAATTACGGCTTGCTTCAACTCTCTGCCAGTAAAAACGCATATCATTACCAGGAGCATTACCTGTGACAAGTGTAAATCTTAGAGCATCAGCTCCGTATTTATCAATAACCTCAAGAGGGTCGATACCATTGCCTAAAGACTTACTCATCTTTCTTCCCTGGTCATCCCTAATCAAACCGTGGAACAATACTGTGTGGAAAGGAATCTTACCTGTATGCTCTAATCCTGAGAATATCATTCTGATTACCCAGAAGAAAATGATATCATATCCAGTTACTAAGACATCTGTTGGATAAAAATAGTCATACTCAGGTGTGTTTTCAGGCCAGCCAAGTGTTGAAAATGGCCATAAAGCTGATGAAAACCATGTGTCAAGTGTATCCTCATCCTGATGAAAATGCTTGCATCCACACTTAGGACAAACCTCTGGCATCTCTTTAGCAACAACAGTCTCACCGCATTCATCACAGTAATATGCAGGAATTCTATGTCCCCACCAAAGCTGTCTTGAGATACACCAGTCTCTTATATTCTCAAGCCAGTTGTAATAGTTCTTATTCATTCTCTCTGGAATAAGCTTGATATCGCCGTTCTTAACTGCTTCTAAAGCCGGCTTAGCAAGCTCTTGCATAGCTACGAACCACTGTGGCTTAATAAGTGGCTCTACAGCTGCCTTACATCTGTCATGTGTACCAACGCTATGCTCAATCTCCTCTATCTCACCAAGTAAACCAAGCTCCTCTAAGTCCTTAACCATAGCGTCCCTGGCTTCATATCTATCCATTCCGGCGTATTTGCCACCATTTGAAGCGATGGTACCATCATCATTCATAATATTGATTTCTTCAAGATTATGACGTTTACCAACCTCGTAATCGTTAGGATCATGAGCTGGTGTAATCTTAACAGCACCAGTTCCCTTAGTCTTATCAGCGTGCTCATCAGCAATGATAGGAATCTGTCTATCAGTAAGAGGCAAATCTACCATCTTGCCAATAAGATCTGCATATCTCTCATCATCAGCAGCAACTGCAACAGCAGTATCACCTAGTAAGGTCTCAGGTCTTGTTGTAGCAATCTCAATAAATCTACCCTCTTCACCATGAATAGGATACTTGATATGCCAGAACTTACCCTTCATATCAACGTGTTCAACCTCTGCGTCACTAATAGATGTCTGACATACCGGACACCAGTTGATAAGTCTTGAGCCCTTATATATAAGCTTCTTGTCATATAACTTAATAAAAACATCCTTTACGGCTTCTGAACAGCCTTCATCCATTGTAAAACGCTCTCTGTCCCAATCAGCAGATGAACCAAGACGTTTAAGCTGGTTTATAATCCTTCCACCATACTCATCCTTCCAGTCCCATGCCTTCTCTAAAAAGCCATCTCTACCTAAATCTTCTTTCTTTATTCCCTGCTCCTTAAGAGTGTTAATAATCTTAACCTCAGTAGCAATACTCGCGTGATCTGTACCCGGCTGCCATAAAGCATTATAGCCCTGCATACGCTTAAATCTGATAAGGATATCCTGCATGGTATTATCAAGAGCATGTCCCATATGAAGCTGACCAGTTATGTTAGGTGGTGGCATCACGATAGTAAAAGGTTTCTTACTCCTATCTACCTCTGCGTGAAAATATCCATTCTTAACCCACTTATCATACAGCCTTCCCTCGATATCCTGTGGACTATAATTCTTTTCTAATTCCTTAGCCATTGTTAAATAACCTCCAAAATGCCCCTTTATCTACTATACTCCAAAGTAACATTATATAATGAAATGCAACTAATATCAAGCATTTCAATATCATTCCAAATCAACTCTAATCCTGTGTGGCTCTAAAAGCTGTCTTACAATCACAATCTCCTCAGGATGTTTCTTAATTCTATCCCTGATATTGCCAGTAGCTAGATCAATCATATCCTCATCGACTTCCATCTCAGTTCTAAGCTTTTGTCTCCTCATATTAAGGCCATGAGTAACTTCAACCAGCTCTCTAGGATCAATAATTGCTTCTGGCTGATTAATCCAAATATCAGCATCATGAACACCAATGTTTTGAAGAACCTTAACTAACTGTCTGCCATAATGATCTAGTTCCTTAGATGATCTTCTATACATTTCCTCATTGTCCTTGATAATATTATATTGCTCCCAGAGGGCGACAAGCTCTCTTGAACTCATAACATTATATTTTGAATAGAGATAATCTAAGGTCGCAGCGTTATTAACCCATTTGACTTTCACCTTGTTAATAAGCTGCACTGCTTTACCTTGCTGCTTTCTACAGTATAAAAGCGCATAGTTGATATTTCGATACCTGATAAATATCAAGGTTCCAATCAAAGCGGTAATAAATACTATAAATAAAAGCAGAAATAAAATGTCAAATTCATATAGAGTGTACATAAATAATGAAAAACACATAGACACTATAGCTGCGCCAATAATTAAATACACAGCCGTTCTGAGATTAGAAAGTTTTTCTAAATAGTACCTCTCCTCATATTTTAAGTTGACCTTCTCCTCATCAAGTAATCTCAAATCATTTCTCACCTGAGCCTGAAACTCCTCCTGCTCCTCCATCAAATGAATTCCCTCGTCAACCTCATGCTCATGAAGTTCAAAGAAGCGTCTTTGAAGGCTCCCCATACTCTCCTGCTCGCTCTTTATATCTTCCCTGTCCTTAGTTAAAGCAGCAATCTTAAGTGATGCAGTAATTGCAGCGTCCTTCTCCTCATCTGTCATTTGATCAATCAACTGAATATCTGTTAAATAAGCAGTAACCTGTTCATATTCAATCTTTCTTCTATCTAACTGCCTGTTAGTTGAAATAAGCTCTCTACAAGCCTCTTCAACAGTAAGTTGATTAGACTTCATTTTCTTTACGACAAAATTCTGGTGATTGACAAATGCTTCCTCGCTGTCATTTTCAAGTTCATTTAAGACTTCATCTTCTATTTCTTTTTCATGTTTCTTGCGCTTTTTTAGGAATCCAGCGCGCATTCTGTCTAGCAATGCCATATATATACCTCTTAAGTGGTCTGACGACGATAGTCCTCTTTCCATTTCTCAATAAGCTTGTTAACCTTAATCTTAGCGTCCTTATCCCTGCCGTATTTCTTAGCCTCTAAGACTTCAGATAAAAGTTTGCCATCATCAGAATTAATATAGCCATCAGCACCCTGCTTAAATCTTAAAAGCATCGAATCATAAACTTCCTTGTCACACTCTAATCTATAATCCTCATTAACGTCTTTAAGATCCTGATTAGTTACAAAGATAATAGACAGATAGCAAGATAAGGTTATCTCACTTGAATTAAGCTTATAAGCCTCATAAAATGCCTTTAGCGCATCATTATATTCTAGATTCTTAGCAAGCGCTATCCCTAGATTATGATATACAGTTGCAACAAAGCTTTCTTCTAAATTAGGCATCTTTAATATAGACCTATATAGCCTAATTGCTCTGACATATTTTTCAAATTTCAAATAGCCATCAGCCTGTTTCTTTAGGCGCAAATGCTCTTTTAATAAGCCGACACCCTTTAGTCTCTCAAAAAACATTGATATCTCTTCACGAGATAAATAGTTATATGCAGACAAAAAGCTGTCAAGGATTCGCTCATAATTCTCCTTAGCATCAAGCTGTTTGATTATCTTTTCTCCAAGTTCTTCTAATCCTAACTTATCCTTAACCCAGCTTGCAAAGTCAAATGAAAAATCTAACTCTGATAATAAAGACGGATTGTTCACTATATAATAACAAGCCTCCTCATAGGAATAAGCCATAACTCTGGTATTGGAAAACATATAAGGAGACACAGTCTCTTTAGTTTCGCAATAAACTACTGATCCCATTAACTAATACCTCCAAATATTTGCCTAAGGCAAAACAAACTCTTTTCTATAAACCTTGCCGGTGGTCGGATACATAGTGCCAAAGCCCTTGTCCTTTATACATATCTCCCCGCGCTTTTCGTCAGTAAAATTAACCGAGATAGACAGCTTAGTAGTCTTAGGCGGTCTCTTAGGAAGACCTTTTATCTCAATAAATTCCTGAATCAATTCCTCTTTATCGTTGTCATATAAATCAATCTCAATTCTGTTGGTATTATCTAAAAATACATCAACACTGCCGTAGGCATTAAACCATTCTTTCTCACCTAATACAATAGGCGCAATCTGCTCTTTATTCTTATAACGAACTCTGACACCGATATCATAATGAATCATAGTATCAGACTCCAAAAATACATTACTGCCCATCTGAGCTGATCCACTCTTAGCTGCGTAAGCAGCGCCCTTAGCGTAAATGCTTTGTCCAACAAAAACTCGTCTTCCCCTGCACAGATAATTAGCAGATTCATCAAGCCAGCCCTTCTCAAAGCTATCACCCATCAAGAATACTCCTGAAACTCTCTGGTCAAATCCCTTCATAGAATCCTTAACAATATTTAAGAATGATGAATCCTGTAAATCCTCCTGGTCCACGCTAATTGGCGGTCTTGCCATAACAACACTCTCAGTCTCATTAGGATTGTCAAACGGATATAGCTTGTTGCTAATCTTAACGCGCATAGGCCTTGAATATCTATCAACCGATACATGCTCATATCTTATAGCATTTTCCTCATAGTGATATAGACCTACTCCTTCTCTATAAACACCAGTATCCTGCTTAAATACATAAAATAACATCGCAATCTCTGAACTTACCAATTCAACCTGATCCCTAGAAAGATTAAGCGCATCCGTAAGCTTAAGAACAGCTGCCGCTAAATAAGTACCTGCTAAAGGCGATGAAATAATAAGCTTATTAATCTCTAAATCATCCCCGAAACAAGCCTTTAATTGTAGCTTCATCATAACGACAAAGAGGTCAATATAGTCATATTCTTTGCCGTTAATGATGACTATAGATTTCTCATTCGCCTTAGCTAAAATGTCATAATAATAAGTTCCTGCAATCGTAAGATTGAGTTCACTAGCTTCAAAGCCTGCATAAATCTTGTTATCAGCAGACGAAACAAACAAGCCATTAGGAATCCTTAAGCAAGAATCCTTGTTGTCTTTTGAAATGCAGACAACATCGCTAGCTTCCTCACTGTAAAAAGCGTACTCTGTATATTCATTTTGCAAATCGATACCAATATCTAATTTTGCCATTGTTACACTCCTAGAGTAATATCATATTCTCATCAAGAAGATATTTATTCTTGATATATTCATCCATTTGCTCATATAAAGAATCGTCAGTATAATCAAGTCCAATCATCTTGTTCACCAAAGAAAATGCTGACTTCTCCTTGCTTTGTTTAGGTCTTATGAAGCTAATTTCATCCTTTTCGATTCTAATAACTTCATCATCCTTAGTAGCAGTAATATAATAGTCAATATCCTCATCATCAAACAAGACAAAATCCTTAACATAATAGCCTGAGAAATACTCTCTCATTCTCTCAGTTCTTGCTTCTTTGACTCTAAGTCCTCTCTTGCTATAATGGACTTCTACATTATCTAAGGCCGCACCCTTATAAATCAAAAAGCTCTTAACATAGCACTCTTTTGGTATTGAAAGAATCGAGTCAAATTGCTTAAAAAACGGAAAGAGCATATCATTTTTAACAAACTCTGCCATGATAGTTGAGATAATCTCTTTATCTTCTTTGGCTCTGTCTATCCTCTCACTATAAGCCTTCATCAAAGCTGCATAGCCTAGTTCATTGTTAAGAATCCCTCTCTTATAGCAGGCGATTAAGATCTCAATAACCTCATCGCTAATAGGCACAGACATAATAAAATATCTGTAAGCTAAAGCATTAGCATAAGCTAAATATACATGCCTCTCTCCATTGCTATTAAGATAATTAGCAAATACATTTAACATAACATCATCATAGCAGTCCACCATAATAGACTGAATAACAATTCTTTCTTCTAAGTCAAATGTATCAATATGGTTATTCTTAGCAACCTGATAAATGGCAACTAATTCCTGATTACCACCCTTGGCATATTCAATCAAATACTTTAGGATAGACTCAGTATATAAATCTCTATGGAAAAGCTCATAACACATTCCAATCAGCAAATCATCTGATTCTGTGTCATCCTTCTCAACCTCATAGCTTGCCAATTCCTTCATATGCTCATCAGACAATCTATGAAAACCTAACTCCTTAACAGCCTCATAAGCTCTGTCATACATCTGTCTCTCAACCATATAGTCAATAGCGACAGCTCGATTGTCAACATCTAAGCTCTCTAGTGACAATTCCTTAAGATACTCTTCAAAAATGTCACCCTCATATTGATCATAATAATAGTCAAGAATCGCTGCATTTAACTTCTTTCTATAATCATCACGAATGTCATCAAACTGTAGCAAGGCCTTTAATACCTTCACCATCTCGTAATCGACATCGCCTAATCTCCAGCCTATATCAGCTAATCTAAGAAGTAATTTAAGTGAGTTCTGATTAGCCTGATAGCAGTATGGAATATATCTCTCATCATCAAATAATGGCTCTAAACTATAGTCAATTGAACCTATATATCTGCGATTATAGTTATCAACAAGCGTAATTCCAGCATTGGATGTAACACAGTCTAAATATGCTACGCCGTCATTAACAACAGCTGTTTCAACCCTACCACACTCATCATGCTCAACAATAACAGAAACAATATTAGGATTGTCGCAAGAAAAACGGTTCATAAACAAAATGTTAGGAAGAGCATTTGCAACATTGGCAATAATGTGACTGTCTGTCAAATAGTCCTTATATAAAACTGATAAATGCTCGCTTGTATTACCCTTATTAACCTGGTCAATTACAAATGCATAAATAGAGTCTTCATACTCATTGTATGTTGCTCCGTATGCCTGTCGGTTAATTGCTATGTTAGCGTAAAGATAGGCTAGCATTTGCTCATTTAATCTCTCTTCTGAATAGCTAAAGTATAAGACAACCGACTTAGGCAAAACTGGGTAATCGCTCGTATCAATACTTCTTAGATAGCATTCCATTAAGCCGATTAACTTAAAGCTCTTATCAACACCCCTTGAATAAAACTCGTAAGCCTCTTTATCGCATCTATTGCTCTTAATTAATAAAGCGCAAATGATATAAAGAAGGTCATCGCTTGGATCATCAAAATAAACAGCCCTCAAAAACCTATATAATTTAGGCTTGTAGGTCATTTTCTCTTTAACAAGTTCTATTACTCTTGCAATGACATCCTTAGTCAAATCGCCTCGTCTATATGACCAGTTAAGAGTTTGCAGAGCAAAATCAGTGAATTCTCTTAAAATGTGAGGATACTCATTATATAAATCACAGGCCTCAAAGTATAAGAATGGAGAGTTAACTCCCTCGTCATATAAACGCTCTAACTCAATATATACACTATTTCTGTCATCAATCAAATCAGGATCTAAATAGCTTAACATAAAGAAGAATCTAAAATCTGAAGGATCCTCATCATATGCCTGGCTGACAACTTCAATAGCATAATCTATATCCTCATCCTCAGAGGAATATAATGCTTTAAGATATGCATAATAACATTCTGAAAACTTATCCTTAAGCATCATCTCTTCGTGAGTCTCTATATTCTCCATCTCCTGAAGAACCCTTACTCTATCCTTCTTCATTATGTACATATGAAGTCTGATAAGGCGGTACCAGTGAAGACCTTCTGTTAGTCTTATAAGCTCATTGGCACACTCGATAGAACGGTTAGTATATTCCTGAAGTGGTAATTTACCAGCACGGTAATTAATATAATCCTTAACAAGCTGAGCCTGGTAAGTCTTTTTTAGGCTTGTGTTGCTAAACATGGCACTAACAGTGCTCTTTTTAGATCTTGAACGAGTCTTTCTTCTAACCTTAAGCTTAATCTCAAGACTGTCATAAACACTAACGACCCTTATAGGAATATCATATTCAGGCTCTGCTAGGGCATCAATAGAAATGACAACAGGAAGCTTCATCTCCTTACCCAAAAAATCATCTCGGCTTATATGCTTCTTTGGAAGAAATACTGCCTTGTCATCGCAGTAAACATCCGCATCAACAAAGCCCCAGCTAGTCTTATTGATTGTGATATCTTTAGAGACATCTTCCTTGTCATACTTAATAGCCGCTTCATTTCTAGGCGAACTAAAGCTAACTTTATTCTTAAGTCCTAGAGTAATTAAAAACTCCTCTAGTGCCTGCTCATGACTCACACTCTTTATAAGGCTTCTATACATTCTCCTGTCTGAGATGTGCTCATCTCCGTAAAGCAAAACATTTACAAAATCATCAGTATAGAACTCTCTAACAGCCTCGTCATAATTAATCTGAGCAAAATCCGCAAATTCCTTAAGATTGTGGATAATTCCACCGGCCGTCTCAAAGCAGCGCTCTACAATCTTATATTCATAATAAACATCAAACTCACCGCCATTGGTAAGTACATGAAAAGAACCTGAAATCACATCATCAGCCTTAGCGCTCTCTGCGTGAACCTTAAATGTAACATTAAAAGAAGTTGTCTTAAAATCACCAGACAAAAGCTCGATTCTGTGGTCAAAAACCTCGACATTGCCAGTGATTGGAACTCCATTTACAGATTCAATACTAAAATCGCCTAAAAGAGTCTGCCCCTCAGCTATTTCACCTTTTAGCTTCGTATCATTAAAGCGTATCTTTGGGTGATCGATATGAAATTTAAGGGAGGCATAAGCCTTAATCTTATCTTCCAAAATAACACCGCCTACTTGCATTTATCTAAAAATCAACTATAATCATATAATAGTCGCTATGGCAGATACACACACTAAACCCATAGTATCAATTATTATAGCATTTTTTGAATTGTTTTTACAGTTATTTAGTATATTTTTTAATCAAATATTGAAGTTTTTTTGCGAAAGGAAATAAATATGAACGAAAATGAAGTAAATACCTTCCACGGAAGTGATGTAGAGGCATTAGCCGCCTATTATAACTTAAATGCAAACGATATAAAAAGCTTTGCATCAAATGTTAACCCTCTCGGGCTATCAGACCGTTTAAAACAGGAGCTTAAAGCCAATATTGATGTTATTACAAAATATCCTGAGCGTGATTATAAGACTCTTAGAAATGCTATAAGTAAGTATGTTAATGCGCCTATAGACAATATTATCGTAGGAAACGGCTCAACCGAGCTAATTAGCGGCATCATCAAGGCTGTTTCAACCGAGGATGCTATTCTTTTTGCGCCGTCTTACTCAGAATACGAGCGTGAAGTTGGCTTAAACGGGGGCAAAATCAGATACCTCCCTCTAAAAAAGGAGCTCAACTGGCTTATTGACACTGCTTCACTTGAAGCGTTTATAAAACCTGAAACCGGACTTATCATTATGTGTAACCCTAACAATCCTACAGGTAACGCATTTAACGTATCAGAGTTAAGAGATATTCTAAGCATCGCTAAAAAGCACGATATCATTGTTATGATTGACGAGACCTACATTGAATTCTCGTCTGATATAGACTTATATTCTGCTATTCCTTTGACAAATGAATTCGATAACCTCGTTGTCTTGCGTGGCGTTTCTAAATTCTACGCTGCTCCGGGGCTAAGACTCGGCTATGCAATTACTTCAAGTGAACATCTTAAGTCTTCGATTCTTAACAGCAAGGATCCTTGGTCGATTAACTCTGTTGCCGAGATGGCGGGTATCATTATGTTTTCCGATACTGATTATAGGGCAAATGTCAGAGACTACACAGCTAAGGAATTGGAGTACTTTAAAAACGCACTTGAAAAGACCGGTAAGTTCATCTTCTACCCTTCACAGGCTAATTTTTACTTGATTGAACTTAACAATACTGACAAAACCTCAACAGATGTGTTCGTTCACCTTATAAAGCAGAATCTTATGATTCGTGATTTAAGTTCGTTCCCGTATCTTGGAGATAACTATATCCGTATTGCTATGCTTAGTCATGAGGATAACGAGAGGTTGGCTAATGTGCTAATCTCGTATGTATGAGATATGTGCGATTTCATATGTAAGACGGTGTATAAATGGCGATGGCAGATGCAGCCGTATATACCACTCCGAGATCTTTTTCTGTGGTTGTAAGTAAATGCAGATAATTGATCGTACCATCAGCGCCGCTCCTACTCGACATCCCTGTCTCGCAAGTCGTTAAAAGCGCCGTCCAGGCGCTTTTACGCCTACTAACCAAGCATTTACTAACAACCACAACGAAAAAGATCTAAGTCGTTTATATATACGACTACATCTGCCATCTGCCTACCACAAACAGAACCACCACAACACCGCTACTACTCCTTCTATACTTCAGCTCTCCTAACCTTAATAATTACTGCACACACATGCAAACGGAGCAAATGCACAGCATACAAAAACCGCCTTACCAAGTTCCATCCCGGTAAGGCGGAGAATTGCTTGTTATTTATTATAACCTATAACTTCTACATCATCATCACAATCAAAATAACCCTCACTATTAGAATCTGCTAAATTAACACACTCGCTTACATCCAATTGAGTTAACTGATTAGAACAGCAATCTAAACCTGTTAAATTAACATTCTTACTTACATCTAATTGAGTTAACTGATTTTGTCTGCAATCTAAATTTGTTAAATTAACATTCTTACTCACATCCAATTGAGTTAACTGATTTTCCGAGCAGGATAAATATTTTAAATTAACATTCTTACTTACATCTAATTGAGTTAAATAATTTTTCCAGCATCTCAACTCTTTTAACGCGGTATTCTTACTCACATCCAATTGAGTTAACGTATTTCCAAAGCACGTTAAATTTTCTAAATTTACATTCTTACTTACATCCAATTGAGTTAACCAATTTTGCGAGCAGTATAAAACTGTTAAATTAACATTTTTACTTACATCTAATTGAGTTAATTTATTCAACCATACACGCAACTCTTTTAACTCGATATTCTTACTCACATCCAATTTAGTTAAAAAATTACCACCTACATTTAACTCTTTAAGGTTGTCTAGACCGGCAGTTGAAAGTTCACCAGTCAAGCAACAACCATTCCAACCAATACCACGTAATTCTCCATCTTCCCATCTATACTGCTCACTAGTCAAATCCTCACTCACTGTTGCACCGCGACTCCTCTGGTCTTTTATAAGCGCTTTAAGAACCTTAACATCATTCTTATCAAAGTTATTAATATCTACAGAATCATCCAAAGGTATATCTTCAGAAGT
>JAIKVP010000180.1 GCA_024685635.1 Lachnospiraceae bacterium
GAAGCGCCACGTTGGCGGGCCAGAGCACAGCAACTAAAATCTGCGGTCGCAAAGAAGGGGCCAAGGGAAGCGAACCGTCACGTTGGCGGCCCAAAGCAAAGCAACAAAAATCTGCCGTAGCAAAAAAAGAGCCAACGTAAGCGAAGCGACACGTTGGCGGGCCAGAGCACAGCAACTAACCCCCGCCGTAGCGTAAAAAAGCCAACGTGAGCGAAGCAATACGTTGGCGGTGCGCCAGAAACCGTGCCAGGGTGGGCGGGGAGTAGGTGTGGAAACCTAACCAGTGTATAAAAGAAGCGTGTGGGGGCGATAATGAAAAACGTTTAGGATTTTTTCGTCGTGATTGTAGAAAATGCGTACACCCTCAGATGCAAAAACGCCTGGATGGCGTTTTTAGCTCCCACTGAGGCATGGATGCCGAATGGGAGCGGCATCGTCCGCCCCCGTAGCCCCCACGCATTTTCCTACAATCACAGAAAAAATCCGTGTTTTACATTATCGCCCCCACACGCTTCGGCCGAACCCTATAGCTCCTCCACACCGGAAAGCGGATGGCAGCTTATTCCATTTACTACCACTGCGTCAGTCACCTGAATCAGGAGGTATGGAACCCCATCAATTAGTTTCGTATTGATTAGTTCAGTCCTATCCGGCGATACCTGAATGGTTACATCCGGCATTTTCACTTCGAACTTTTTGGTATTTGCTATGTTTGAAGCTAGAATAGGCGTATCCTTACTGATAGACTCATCATACTCAGCCTCAAAGGTTTCAATATTCTCTTTCTTAGCACCGCTATTTGCTAATAAGTGCTTAACCTCAGTCTTATCAAGAATAAGAGGCTCAGGATCATCCTTTTTCTCAGCCATAAGATCGTTTAGATTGGTATGAAGCGACTTAATCTTATCAAAGCCACAATCCTTGCCATAGCTCTCCTCTATAATTTCGTTAAAAAGATCCTTTTGTGTGCCGGCAGTATAAGGAGGAACAAGCTCTAAAACTGTCTCAGTGATAGCGGAGCTTATATCCTTAGCATTTTTGGTATAGTATAAGATGTTGTGTACATCTGAACTTCTGTCGTTAAATGCAGGAAATGTAAAGCCTAGCATAGGAGCCTCAACCATCATGCTTCTCACGCAGTTCTCGATTGAATTCGTGTGCGCATTGTAGGTAAGACCTGGCTTAGAAGGCTTGATTGGGCAAATGGCACAGATGATGTACTGATAAACCTCATCGGAAGCGTCTTCAAGACTCATTCCGTCTTTGGTGATAGCAGGAATATCATAATTGTTGTGAATTAAAATGATATAGTAATTGTCAGGATAGTCAAAATTCTCGATAATCCTGTCGTAAAACTGCTCTATAAGGTCAGAATCAGTAAGCTCTGAATCTCTTAGCTTCATAAGCATGTTAAAAGCGCTACCTTCCTCGCTCTCCTTATCAGTAGGAAATGACATATTGATAAGATTTCTACCTATCGCACCGGATAAGGTCTTTTTGAAAATGTCAAAATACTTGTGCTTAGCCTCATCCTCAAGCATAACAAATGCATTTTTTTCATCTACTTTTTTGTTCTTGTCAGTGTCAACAAAACAGCCACAAATTCTTGAAATTGGGCTGTCCTCTAATGTGTATAGTTTCTTGATTTCATTGACTTCTTTGCGATTCATTATCTTCCGTCCTTTCATAAACAAATATGCAGATATTATATCACAAAGGCGAAAATGATACTATATCAAAAATGAAACTGTGATTTGCTAATATTGTTATTATTTATTATAATATAGTATGTTGATTTGTCGCGTTTTGATGACTATAGATAATATATAATTATGACCTGCTTTTATTAAGAATATAATACTAATATTTGCTTTTGATCGCATAAAAGATGTTAAAACTGAATATTTACATATAGAGTTTGTTATAATTATTATTTGATATATCATTTGTTTTATAGATAGGAATTTAAGGACTTAATGATGGGAGAATAATATGGGCGAGAATAAGAGAAAGAAGATTAAGATAACTAACGATTATACCAAGGCCAATGACTATACCCTAAAAACCATGATTGCAGCAATGATTGTTATGGCGCTTTCGTGGATACTTAATGTTTTGCATGTTTTTATTATTGATCAGCGTATTATGAATATTGCCTTTATAGGTATGGCAGTATTTGTGGTTCTAGGCTACATAGTTAAATATAGCTTAGGCTTTGAAAAAACTATCACTAACTATGTGATGCTGACACTTTTGGTTGCAATGTTTACATTTGCCAATGTCGAGGTGGCATATCATGGAACCTTGTTTATGATATTCCCAATAGTATGTGCGGTGTTATATGACGATAGTAAGTATAAGACCTATGCTTTCTGGCTTACGGTTGCTGGCTTGGCAGTTTCTGTGTTAGTAGGCTTTAATTTCGGCCTTTGTGATTCTAACATGCTTATATTCACCACTTCAACAACCAAGAATACAATTCTTATGCTAGAAAATGCTGACTATGATCTAACTCCTAAAATGACTGATATAGCCCTATTCTTTGTATTTCCTAGATGTATGGCTTTAGCAGCATTTAATGTGGTATTAAATAGTATCAAAAACAACATTATGGAGAAGACCAAAAGAGAGCAGGAGAGCAGACGCTTTGCCGAGGAGGAAATGATAGCGAATCAGGCAAAGAGCGTATTTTTGGCCAATATGTCGCATGAGATTAGAACTCCGATTAATACAGTGCTAGGCTTAGATACCATGATTCTTAGAGAGTCAGAGGATGAGGAGATTAGAAAGTATGCCCTAGATATTCAGTCTGCGGGCGAGAGCTTGCTTTCAATCATCAATGACATTTTAGACTTCTCTAAAATCGAGTCCGGTAAGATGGAGATTATACCGGTTGACTACGATAGTTCCAACCTGATAAACGACGTGGTCAATATGATTGCGCCTAAGGCAGAGGCGAAGAAGCTGAGATTTAATTTAAATGTCGAGAATGATTTGCCTTCTGTACTTCACGGCGATGACGTTAGAATAAGACAGGTCCTAGTAAACCTTTTAACCAATGCTGTCAAATATACTGAAAAGGGAGAGGTTAGTTTAACTGTCAAAAGAGAGCTTAGTGAGGATGGCGTTAACATTTTCTTCTCGGTAAAGGATACGGGTATAGGTATCGCTAAGGAGAATATAGATAAGCTCTTTTTGAAATTCGTCAGAATCGATGAGAGCAGGAATCGTAACATTGAGGGCACGGGACTTGGAATTAATATTGTAACTATGCTTCTTGACTTGATGGGCAGTGAGCTAAAGGTTGAGAGTGAGTATGGCAAGGGCTCTAATTTTTACTTTACAATTAAGCAGGGCATTGTTGATGCTAGGCCAGTTGGCAATATTAATAAGAGAAGAGAAAAAGCAGCTAAGAATTTCAAATACAAGGTTAAATATAAGATACCTGATGTAAGACTTTTGGTTGTTGACGACAATGCCATGAACCGCAAGGTATTTACTTCCTTGCTAAAAGCTTTTGAGTGCAAGATAGACGAGGCAGAAAATGGCGAAATAGCCTTAAATCTTGTAAAAGAATATCGATACGACATCATTTTCATGGATCACATGATGCCTGGTAAGGACGGAGTTGAGACCTTCCACGAGATGAGGAAGCTTGAGGGCTCGCTAAATAATGACACACCGGTGGTTATCCTAACTGCAAATGCTGTCTCTGGCGCTAGGGAGTCATATATGGCAGAGGGGTTTGACGACTTTTTGTCTAAGCCTATTAACCCTGAAAAGCTAGAAGCAATGGTCTCTTTAATGATTTCTGATGACAGAAAAATCAAGCAGGAATAGGCTTTTTTAGAATTGTGTTAAATTGTCAGAAAAATCACTTAGAAGTCACGCATCTCTTGACTTTTTGCTGAAAATCAAGTATAATTTTAGATAATATTACTCGTTGGCGGGGATGTAGCATTTGCTACAGTTATGAAAGGAAGGGTAATTATGAACGTTCAGGGATATAATTCATCTTATGGATATCCTGCATCGTTGGTCACTGGTAAGGTCGATCCTAGTTCTAATCCAGCAGGTATCGGAATAGATGAGCGACTAAAAACTCAAATTAAGGGTGATGACGTAGGGGCAAGAAATGCCAGAGACGGACAGAGTGTGCTTAACGTAGCTGATGGAGCACTAAAGGGCATATCAGATATGCTTACTCGTATGAAGGAGATTGCCACTAAGGCGTCTAACACGGCTGTTTACACTGACAGCGACAGGTCTGCTATGCAGAAGGAGATTGAGCAGCTTAAGGAGGGAATTAAGGATTCAACAAGGAATACCGAATTTAACACCAAGAAGTTGTTTGATGGTAGCTTAGCAGATGCTAATCTTGCGACCAATCCAGATGGATCAGGTATGTCTATTCAGTTAGAGGACACAGCGCTTGCTACACTTGGTATTGAGGACCTTGATGTAACTAAGGACTTCGATATGAAGGCTATTGATGATGCAATTGATATGGTTAATAGATCAAGAGCATCAGTCGGAGCGCAGTCTAACGCATTAGATTCTGTTCAAGCATACAATGGAATCGCTTCTGAGAATATGACACGTGCATCTTCTAATTTAGAGGATTTAGATGTTGAGAAGTACGTATCAGATCGTAACAAGAAACAGTTATTAGATCTCTATTCTATGTATTCACAGAAGATGGATACACATACTCAGGAGTCATTTATTAACAAGATGTTTGGCGGTTGATATTTGTTATTTTCAGATAGAGTTTATGGGTTTAGGGAAGATTAATATCTTCCCTTTTTTATTTTTAGGAGGTTGCTATGAAAATAGGAATACTAGGTCTTGGAAGCATTGCTGAAAAAATGGCAATGACAGTTTCTAAAATGGAGGATGTTGAGTTATATGGTGTAGCCGCAAGGGATATCAACAAGGCGGTTAATTTTGCTAAGAGATATCAGGTTTCTAAGGCATACGGAAGCTATGAGGACTTGGCATCGGATGAAGATATAGATTTAATATATGTTGCAACACCTCATTCATTTCACTATGAGCATGCTAAGTTATGTATAGAACATGGAAGGAATGTCCTCTTAGAGAAAGCATTTACGGTAAATGCTATCGAGGCGGCTAAGCTTATT
Organism: Lachnospiraceae bacterium; assembly: GCA_024685635.1. Classification (GTDB taxonomy): domain Bacteria; phylum Bacillota; class Clostridia; order Lachnospirales; family Lachnospiraceae; genus NC2004. The sequence goes on from JAIKVP010000180.1 coordinate 5,145, forward strand.
AACCTGGCCAGAGAGAAGAACGTCTTGCTCGCAGAGGCTATGTGGGTTAGATATATGCCTATGATTAAGGAGTTAAAGAAGCTACTTAATGAAGAGCCAATTGGTGAGATAGTTTCAGTCAGTGCCAACCTTGGCTATGAGCTCACTAAGAAGGAGAGACTAGTTGAGCCAGCGCTTGCTGGAGGAGCTTTGCTTGATGTTGGAATATATCCTTTAACATTTGCCTGTATTGTGCTTGGCTACGATATTAGTTATGTTTCAACTGCAGTAGTTAAGTTAGCGTCAGGCGTAGATGCACAGTCTACGATTGCGCTTACATATAGTAATGGTGCCATCGCTAACATTTACTCAACTATGCTTGCGGAGACGGATAAGAGGGGAATTATCTATGGAACAACTGGTTACATAGAGGTTGACAATGTCAATCGCCCGCTTAAGATTACAGTCAATGATCCGCACGGCAATGCTATAAAGGAGATTGATGCTGAGGAGCAGATATCTGGATATGAGTATGAGGTTATGGCTTGTATGGAGGCTATAAAGAAAGGCGAGATAGAGTGCGTTGATATGCCGCACGAACTAACTTATAGGATGATGCAGATTATGGATGGCATCAGAGAACAGTGGGGATTAGAATATCCGGATGAGATGAGGGAGTAGAAGAGGAACAGGAAGAAAGATAAATTTGAAGTAAGAAGATAAACTAGAAGAAAGAAAGATAAACTAGATTAAGATGATAGAACTCGCATAAAATAAGGCTTTAGAGACATATGAACTCTAAAGTCTTAATTTATTTTAAATAACTGTTGACATTTGTTTTGTATTATTGTATTATCTGATTAGTACAACAATACAGTAATACAATAATACAATAGTACAAGACAAATATAGTTATGAAGTCTTATGAATCTTGACTATTATTATTTATATGGATTAAAGAAGAAAGGAGGTAGCTTATGGCATGGAAGATTGATAACGACAGGCCAGTGTATTTGCAGCTTATGGAACATATTAAGAAGCAGATTGCAAGCGGAGAATACAAGGCTGGAGACAGAGTCCCCCCTGTGAGGACATTGGCAAACGATGCGGGAGTTAATCCTAATACAATGCAGAAAGCTTTGCAGGGGTTAGAAAGAGAGGGACTTATGTATTCAAACAGAACTGAGGGAAGATTTATCGCTGATAATTCAGAGATTGTTGATCAGCTTTCAACTTCTTCCGCAAGACAGTTAACAGCTCTTTACTACGAGAATATGAAAGGGCTGGGGATGGATGATGAGGATATAATTACTAACCTTAAAGAATATATAGATGAAACGAGAGGATGATAATATGAGTGAATTACTAACAGTCAATGCTCTTTCTAAAGCATTTGGCAGTAAGCTGGTTTTAGATAATATCAATTTACATCTAGAATCAGGAAGAATATATGGACTCTTAGGTCCTAACGGAAGTGGTAAGACTACTTTAATTAAGCTCATTAATGGACTTCTTACAGCAAGTTCTGGAGAGATTTACGTTGATGGAGATAAGATTGGTCCTTCTAGCAAGGCGATCATTTCTTACCTGCCTGATAAACTCTATTTTTCAGAGTGGATGACAGTCAATATGCTTATCAATTATTACAGTGATTTTTATGACGACTTTGATAAGGAGAGAGCATATCAAATGCTAAATAACCTAGCAATCAACCCTGATGATAAGCTTAAGATTCTATCTAAGGGTACCAAGGAAAAGGTTCAGCTTATAATGGTTATGAGCAGGCACGCTAAGCTTTATATACTTGATGAGCCAATCGGCGGCGTGGATCCTGCATCAAGAGATTACATACTTGATACGATACTTAATAACTACGATGAAAATGCATCGATATTGATTTCCACTCACTTAATTACTGATATTGAGAGAATTCTTGATGAAGTAATATTCTTACAGAATGGAAGAACAGTTCTCTCAGCAGCAGTTGATGATATCAGAGCAAGAGAGGGTAAGTCAGTAGACGAGCTATTTAGGGAGGTGTTTAGATGTTTTCCACATTATTAAAACATGAAATGAAATCCTTATGGCACTACACTGGTATAGTTGTTATTTGCGTATTAATAGCAAGTGTCTTGTTTGAACTAGGCATGATTTCAGTATTCTTGATACCTAATTATATATATGATACAGTTATGGTACCTACACTTATATTCTTGTTCTTTACCATAACAGTTGCTTTAAGCTACGGTGTAGTTTTTGCGGTGGCATACAGATTTTACCGCTCGATGGCGAGTGATGAGGGATATTTAACTCACACTCTTCCAGTTACAGTTAATGAGCTTATCGGTGCTAAATTGTTTGCTGGAACGGTATATACAATTTGTTCTTTGCTATATATTATATTGTTTATAATACTAACAGCAGTGATAGCAGTTTTGGTATCGGGTGCATCAGATAGTATTCCAGAGGTATTAAAGGATTTGGAGTATGTTTATAAAGAGATAAAAGAAAATATTCCTTTACCACTTTTTGTATACTTCATTGAATTTATAATAGTTGGACTATTCTCTAGCATTTATTCTAATGTTGTCATTTTCTTATGTGTTGCTCTTGGACAGCTTATGAAAAAGCATAAGCTTATCTGGTCAGTGGTCTATTATATGCTTGTAACATTTGTGCTTCAAGGTCTAATCCAGATGGGTTCTACAATTCTTGGTATGGTCTTTGGCAACGGAATTGAGAGATATGTGGAGAGAGTAGGAGTAGATGGATTTGTGACTGTATCACAGATTATAATCTTAGTTGCGTTTTTAGTGTTTGCAATCTTAAGTGTTTGCGGATACTTTATAACAAAATATATATTTGAGCGCAAGCTCAACCTAGAATAAGGGAGGAAATGAAGATGAAGACTAAACAAACTTGGGCAGTTATTATCGCTGTATTGTTATTCTTGATAACAGGAATCAGTGGTGTAGTTTCAGGTTACTTTAACAACAAGATGTTAAAGGAGCAGACAAAGCAGATGGAGGATAGCTTTTCAGAAATTTTTGGCATTGCTAAAGATAGCGTAGAGGCTGACTATCCTGATAAGGATTTTGTGGCTAGAATTGATATAGTGGGCACTATTCAGGCATCTGCTCCAGCTAGCTATATTTCAGCTACAGCAGGAGGTCAGTATAATCACGATCTTTATATGAAGACGGTTGATGACCTTATGGACAATGACAAGAACAAGGGAATCTTGCTCTATGTTGACAGTCCTGGTGGAACAGTCTATGAGAGTGACGAGCTTTACGAGAAGCTTATGGAGTATAAGGAGAAGACTAAGCGTCCTATCTACGCATACTTTGCATCACAGGCATGTTCAGGTGGTTATTACATTTCCATGGCAGCTGATAAGATTTATGCTAACAGAAACTGCTGGACAGGTTCTATCGGTGTAATCGTATCGCTTACTAACTATAAGGATCTTATGGATAAGCTTGGAGTTAAGCAGATTAACATTACATCTGGTCGCAATAAGGCTATTGGTTCTGCTGCAGAAGAGCTGACAGATGAGCAGGAGAAGATTTTGCAGAGCCTTGTAGACGAAGCGTATGAGCAGTTTACTGGAATTGTTGCTGAGGGTAGAGATTTACCAGTTGCGAGAGTTAAGACAATTGCAGATGGTAGAATTTATTCAGCACAGCAGGCTAAGGATATCGACCTTGTAGATGATATTATGGGCGAGGAAGAAGCTCTTAAGGCACTTAATAAGGACTTTGGTATGGAAGAAGATGCTGAGTATTATGTACCTGGTGGAGATTCTATGTCAGATATATTTAGTTCTTTATTTAGCAAGGCTAGTAGCGCTAAAGAGAAGTCAGAGCTTGAGATACTTAATGAAATGATGAATGATAGCAAAAATGGGGAGTTGATGTACTATGCAGAATAAAAATGAAAAAGCATTTGCAGGTTTCTTAGTACGTTTCTTCGCATATTTGACTGATATGTTTATCCTTGGGATATTGCTATTTTGGTTCAAGATTCCTGCATTAGTTGATCAGATAACTAATCCTACTGGATTGTTTTCAAGAGATGTGTTCTTTAGTTACTCGTTGTATGATATAATTGCATTTATAGTGACATCCTTATATTTCATATTGATGACCTACTCATGTGGAGCAACCTTAGGTAAAATGCTACTTAGAATAAAGGTTGTAAGCACTGAGGAGAGAGACTTAAGATTTTCAGAGGTTCTTGTAAGAGAGATTTTTGGTAAATACTTGTCAGCATTTATCGTTTTAATTGGTTATTTGATGATTATTCCTGACGAGGAGAAGAGAGCTCTTCACGACAGATTAGCAGATACCAGAGTGATTTATGTTCACGAGGAGGGTGCTTATAAGAGCTACAAAAAGAAGAAGGCTGAAGAGGAGAAGAGACTTGCGGCCTTAAAGTCAGCGGCGTCAACGCAGTATGTTAATAATGGACTTGCTGGCCAGTATGTGATGAATCAGAGCGGAGAGCCTGCTAAGCCAATGCAGGCAGGACAGACTCAACAAGGCATGCCAGTACAGCAAGGAATGCCAGTGCAGCCGGGACAGCCAGGGATGCCAAATCAGCAGGCACAGCCAGCTAATCCTAACCAGGCAAGAGCTAACGCGCCAGCATTTGTCGCAGAGTATCCTGTAAAGGACAAGTATTCAGACGGCTACAATAAACCAGCCGCTCCAATGCCTAATATGCAGTCAAATACGACCATGCCACAGGAAAATGCAGACGACAATAATGATTAATCAGTTGATTATTTAACTGTTAGTTAACGCATATAACAAAACCTCTAAACTAAGCAGATAGTAATTTGCCGGTTTAGAGGTTTTTTATTATTCTTCTTTAACTAAGTTTCGCATCCATATACCCTTTTTAACCATGATGTAGCCAAATGCGCACTTTATTAAATCTGCAGACAGAATTAGAGTCATCATGATTAACACGCTTAAACTCGTGTACCTGCTTAAGAAATAGGCGAGTGGTACAGAGATTAACAGCATAAATCCAGAATCGAATAAAAGTGTAATTCCGGTCCGGCCGCCAGACCTAATTACAAAGTAGCTTGCGTGAAGGTAAGAAGCCGTCGGCATAAATAAGGCGTTTATAAGAATTAGATTAGTTGCCAGATGCCTAATTGAACTAGTGGTATTATAAAGCAGTGGGAAAAATGGGCTTATCGCCGCCATGCCGATTGAGAAAATCACTCCACAGAATACTGTAAATGCAGTGAGTTTTCTAGCATAGTCCATGGCCTTTTTCATATCGCCTGTTCCAAGCACCTGTCCAACCAATATTCCAACAGCATCCCCCATCGCTAAGAAAGCAACTCCAAGAAGGTTATAAAGAGTAACCTCGATATTAATCGCCGCAACAGCACTTAGTGATCTATATGAATAGCACTGATTAAGCGTGGTAACACCCAAAGACCATATTCCTTCATTTAGCATCAAAGGAAGTGACTTGACTAAGAACTTGCCCCAGAGATTAGTAGGAACTGTAAAATTCTTAAATGCCCCAATAATAAACGGATGCTTGTCTTTCCTCTTTTGTGTATATGCAATTAGGATTATTAATTCTACAAATCTAGATATTACCGTCGCAATAGCAGCACCGTCAGCCTTTAATTCAGGAAGACCCAGATGCCCATAAATCAAGAGATAATTGCCAATCAGATTGATAAACACTGCAATAAATGCCGCATACATAGGAACCTTGGTCTCACCGGTCTCTCTTAAGGTGCCAGCGTAGGCCTGAGTTACTGCATTTGGAATAAGTCCAATTAGCATAATGTTTAGGTAAGACCTGCCGATTTTAAGAGTAGCCTCTACATCGCTAACATTTCCCTCTCCCTTTAAGAATAAGGAAATGAATAAATCTCCAAAAATAAAGAGTAAACTGACAGACAAGAGCGTGATAAGAAGGTTAATAACGACCTTTGCCCTGAATGTGTAGCGAACACCTTCATGATCCTTTATTCCGTAATACTGCGCAGTGAAAATGCCAATACCTGCCGAAGCACCAAAGACCAGCAGATAGTATACGAATATCAGCTGATTAGAGATGGCAACGCCGGAGATAGCATTTGTTCCAACCTGGCCTATCATGAGATTATCAAGCAGGCTAACAAAGTTAGAGATACCGTTTTGTATCATGATTGGAATTGCAACGCCTAATACTAACTTATAAAATTCTTTATCGCCAATAAGGCTTTTGTTTTTCTTTGTATTTTCCATAGGGGGAATAATAACATAATATAAGTTAAAATTCAAATGAATCAGTCGTTAATAATTGTCAATTGATAGAATAGTTTAATAATTACCAAAGTTTTTAAAAAATCTTAGGCTATAATTTGTATTGAATTTAATTTGATATTATATGATAATACTTTTAATATTGAGACTAATACTAAAGTATGAGATGAGAGCATACATATTTGAAAAGATAAGGCTAGATTGAAGAGACGAGGTGTTTCTATGGAATTATATCAGGTAGATATGTATAAGGATGAGACATTTGATGAAGAGAGAGCACTATACGGATCTGACGGTGCAGAGATTGTGTCATGCCGTTTTGATGGACCGCAAGATGGAGAGAGTGCTCTAAAAGAGAGCAGAAATATAATGGTTAAAGACAGTTATTTTAACCTGCGCTATCCGTTTTGGCATAATGATAATCTATCAATAACAACCAGTGAGCTTACTAGCAACTGCAGAGCAGCAATCTGGTATTCAACTAATGTTAATATAACTGACAGCAAGATTAGCGGAATAAAGGCACTAAGAGAGTGCGAAAATGTTAAAATTAGTGGTAGCAACATAGTATCCCCAGAATTTGGCTGGTATTCAAAAGCTGTGCAGATGAGCAACAGCGGTGCTGAAAGTGAATACTTTATGCTCCGTTCAGATGAACTTACAGTTTCAGACTTTAGATTATTAGGTAAGTATTCATTTCAATACATAACTGATTCGACATTTGTAAACTGTAAATTAGATACTAAGGATGCCTTCTGGCATGCCAAAAATGTCTTAGTAAAAGACTCAATAATAAAAGGCGAATACCTAGCCTGGTATTCAGAAAACCTGACTTTAGACAACTGCACGATTATAGGAACCCAACCCCTATGCTACTGCAAAAATCTAAAACTAATAAACTGTAAAATGAAAAAAACCGATTTAGCATTTGAAAAATCGGATGTCGATGCAGAAGTAACAACAATAATAGATAGTATCAAAAACCCTGCATCTGGAATAATAAGAACGCCAGGTGTTGGCGAAGTAATTCTAGATGACCCAAACAGCAAAGCCCGAATCAAAACCTTAAAAACATCAATAGAATAATAAAACTCCGCGCCAGAGCGCGGAGTTTTTATGATTTTAGTGCTAAATCGACTACTGCTCGCATCGAAAGGATATCAACTTACTTTTCGCAAGCTCCGAGCACCTTCTCCCCAGCCTTAACAGAAGAAACTACGAATGCACTACCTCCAATTACCGCCCCTCTTCCAATTACCGTATCCCCTCCAAGAATCGACGCATTAGAATAAATCGTAACATCATCCTCAATAGTAGGATGCCTCTTAACCCCGTTAAGCAAGTGTCCCTGCTTAGTAGAAAGCGCACCAAGCGTAACACCCTGATAAATCTTTACATTATTACCAATCTCAGTAGTCTCTCCAATAACAATACCAGTGCCATGATCCATAAAAAAGTTATTACCAATCTTAGCGCCAGCATTAATATCAATACCAGATCTGCTGTGTGCATACTCTGTCATAATTCTAGGAATATAAGGAACCTTAAGCTCATGAAGTACATGTGCAATCCTATAGACAAAGATTGCCAACATACCAGGATAAGAGAAAATAATCTCTTCTTTATTGTTAGCCGCAGGGTCTCCGTCATATGCTGCCTGCACATCACTAATAAGAATCTGCTGAATGTTAGGAAGCTCTTCCATAAAGCTTACAGTATCTTTTTGTGCTAATTCCTTAATCTCCTCCTTAGAAGAAGAACCGTCATTTGAATAGGCAAGAGCGGCCAAAACCTGCTTATAAAGCTCATCCTCGATATGAATCAGCATATGCCCAACAAAGTATGAAGGGTCATATATATTCTGATGTTCATTTCCAAAATATCCTGGAAACATCAGCCTTCTTACATCCTTGATTATTTCTATAATCTTTTGCCTGTCTGGGAAGGGCGTGTTCTCCTTGACAAAGAAGAATTCAGAGGTCTGATAATTATTAGTTATCGTCTCAACTAATCCAGGTAGTTTGTTCTTAAATTCGCTATTCATCAAATCACATCCTTAAAACATTCTAAACTAGTAAACTATTATCTTAAATCCAACTGACATAACAGCAGCACAGATTTAGACTAATTGCTTTTATAAACGCTCTAATAATGATAATGTAATAAAATGCTAAAATCAAGAGAATTCTTTGCGTTTATAGTTTGATTATGTTAAAATGATTTTCGTAAGTTTTAATCACTAGATAATTAAGCAGTAAAGTCATAATACGCTTTAACTGTTATATAAAATATTTATAATATGCCAAACAATTGGAGGATGAGATTTTGAAATATATAAAACTGATTATAGCATTTTTAATCCTTGTGCTTAGTTTATTAAGCTTTACAGCCTGTGGAAAAAAAGAGACATCATTTGACTTTGGAAATGTAGCTGAAGCGAGGATATATACTGAGCGGGACGCGGAGTATAAGGAATTTATTCATAAGGAAGATGCCCAGAAGCTTATTAAGCCAATTGGAGATATTACCTGGGAGAGAAGTGATGAAGCTGCTAAGGACTCTGCTAATTATATATACCGTATTCAGTGCTACACCATAAAGGGCGAGAAGTCAAAGAATATCAAAATCACATCCGATGGACGCATAATATATAAGGATTATTACTGGATTGCAGAGGGCGATAAAGCCTTGGATTTAACATTTTACAGTGGATATTTTAAGGAGTAGGCTATGGAGATAAAAGAAGATAATCTTAAGACGCATCTTGAAAAGATAATGACTATAGATGGTTTTTGTGAAATGCCACACAGCTCTAAGCAGGTGTTTTTGTTTATGGCAGGAACTCTAAAGCAGGAGATAGTTGCTGGTCAGCAGGTGGCGATACTTGATCCCGATGCCAAGAAACTCTGTGATACTTATATTGCAGGTATCACCATCGGTTCAGACAAGTATTCTAAGACGCATAAGAGCGCATCTAAGGGCGAAGAGGTGCAAATGATAGTTGGAACGAACTTCACTGCCTGCCCCGCTCTTAAGACTAAAGCGAAGTATTTATGTGCAACAATATTTGATGACTAAAAAACGAGCAGTTTATACTGCTCGTTTTTCATAAGCTCTAACTGAATTAGAAGCTTCACTATAACTATTAATTCGAATTAATTAAATAATCTTTTTTAATATTGCACATCCCATTGGGAATGGGCCGGTATGGCAACCGATAGCTGTTCCTATTCTTGAAGGGATATTCTCAGCTTTAATGCCTAATGTTTCTTCAATCTCTTTTTGCCATTCGGCTGCTTCCTCTAACTGAAATCCCGTGCCAATTAAGAATAAGTAATCCTTAGGGTCGATTTCATTTTTGTTAAAGAACTTTTGAAGCTGGCTAACTGTCATAGCTTTAGCCTTCTTGCGGCTTCTAGCAGCACCGCCAAAGCATATGTCTCCATCTTTCATTATTATAATAGGCTGAATACCTAGCTTGTCGCCGGCAACAGTGGCAAGCTTACCTATGCGTCCATTTTTAATAAGGTATTCTAGTGAACCGACGGTAAAGAATATCTGTCCCGTCGTTTTAACATTTTCAATTAAATCAACACATTCCTCATAAGTCTTACCCTGTTTCTTTAACTCAACAGCAGTATAAACTAAAAGTGCCTGTGACATAGTGTTTAGTGTAGAATCAATAATACTTATCTTAGCGTCAGGGTAGTCTTCTAAAACCTGCTCCTTAGCTAGGCAGGCAGAGTTATAAGAACCGCTGAACTTCTCAGTAATCGTCATGCAAATGATAGCATCGCCCTGTTTGATATAAGGCATAAATGCTTCTACATAGTCTATTGTGGATGGAAGTGAGCTCTTTGGTACCTCGTGATCCTCAGCCATTCTTCTATAGAACTCGTCGTGACTTATACCTATTCCCTCTTTGACATAATTATCTCCATCAAATGACACATAGAATGGAACGACGTGAACGTTATTAGGCTCTGTATATTCCTTTAACAAATCACAGGCTCCATCACTAAAAATCTGGTAATTCATATAATCATCTCGCTTCAACGTTGTTGTAACCTTATGAAATAGATAAATATATCATAAGATGTGGTTTTGAAAACCACATCGTGTAGTATAACAGATATTTAAGCCTTTATCAACTATAAATCATAAAAAACACAGATTTTATCACGCAATTTGTCTAATTATCGCTTGCTAATATAGAGACTGATGTAATATAATTAGAAGGAATTGAAAATGGGAGGTGAATTGATTGTTCATTATAATAGCTATTATTCTAATTTTTTTAGCTGATTTATTTATTAAAGCCTGGGCAAGAAAGGCTCTTGTTGATAAGGACATAGATAAGGCTAAGGGACATATAAGGTTTAATCTTCTATATAATAGTGGGGCAGCAATGGGAATCTTTAGTAGTCACAAGAAGGTTCTTAATGTTATAACTATTTTGGTTGTTGCATTTCTTCTATTAGTAGCACCAGAATATTTGAAGAAGAATACCAGCCTTTTAGAGAAACTAGGTTATACATTTGCTACTGCTGGTGCGCTTAATAATTCATATGAGAGATTATTTAAAGGAAGAGTTACAGATTATATATCATTTCCTAAATTTCCGGGAAAGATTAAGAATATAGTATTTAATATTTCAGACTTTCTTATAATGATAGGAGCTGTATTATTAGCAGTCGGATCATTTTTTAAGAAATGATACTTATTAAGAAATAAAAAAGCTTCGGACTTAATGCTCCGAAGCTTTTATACTGACATATCAAAGTTAGCACCCACTGAAGGGTTAACTGATAGTTCCATCATCTTAGTCATAGCTTGCATAGATTCATCCATCATCTGAATCTGCTCTGCTAGCATTTCGGTACTAAATGCTTCAGCAACCTGCGTGCTAGATATGGCTGTTGACATAGAAGGGATATCAGGTATGATTGACATATCCATCAAATCACATCCTTTCGTCAAAGAAGATTAAAAAATTTTTTTTAACCTGCAAATATTTTAACACAATAATAGCGATAAAGCAAGTAAAATCAACGCTTTTCGTAAATGTTACAAAGTTGTTAACAAATTGTTGACTTTTTCTGATAGCTTTGCTATAATGCACTTGTAAGTTAGAACAAGTAGTTTGATTTCAGTTAACAATTTGATTGTTATGTGAATAAGGAGGTTTTATTTTTATGTTACGCAAGACAGCGAAATTTGCAACATGTGCACTAGTTGGTACATTATTGATTGGTGGCGGGGCCGTTTCAGTACATGCAGAGAACGCTTATGAGACAACAGCAGTAGCTGGTATTACATTATCACTTAATGACTATGCTTCATCTTTCGAGGATGAGACACCAGTTGCTAAGAAGGTAAGTTCTTCTAATGCCAAGTCATCTAAGAAGAATGCTAAGTTTGTAGCAGCTAATGTTGAGAACTCAGTTAACATTCGTAAATCTAATAGTACTAAGGCTGAGGTCGTTGGCCAGATGTATCGTGGTGATGTAGGAACTCTTATCAAGAAGGGTAAGAAATGGTCTAAGATTAAATCTGGTAAGGCTAAAGGATGGATCAGAAATGATTTCTTATACTTTGGCGACGAAGCTAGAGAGTATGCTAACAAGATTTGTGCTAAGACAGCAATCGTTAATACTACAACATTAAAGGTTCGTCAGAAGAAGAGCACAGATTCAGATGTACTTACACTTGTTCCAATCGGTGGCGAGTACAATGTAAGCAAGGAATATGATAACTGGGTTAAGATCAGTGTCGATGGTGACATCAAGGGATATGTATCTAAGGATTATGTAGATATTGATGTAGAGTATGGTAAGGCTCTTACCATGAAAGAGATTGCTGAGATTGAGGAGGCTAACCGTTTAGCAGCAGAGGCAGCAAACGCAGCCGCAGCAGCTGCAGCAGCTGATCAGACAATCACAACAACAGTAACACAGACAATTACACAGACAAGTTCTTCTAGTGTTAGCTCAATTAAGCCAACTAGAAACTCGTCTTCATCAAGCAGTAGTTCATCAAGCAGTAGTTCTTCAAGCGGAACAACATTTAGCAACAGCGCTTCAGTTTCTAGCTCAAGTTCTTATAGCAAGGGACAGCAGATTGCTAACTACGCTTGCCAGTTCGTTGGTAACCCATATGTATATGGTGGAACAAGCTTGACTAATGGTACTGACTGTTCAGGATTTACAATGTCAGTATATGCACACTTTGGATATAGCTTAAGTCGTACCGCAGCAGCTCAGTCTTGTAACGGTAGAGCAGTAAGCTGTAACACAGCTAGCTTACAGCCTGGTGACCTATTATTCTACAGCAGTGGCGGTGGAATTGGTCATGTGGCTATGTACATTGGTAACGGTAATGTAGTTCACGCTAGTAACCCATCAAGTGGTATTAAGTACAGCGTATGGAATTACCGTACTCCATGTAAGGCAGTTCGTATCGTAAGTTAATTTAAGACTTGATTATAAGCCTAACCAATTTGGTTAGGCTTATTTTTTTTACTTCCATAAATGATTAAAATGTGATATAATACTCATATGTTGAATGCGTGCTTTTTAGCGCGTGTTTGACATAATAACTAGTTAAAGGAGTTGAATGTTATGCGTTATATTATCAGCGGTAAGAATATTGATGTCACAGAAGGACTTAAGAATGCGGTGTATGACAAGATTGGACGACTTGAGAAGTATTTTACGCCTGAGACAGAAGTGCATGTTACATTTAATGTTGAGAAAGAGAGACAGATTATCGAGGTTACGATCCCTATGAAGGGTAACATCATTCGTGCCGAGCAGGAGAGTACAGATATGTATGTCTCAATTGATTTGGTAGTTGATGTTATTGATAAGCAGCTTAAGAAGTATAAGACTAAGCTTGCTGAGAAGAAGCAGAGCAGTGAGTATTTCAAGGCTGAGTATCTTCAGGATGAGGATTTGGATGACGAGGAGATTAGAATTATCAGAAGTAAGAGGTTTGCTGTTAAGCCTATGGATCCAGAGGAGGCTTGCGTACAGATGGAGCTTCTTGGTCATACATTCTTCGTATTTAGGAATTCAGAGACTGATGAGGTTAATGTTGTATATAAGCGTAAAGACGGTACCTACGGACTCATTGAACCTGAGTTTTAGTATTTAAGATATTACGGGCTGGCATTTATTGCCGGCCCTTTTTTAGCATTTGTCAATATGCCCTAAAATCCACACAATTTTCTTAATATTTCGTATGTGTTTTTATTGAAATTATCTTTTTAATCGTGTTAAAATGTTCATTGATTGTAAATTAGGGATATTATATTCTGAAATATTAAGGAGTGAAACTTAAATGGGATTTTTAGACAAGTTATTAGGCAATCAGAGTGAGAGAGAGATAAAGAGAATTACGCCTTTAGTAGACGCTGTTATGGACTTGGATGAGGATATGCAGCAGCTATCTGATGACGAACTGAAAGCTAAGACTGAGCAGTTTAAGGCGAGATTAGCTGATGGTGAGGAGCTTGATGATATACTGGTTGAGGCTTTTGCGGTAGTCAGAGAGGCTGCTAGCAGGGTACTTGGCATGAAGCATTACAGAGTTCAGGTTATTGGTGGCATTATTCTTCATCAAGGACGTATCGCAGAGATGAAGACTGGTGAAGGTAAAACGCTCGTTTCAACACTTCCAGCTTACCTTAACGCATTAGAGGGCAAGGGCGTTCATGTCGTTACAGTCAATGACTATCTTGCAAAGCGTGATGCTGAGTGGATGGGTGCTGTACACAGATTCTTAGGATTAAGCGTTGGTGTTATTCTAAATGACTCTACTCCAGAAGAGAGAAGAGAGGCATATAACTGCGATATTACATACGCAACCAACAATGAGTTAGGATTTGATTACCTTCGTGATAACATGGTTATTTATAAAGAGCGTTTAGTTCAGAGAGACTTAAACTACGCTATCGTCGACGAGGTCGATTCCGTACTTATTGACGAGGCTAGAACTCCTCTTATCATTTCCGGTCAGAGTGGTAAGTCAACAGACCTATATAAAATGTGTGATTACCTTGCAACCACAATGAAGCGTGGTGAGGGTGACGGCGAGATTAGTAAAATGCAGGCAATTATGGGCGAGTACGACGAGGGAGACGGTGACTACCTTGTTAACGAGAAGGACAAGAACATTATCCTTACTGCACAGGGTGTAGAAAAGGCTGAGAAGTTCTTAAAGATTAACAACCTTACAGACCCAGAAAATGCTGAGATGTATCACAATGTTATCTTGGCAATCAAGGCACATGCTTTGATGCTCAAAGATAGAGATTATGTTGTTAAGGACGATGAGGTTCTTATTGTAGATGAGTTTACTGGACGTATCATGCCAGGACGTCGTTTTTCTGACGGCCTTCATCAGGCAATCGAGGCTAAGGAGCATGTTAAGGTTAGAAGAGAGAGTAAGACATTAGCAACTATCACTTTCCAGAACTTCTTTAACAAGTACCAGAAGAAGTCAGGTATGACGGGTACTGCTCTTACAGAGGAGAAGGAGTTTAGAGATATTTACGGAATGGACGTTGTTACTATTCCTACTAACCTTCCAATCGCTCGTATTGATCAGCCGGACAGCGTATTTATGTCAAAGGCTGAGAAGCTAGATGCAGTTGTAGATGAGATTGTTGAGTCTCACAAGAAGGGACAGCCTGTACTTGTTGGTACTATTTCAATCGAGGCATCAGAAGAAGTGTCACAGCTATTAAATAAGCGAGGAGTTAAGCATAAGGTATTAAATGCTAAGTTCCATGAACTTGAGGCTGAAATCGTTGCTGACGCTGGTCAGAAGGGTGCCGTTACAATCGCTACTAACATGGCTGGTCGTGGTACCGATATCAAGCTTGGCGAGGGCGTTAAGGAAGCAGGCGGACTTAAGATTATTGGTACTGAGCGTCATGAAGCAAGACGTATTGATAACCAGTTAAGAGGTCGTGCAGGACGTCAGGGAGATCCAGGTGAGTCTAAGTTCTACTTAAGCTTAGAGGATGATTTGATGAGACTCTTTGGTTCAGAGAGAGTTTTAGGAATAGTAGAGGCTATGAACATACCTAAGGGTGAAGAGATTCAGTATAAGGGTATGTCTAATATGATTGAGCGTGCACAGAAACGTATAGAGGGTAACAACTATGGTATCCGTCGTAACTTGCTTGACTTCGATCAGGTTAACAACGAGCAGAGAGAGATTATTTATAAAGAGCGTAGACGTGTTCTTGACGGTGAGAACATGAGAGATGTTATCGTTAAGATGATTAAGGAGACTATTGACGAATATGTTGATATGTCAGTTAACGATGATGCACCTGCTTCAGAGTGGGATTTGACAGAGCTCAACCAGCTGTGCCATGACCTTCCACTTGGAACCATTGAACTTACTGATGAAGAGATTGTCAATAATGACAAAGACAAGTTTAAGGAAAGACTCTTTGACGAGGCAATGGCTATCTATGAGTCCAAGGAAGAGCAGGTTGGAGAAGATGAAAATGGTGAGAATCGCATGCGTGAGGTTGAGCGTGTATTCTTGCTTAGAACAATTGATAGAAAATGGATGGATCACATCGACAATATGGACCAGTTGAGACAGGGTATTGGACTTCAGTCTTATGGTCAGAGAGATCCAGTTGTTGAGTATAAGTTTACTGGTTATGACATGTTTAATGACATGACTGATTCTATTCGTCACGATACAGCAACAGCGATACTTAATGTGCGTATCGAGGAGAAGGTAGAGCGTGAAGAGGTAGCTAAGGTTACCGGTACAAATAAGGACGCAACAGCAATGAAAGAGCCTGTTAAGCGCAAGGAAGCCAAGATTGGTAGAAATGATCCATGTCCTTGCGGCTCAGGTAAGAAGTACAAGATGTGCTGTGGAAGAAATGCATAATATATATTTTTTATAATCTGAATAGAGGTGATTAAGGTGGTAGAGTTAGATCAGTTCAAACTAGAGATGAACGGATATAAGGAGCCATTGATGGAAGTAAGGGATTCACTTTGACTTAGATCAGAAGAGGTTTAAGTTAGAGGATTTAGAGCATAGCATGGAGGTTCCGGGGTTTTGGGACGATCCTGATAAGTCTAGCGAGGTTATGAAGAAGGTTTCTTCTCTTAAGGGAGAGATAGAGGGCTATGAGACCTTAGAGCAGCAATATGAGGATATTATGACCTTGATTGAGATGGCTGCCGAGGAGGAGGACGCATCTTTGCTTGATGAGATAAAGAGCGAGATGGATGACTTTAAAACCAAGTTTGACACTATGCGTATAGGAACTCTTTTGACGGGTGAATTTGATAAGAATAATGCAATATTGTCGCTGCACGCTGGTGCTGGTGGAACAGAGGCCTGTGACTGGACTAGCATGCTATTTCGTATGTTTAGCCGCTGGGCTGAGAAGAGAGGCTACGAGACCGAGGTTCTTGACTTTGAGGATGGCGACGACGCTGGATACAGATCAATTACCATGGAGATAAGAGGCGAAAATGCATTTGGCTACTTAAGGTCTGAGCACGGCGTACACAGACTAGTCCGCATTTCCCCATTTAATGCCAATGGCAAGAGGCAGACTTCATTTGCAGCCTGTGACGTAATGCCTGATATCGAGGAGGATATCGATATAGATATCTCTGAGGATGACTTAAGAATTGACTATTACCGCTCATCTGGAGCAGGTGGTCAGCACATTAACAAGACATCTTCTGCGGTTCGTATCGTGCATCAACCAACAGGTATAGTTGTTCAGTGCCAGAACGAGAGATCACAGTTTCAGAACCGTGACAAGGCTATGCAGATGTTGAAGGCTAAGCTCCTTATGCTTAAACAGCAGGAGAATGCTGATAAGACCTCTGAAATCAGAGGAGATGTTAAGGAGAACGGCTTTGGAAGCCAGATTAGGTCTTATGTTATGCATCCGTACAGTATGGTTAAGGATACAAGAACATCTGAGGAGACATCCAATGTAAGTGCTGTCATGGATGGCGATATTGACCGTTTCATTAATGCTTATCTGAAAATGATGAGTATCAGTGGCAAGAAGGATAGAGGAGAAGAATAAAGGAGGTATAAGTATGGCTGAAATTACACAGGTAACATTTTTACTTAACAATCAAAAATATGGAATTGATATTTTGAATGTCAGGGCAATTGAAAAATGCGACGGAATTACTTCGGTTTTAGGAGCACCAGACTTTATTGAGGGTGTTGTTAATATTCGTGGTGAGATGATTCCTGTTTATTCAATTAGCAGGAAGTTTTCGTTAGTTACTAAGCCTTTAGATGAAGAGAGCAGACTTGTTATTGTCAATCTTCCTGAGTTGCCAGTTGCGATATTAGTTGACTCTGTTGAAGGAATAGTGACGGTATCTGAGAGTCATACAACTACCAGACCTAAGATGATGGAGCAGACAGCTACCAGCTTTGTTGGCAGGGTTGTCGAGCTTGACAAAAAGATTATGCTATTGCTTGATATGGATAGTCTTATCCCACAGGCAGAGCGTAAAGCTATGATAGATATGCTTACTAAGGGTAAGCATGATGAAGAGCAGTAGGAGGCTATTATGATTAAGATTGCAGTTTTAGGATATGGAACAGTTGGTTCAGGCGTGGTTCACGTTCTTGAGACCAACAAAGACTTAATTGCTAAGAGAGTAGGTCAAGAGATTGAAGTGTCAAAAGTTCTTGATTTGAGAGACTTTGAGGGTGATCCAATACAGGCTAAGATTACCCACAATTATGATGACATTTTAAATGATGATGAGATTAAGATTGTTGTTGAGGTTATGGGCGGAGTTGAGCCAGCTTATACATTTGTAAAACAGGCACTCTTAAAGGGCAAGCATGTTGCGACCTCTAACAAGGCTCTTGTTGCAGACAAGGGTTCTGAGCTCCTAAAGATTGCCAAGGATAATAATATTAACTTCTTGTTTGAGGCTAGTGTCGGTGGTGGAATTCCAATCATCAGACCTATTTTTAGTTCACTTACTGCAGAAGATATCACAGATATTAAGGGTATTCTTAATGGAACAACCAATTATATGTTAACTAAGATGGGCGAGGAAGGCGCAGAGTACGATGATGTACTAAAGGATGCTCAAAATAAGGGCTACGCCGAGGCTGACCCGACAGCTGATGTTGAGGGCTATGATGCATGTAGAAAGATTGCAATTTTAACTGCCCTTGCTAATGAGCAGTTCGTAGATTTTAACGATATTAAGACAGAGGGTATAACTAAGATTTCCAAGACTGATATGAAATACGCTGATGCGCTTAATGCAACTATCAAACTTATCGGTGCAAGCCATAAGGAAAATGATAAAGTCTATGCCTACGTTGCACCAATTTTATTTGAAAAGTCACACCCATTAGCAGGTGTTTCAGATGTCTTTAATGCCATTTTTGTAAAGGGTAATATGCTTGGAGACGCAATGTTTTATGGACAGGGTGCTGGCAAGGATGCAACTGCAAGCGCGGTTGTAGCTGACATTATTGATGAGGCTAGAAATCTTGATGCCAATATAGGATATAGCTGGAGTGAAGATAAGCTTGAGCTTGCTGATATTGATACTCTTCCTATGAAATATTTTGTGAGAGTCAAAGGCGACAAAGAGGCTGATGTTAAGTCAAGCTTTGGCGATGTAAGATTCGTAAAAGCAGACGGAGTCGCTGATGAGACTGCATTTGTAACAGATTTAATTAAGGCTAGCGAGCTTAACGATAAGCTCAATTCATTTGAACTTATTACTGCAATTAAGGCAGAAATATAAAAGCTTATGATTTTCATATTGACAAATGCTACAAACTATATAAAATAGTTATGGCGTAGTTCATTATGAATGAAGGAGGACACTATGTTAATCGTTAAAAAGTTCGGCGGAACAAGCGTCGGCGACAAGGAGCGCATTTTTAATGTCGCTAATCGTTTGGTTGAGGAGTACAAAAAGGGTAATGATGTAGTAGTTGTTTTATCTGCTATGGGTAAGATGACAGATGTTTTGATCGAGCAGGCAAAGGAGATTAATCCTAACCCTCCTAAGAGAGAGATGGATATGCTCTTTACAACAGGTGAGCAGACTTCGGTTGCTTTAATGTGTATGGCTCTTAACACAATGGGAATCCCTTGTGTATCGCTCAACGCATTTCAGGTACAGATGCATACCACATCTAATTATGGTAATGCACGTCTTAAGAGAATTGACAGTGATCGTATTAAAAATGAGTTAGAGCAGAGAAAGATTGTTGTTGTTACTGGTTTCCAGGGCATTGATAAATATGATAACTACACTACCTTAGGTAGAGGTGGTTCTGATACAACAGCAGTAGCACTTGCAGCAGCACTTCACGCAGATGCGTGCGAGATATATACAGACGTAGATGGAGTATATACAGCTGATCCAAGAAAGGTTGAAAATGCTCGTAAGCTTAAGGCTATTACTTATGATGAGATGCTTGAGCTTGCAACTCTTGGTGCAGGTGTTTTACATAACCGTTCAGTTGAGATGGCTAAGAAATATGGAGTACAGCTAGTAGTTCGTTCTAGCTTAAATAACGAGGAAGGAACTGTTGTTAAGGAGGAAGTTAAGATGGAGAAAATGTTAGTAAGCGGAGTAGCCGCTGATGAGGATGTAGCAAGAATCGCACTTATTGGACTTAAGGATGAGCCAGGAGTAGCTTTCCGTTTGTTCAATCATTTGGCTAATCATAATATCAATGTTGATATGATTTTGCAGTCAGTTGGTAGAGATAAGACCAAGGACATCTCATTCACAACAGATGTTGGAAGTGCTGATGAGGCAATAGAGATTATTGAGAGACATTTTAAGGAGTATGAGAGCCTTAATGCAGAGAAAGAGGTTGCTAAGGTTTCTATCGTAGGTGCTGGTATGCAGTCTAACACTGGTGTTGCTGCTAAGATGTTTGAGGCACTTTATGATGAGGGAATCAATATCCGTATGATTTCTACTTCTGAGATTCGTGTAACTGTTCTCATTGATAAGAAGTATACCAAGTCAGCTATGAATGCTGTACATGAGGCATTTTCATTAGGTGATATTTAATCTGAGAATATAATAGTCAAACTAACTGACCGTACCTTGAGCTAAAGCTATATAAGGGTGCGGTCTTTTCTTGCTTATCACATTTTCTTTGCTATCTATTTAGCGTGTTTTGTGGTACAATAAGCGTGTGAAATTATGCTATGACATTTTCACAACGAAAGGCTGTGATTGGTTTGAGTAGAGTATATAAAATATCAGGAATATATATAGCGTTATTAATAGTTGGACTCTTTGTTTATGCTAATACTACAGTGGCTAAGGCTGATACTTATTATTATCTTAATGGCACTGTTGCAGAGGAGTTAACCGGAGCCATAAGTGTCTACATGATGGGTTCTGAGACGAGTGATTATGCCACTGAGTTCAATAAGTATAACACTTATATTATCTCAAGTACTGGAGTGACATCTGTTAAGGAGATGGTGCTTAATAAGGGTTCGCTTAACATTACTGTGTATGGAAGAGATATGGGAGTTGGTAACTTTGAGTTATATTATAGGGCAGACTGCTCGTCGGATGCATTTATAACAGCGGTTACACTTAATTCATTTTCAACTATGAAAGAGACGGGCTCATATATGGCGGAGACATCGGTTAGTATACCTGCTAGCGGAATATACTATTTGAGATTTAAGGGTGAATATGGTAAGGATTATCAGCTTAGTGTATGTCAGTATGATTCAGCTAACAGGCTGATAGAAGAGGATGAACCACTTTTGTCATATACCAACGCTGACTTAGAGCCAACATATTATCAGGTTAATATGCTTACTAATGGATATTTCACAATCAAGCCAACATTTTATGTCAATGGTATTGAGGTAAGTGATACTAGTACGACGGATCAACAGTATCTTAATATGTGCCTAGTCGATGAGAGCCTTAATGAGATGACGGATGAGAGGGTTATAGGAATCGGGTCTAAAGCATTTAATAAAGAGCAGAGGTATGCGGTTGATAAGGGAACTTATTATGTCAAGGTATATAGTGATGCTCCTAGAGTATATAGCCTTAATATGCATCAATATGAGTGGAAGAAGCAGGCTGGCAAAAAGAAGAGCAAGAAGAAGCTCGTTTCAGGCAAATGGTACAAGTCCTATTTAGACTATGATATGACTACCAGCACGGCAGACTATTTCTATTTTAAGCTTAAGAAGAAGTCAACAGTCAAGCTTACCATCAAGGGATCTGCTGGTTCTGGCAAGATTAGAGGAGCTGTTACCGGAGCTGATGTTGCGGGCAAATATAACAAGATAACAATAACTAGTCTTGATAGCTCTAAGACCTGGAAGGTTCACACTAAAAAGCTTTCAAAGCTGCCTGCAGGTAAGTATTATTTTAGGGTTTGTAAGACAACTAAGACAAGCAATGGTTATTATAAGGTTAAACTTAAGGTTAGCTAGGAGGCAGTATGAAGAGAGAGGATTATATAAGCTGGGACCAGTATTTTATGGGTATTGCACTTCTTTCTGCTGAGAGAAGTAAGGACAACAATACAAGAGTTGGAGCCTGTATAGTTGACAAGAATAACAAGATATTATCGGTTGGCTATAACGGTATGCCTACGGGCTGTAATGATGATGAGATGCCTTGGGACAGAGAGGGAGAATTCCTAAAGACCAAGTATGCATTTGTCTGTCATGCAGAGTTAAATGCAATACTTAATTACAATGGTGGCTCGCTTGATGGAGCAAGATTATATGTTACATTATTTCCTTGTAATGAATGCGCTAAGGCTATCATACAAAAGGGTATTAAGGAAGTTATATATATTAGTGACAAATATGCCACTTTAGAGTCTACAATAGCATCTAAGCGCATGCTAGACATGGCTGGTGTTACTGTTAGACAGTATGAAGTTCAAGGTCACAATCTGACTATAGAACTATAATTTTGAGATTAAACGAAGATTAAACGGAGATTAAACGATGGACATTATTAGAATAATATCAGATGAACTAAAGGTTAGACCAAGCCAGGTTGAGGCTGCAGTTAAGTTGATTGATGAGGGTAATACTATACCTTTTATCGCCAGATATCGTAAGGATGTCACAGACAACTTAAATGATGAGCAGCTTAGACATTTAGGCGAGCGTCTAACCTATTTGCGTAATTTAGAGGAGCGTAAAGAGGCAGTTATAGCAAGCATCAATGAGCAGGAGAAGATGACTCCTGAGCTTCTAAAGAAGATTGAGGAAGCCGAGACTTTAGTTGCCGTGGAGGACTTGTATAGACCTTATAAGCCTAAACGACGCACAAGAGCCATGATAGCTAAGGAGAAGGGATTAGAGCCTTTGGCCAATGTTATAATGAAGCAGAAGTTAACTATAGAAGCTACAGAAGCTGCTAAAGAATACATATCAGAAGAAAAAGAAGTATTAACAGAAGAAGATGCTATTAATGGCGCTATTGATATTATCGCAGAGGCTATATCTGATGATGCCAATTACAGGACTTATATTCGTAAGTTAACTACCGAAGAGGGCAGCATAATTGTCAAAGCCAAGGATGAAGAAGCAGAGTCTGTATATGAGAATTATTATGACTTTACATCTAACATCAAGAAGCTAGCAGGCTATCAGATTTTAGCAATTAACAGAGGCGAGAAAGAGAAGATTTTAACTGTCAAACTTGAAGCTCCAGTTGATAAGATTATCAGATATCTTATGAATCATTCTAAGAGAAAAGAGAATCAATATACCGACCAGTATATTGACCAGGCGATAGAGGATAGCTATGATCGTTTAATCGCTCCTGCAATTGAGCGTGAGATTAGAAGCTCGCTTACAGAGATGGCTGAAGATGGTGCTATTACTGTCTTTCAGAAGAATTTAAGACAGCTTCTTATGCAGCCACCTATCGCTAATAAGGTTGTTTTGGGCTGGGATCCTGCATTTAGAACAGGATGTAAGTTAGCTGTTGTAGATGAGACGGGCAAGGTTTTAGACACCGTTGTCATTTTCCCAACGGCTCCACAGAACAAGGTTAAAGAGGCTAAAAAGACCTTAAAGGCTTTAGTCGATAAATATAACATTTCCCTTATTTCGGTTGGTAATGGTACCGCTTCAAGAGAGTCTGAACAGGTTATTGTTGACTTCTTATCTGAGATTGACAAGCCAGTTCAGTACGTGATTGTAAATGAAGCAGGTGCGTCAGTTTACTCAGCAAGTGAGCTTGCAAGTAAGGAATTTCCTGAATTTGATGTAGGTCAAAGAAGTGCTGCCTCTATTGCGAGAAGGCTTCAGGATCCGCTAGCAGAGCTTGTCAAGATTGATCCTAAGGCTATTGGAGTAGGGCAGTATCAGCATGATATGAATCAGAAGCATTTGTCAGAGGCTTTAGATGGTGTGGTTGAGTCTTGTGTTAACCAGGTAGGTGTTGACTTAAATACTGCTTCAGCTCCACTATTAGAGAGAGTATCAGGAATAAATAAGACGATCGCTAAGAATATAGTTGATTATAGAGAGGCTAACGGTAAGTTTACTAACAGAAAGCAGCTTAATAAGGTTAGTAAGCTAGGACCTAAAGCATTTGAGCAGTGTGCAGGATTTATGAGAATCAGCGGTGGAGACAATCCGCTTGATAACACTTCAGTTCATCCTGAATCATATAACGCAGCCGACAAGATATTAGAGGTTGCTGGAGTTGATAAGAGCCAGATTTCAGGTGGTGTTAAGGGACTTAAAAAGAGCCTTAAGGACATCAAAAAACTATCTAGCGAGCTTGGAATCGGTGAGCTTACACTTAATGATATTATCGACGAGTTAGAGAAGCCAGGACGCGATCCAAGACAGGATATGCCTAAGCCAATTCTTAGGACAGATATTTTGACTATGGAGGACTTGAGCGAAGGAATGATCCTAAAAGGCACCGTTAGAAATGTTATAGACTTTGGTGCATTTGTTGATATCGGAGTTCACCAGGATGGTTTAGTTCACATTTCTAAGCTTACTGACAAGAAGTTTGTTAAGCACCCTCTCGAGATAGTAAGTGTCGGCGATGTGGTTGAGGTTAAGGTGCTTTCAGTTGATGTCGCTAAGAATAGAATTCAGCTTTCTATGGTTTTGTAGGAGTTAGTTATGGTTTATGAGAGTTTTTCAAGAGAGGATACATTTGAATTAGGTAAATCGCTTGGCGTAAAGGCCAAAGCTGGCAAGGTCTATCTCTTAAATGGAGATTTAGGAGTCGGCAAGACTGTCTTTACTAAGGGCTTTGCTGTTGGCTTAGGAATAACTGAGCCTGTCAATTCTCCTACATTTACCATATTACAGGTTTATGAGGAGGGAAGGCTTCCCTTATATCATTTTGACACATATAGAATCGAGGATTCTTATGAGATGGACGAGATTGGCTATGATGAATATGTTTACGGCGAGGGTGTAAGCCTTATAGAGTGGCCTGAGCGTATAGACGACATTTTACCTGACAAGGCCGTTAAGATTGATATTAAGAAAGATTTAGACAAGGGTTTCGATTACAGAAGAATCGAGATTTTGGAGGATTAACTATGAAGATACTTGCAATTGATAGCTCTGGCATTGTGGCTACGACAGCACTTTTAGTTGATGACGAGATTAGAGCTAGCTATTCAATTCAATATAAGCGCACACATTCTGAGACTTTACTTCCTATGGTGGAGTCTATGCTTAAGAGTGTTGACCAGGATATAAATGAAATAGATGCCATATCTGTTGCATCTGGTCCTGGCTCATTTACAGGCCTAAGAATAGGAGCTGCGACCGCTAAGGGACTGTGTTTAGCGCTTGATAAACCTTTGATTGCAATATCAACACTAGAGGGACTTGCCTACAGATTCTATGGCAGCGATAAGATAATAGTGCCTCTTATGGATGCCAGAAGAGAGCAGGTATATACAGCCGCATACAAGCTTACTGATGAGTTTGAAACTATTATTGAGCCTTGTGCTATAGGAATTGATGAACTGCTTGATAAGGTAAGCGGCTTTGATGAAAATGTTATCTATATGGGCGACGGTTCAGTTAGGTATAAAGATGTTATAAGCTCTCGCTTAAGAGAGGGTGATATAATTGCAGCTATACATCTTAATGTTCAGGATGCAGCTGCCTTAGCGTTTAGAGCTAAGCAAATGTATGAGGCTGGAAACTTCACTAATGCCGACCACTTTGCGCCAGAGTATTTAAGAATGTCTCAGGCTGAAAGAGAGAGAAAGCTTAAGGAAAAGAGGGGATAGCTATGGGAAAGATTGCTATTATTAGACCTTTAGCTCCTGAAGATGTTGAGACCATTGCAGATATAGACTCAAAATGTATATCTAATCCATGGAGTAAGAAGGATTTTGAAGATTTTTTTAAGTATATGGATAACCATTATTTAGTTGCAGAGTGTGACGGTAAGATGGTTGGCTTTGTAGGCTTTATGAAATATGTCGACGAGGGAGATATTACAAGAATTGCGGTTCTTCCTGAGTATCGAAAAAATCATATAGCAGAAGCCTTAATGGATAAACTATTTGCCTTAGTATCTGCTAATGGTGTTAAGACCATAAGACTAGAAGTAAGAGAGAGTAATGAAGCCGCAAAAGGCTTATATAACAAGTTAGGCTTTAAGGAGGATGGCGTTAGAAAGAATTACTATTCATCTCCTGTAGAAGATGGCATTGTTATGTCTAAGGCCTTGTAGAATAGTTTTATATTTTGCCATATTATTAAGGCTAACATTGTGTTGCAATTTTTGCTTAAATCAAGTATTATGTTAAGCGAATGTTTTTATAAACATTTCTTATATTTATTGTACTAATAATTGTTCAAGAAAGGATATTTAGTCATGAATTCAATTGACAACTTATCAGTAAATGCAATCAAGGTATTGTCTGCAGAGGCAATTCAAAAGGCCAATTCTGGACATCCAGGTCTTCCACTTGGAGCTGCTCCTATGGCGTATGAGCTATGGGCTCATCATATGAATCACAACCCTGCTAATCCTAACTGGTTTAACAGAGACAGGTTTGTATTATCAGCTGGTCATGGTTCAATGCTTATCTATTCATTGCTACATTTGTTTGGATATGGGAATTTGTCAATTGAGGATATCAAGAACTTTAGACAGTTAGACTCACTTACACCAGGGCATCCTGAGTATGGACATACCGTTGGTGTAGAGACTACAACAGGTCCTTTAGGTGCAGGCTTTGCTACTGCAGTTGGTATGGCAGCGGCAGAGGCACATTTGGCTGCTAAGTTCAATGAGGATGGCTTTGATATAGTTGATCATTATACATACGCATTAGTTGGTGACGGATGTATGATGGAGGGTACTTCTTATGAGGCTGGCTCTTTAGCTGGTACATGGGGATTATCTAAGTTTATTGTACTTTACGATTCCAATAACATTTCCATTGAGGGCGGTACTGACATTGCCTTTAGAGAGGACGTTATGGCAAGATTTGCCTCATTTGGCTTCCAGGTATTAGAGGTTAGTGACGGCACAGATTTAGATTCGATTTCTAAGGCGATTGAGGAAGCTAAGGCTGACAAGACTCGCCCATCATTTATAAAGATTAACACTAAGATTGGTGCTGGATGTCCTGCTAAGGAAGGCAAGGCAGCGGCCCACGGTGAGCCTTTAGGCGTTGATAATGTCAAGGCATTAAAGGACAATTTAGGATGGAATTACGGAGATTTTGAGGTTCCTGCTGAAGTTTATGACAATTATAAATCACTTGCAAATGAAGGAGCAGCTAAGGAAGATGAATGGAATAAGCTTCTTGATTCTTATAGAGCTAAGTTCCCTGAGAAAGCTCAAAGATTTGATAGCTATCTAACTCCAATTGATAAAGATGCTATTATGAATAACGAGGACTTCTGGGCATATGAAAATAAGCCTCAGGCTACAAGAAATCTCTCAGGCATTTTAATTAACAAGTTAAAGGATTTAGTTCCTAACATGGTTGGAGGTTCAGCTGATTTGGCACCTTCTACTAAGACATATATGAACGACGAGGGTGATTTCTCTAAGGAAGACTACAGTGGAAGAAACTTCCACTTTGGTGTTAGAGAGCTTGCTATGGCAGCGATTGGCAACGGTTTGTTACTTCACGGTGGTCTAAAGAGCTATGTTTCAACCTTCTTCGTATTTAGTGACTACCTAAAGCCAATGGCTAGACTTTCAGCATTGATGGCTATTCCTGCCATTTATGTTTTGACGCACGACAGTATCGGTGTCGGCGAGGATGGACCTACACATGAGCCTATTGAGCAGCTTGCAATGTTTAGGGCACTTCCTAACTTCAATACATTTAGACCTGCTGATGCTACCGAGACAGCATGCGGCTGGTACTTAGCACTAACTTCAACTAAGACACCTATAGCGCTTGTGTTATCAAGACAGAACCTTCCACAGCTTGAGGGCAGCTCAAAGGATGCTCTAAAGGGTGGATATATAGTGTTTAATGGCGCTAAGGAAGTTCCTGATGGAATATTAATGGCATCTGGATCTGAGGTATCACT
>JAIKVP010000244.1 GCA_024685635.1 Lachnospiraceae bacterium
CCGTTTGAATCTATCACAGACGGCTTGTTCTTAAAGGAGCTTGTAGACTCTTTAGCAATGAGTGGAATTGCCAATGAAATAGCAGGCTCATCTGCACCTGTAAGCGGAAGTGAGCACCTTATTTCTCACGCGCTTGATTCATTTTTAGAGAGACCAGAGTTACATGGTGTTCAGGTCGGAATTGCGACTTACTTGATGTCGTTAGTCCAGGAGCACAGGTCAAAACGAGTAAAGACAATCTTTACTGACACGGGCTTCTTTGACTATGTTGAGACGCTCGGCATGAAGAAGGCAGACTTTATAAAAGCCATAGATATGGCACCATCAATAAAGCCACACAGACATACCTATCTTCATGAAGAGAAGTATCGAAGCAAGGCTAAGGAACTAATTGAGACAGATGAAATCTTAAATAGAATACTAGTCTAAAAAATATTTCAATAAATTTCAATTTAGTTATTGACATTTAACATAAGTTAGTCTATACTAACAACTGTAGTTAGTAAACTCCTTATTTGTATATAGCCGGTAAGCGCAGACCTATGCCAGATTTGCACCTACCGGCAATATTCATTTTAAAAGCGTATCTCATAGTCCCGAAACGCTTGCATTTGCCTATAAAACAGTGGTATTATAAGAAAGTGTGTAAGTGTTATTAAGGGAAGGAGTGACAATAGTGAAATCTATATTAACCAAAGTTTTGACAGTAGTTTTGATTATTGTCTGCTTTCTCGTTAGTTGGATATTATATGTGAGTATTGATCACTTGAATATGCTTCAGAAGAATGATATTAAGACATCTATGAAGTTTGCCAATGAAGCCAAGGTTGAAGAGATGGATTCTCTCTTAAAAGAGATAGAGATTTCTACTAATCAGATGTATTATTACGCTATGCAGGAGCTAGAGGCGTCTAATCCTGGCTTTATGAAAGATAAGAGCACAAGAGATGAGTATGTGGCCAAAATTAAGGGTATCACTCTTTCTACAATCAATAACTCTAGTGGGGTATTAGCGGCGTATATTCGTCTCAATCCAGATCTATTTGGCTCGTTAGAGGGATTTTTCTTAAGCTACGATCCTGACATTGATAAGTATGTTGACATGCCTTGTACTGACATTTCTTTATATGACAAGGATGATGTCTCCCATGTTGGATGGTATTATGAGCCGCTTAAGGCAGGAGAGCCTATTTGGATGGATGTATATAGAAATGATAACATTGAAGTTGATATGATATCCTATGTCATTCCGATATATTATAACGACGTTACAATTGGTGTGATCGGAATGGATGTTAATGCAGAATATCTTAGAAGCAAGGTGTCTTCTATTGAACTTTACGATTCAGGATATGCATTTTTAGTTCAAGAAAATGATGACATACTCTACCATCCTAAATATCCTGACGGAGTCAGAAAGAGAGAGCTTTCAGAGGAGTTTGTAGACCTTGTCAATTTAGTAGATGCAGAGGAAAATGAAGCTAAGCTTATTGAGCTTAATTTCTATGGCAAGGATGTCAAGCTGATGTGTGATAAGCTTAGAAATAATATGAAGCTTTGCATAGTAGTTCCTAGCTCAGAGTTTGACAAGGTGAGAAAAGATACCGTAAAAGATGCGATGAAGTTTGCACTTCCTGTTGCGCTAGTCGGAATTATTCTTATTATCATTATGTTATATAGTATAGTTGCTCCTCTTAGGAAACTTGCTGTTATCTCTGAGGATATGGAAAAGGGATTCTTTGAGGCAGATTTTAATTTTAAGACAAATCGTACGGATGAGGTTGGGGTACTAGCTCATAACTTTGAAGCTATGGCAACAGCTATGAAGTCGCATTTTGAGTATATGAACAATGTGGCATTTGTGGATGAACTCACAAGCCTTGGCAATCGTAACGCTTATATAGCCAAGGAGGATGAGTATGTCGAGCTTGTCGAAGAGGGCAAGGCTATGTTTACCATAGTTGTTATGGATGTCAATAATCTTAAGCTTATCAATGACCATGTGGGACACGAGATGGGCGATAGAATGCTTATGAGGGTTGCGACATCAATAAGAGACGAGTTTGGCAAGGACAAGAGCTACAGAATAGGTGGAGATGAGTTTGTTGTTCTCTTCCCAGGAATTGTAGAGGATATCGTCGATAGAATAAATGAATTTCAGACAACTATTCAAGAGAAGAGCATTCAGGACTTCGATGATTTTGAATTCTACTACAGTGTAGCGTGTGGTTATGCAGTATTTGATCCGGAGATTGACGGGTCTTATATGGATACATTTAGACGTGCTGATTATATGATGTACAACGACAAACAGCGTTTGAAAGAAGAGAATCCGGTGTATTTATAATCAGTAACATTTTATTAAAGGAGGATTTAATTATGGCAGCATTACATTTACAGGCAGCAGATTTTGATAAAGAGGTTTTAGAGGCAGATAAGCCAGTGTTAATCGACTTTTTTGCAACATGGTGTGGTCCATGTAAGCAGCTTAGCCCTGTTATTGATGAGATTGCTGATGAGCAGTCTGACATCAAGGTAGTTAAGATTGATGTTGATCAGTGTCAGGAATTAGCTGAGCAGTTTAGCGTTATGTCTATTCCTACATTAGTTGCAATGAAGGATGGAAGAGAGATTAAGAGACAGGTAGGTGGAGTTCCTAAGGCAGCTATTTTAGACTTATTTGCTTAATATTAACGACTTATATTTATGGACTTTACTAACGAACAGTTAAAGGCAATTGAACATGTAAATGGACCCTTTATGGTGCTTGCAAGTCCTGGTTCCGGTAAAACATCAGTTATCGTCAATCACACCAGGTATTTAATTGAAAATGCAGGCGTCCACCCAGCCAACATCCTGGTTATTACATTTACCAAGGCGGCAGCGGTGGAGATGAGGGAGCGTTTTGACAAGATGATGCAGGGTGAGAAGGCGCCAGTTACATTTGGCACCTTCCACGCTGTTTTCTTTAGCGTTTTAAGAAGCGTCTATGGCTACACGACTGCCAACATTATAAATGACGACCTTAAGAGGCGCATAGTCAGGGAGCTTTGCATCAACGAGCAGATTGAGATTTCAACAGAAAATGACTATGTAAATGAAGTCTTATCAGAGATTTCCTATGTGAAGGGCGATATGATACCACTTGACGCCTACTATAGCACTAGCTGCTCGGCAGAGGTTTTTAAGCGAATCTATGAGGGTTATGAGAGTGAGAGAAAGAAGAGAAGACTGATAGATTTTGACGATATGCAGTCTGACTGCTATAAGCTCTTTAAGGAGAGAGAGGATATATTAAAGGCCTACCAGGCGCGCTATAAATACATCTTAATCGACGAGTTTCAGGACATTAACCGCGTCCAGTACGACATTGTGAAAATGCTTGCAAAGCCTGAAGATAACATTTTCATTGTGGGCGATGACGATCAGTCAATCTACCGTTTTAGAGGTGCTAAGCCTGAGATTATGCTTAATTTCACTAAGGATTATAGTGATGCTAAGATGACCACGCTCGGCATTAACTACCGCTCGTCAAGTGAGATTGTAAAAGCGTCAGAGCAGCTAATAATCAACAATCTAAAGAGATATCCTAAAGAGGTTTCCTCTAATATGGGCGCGGTTGAGCCCGTACATCTGCTCAAAAAAGACAATGAGTTTGAGGAACATAATGACATAATTGACAAGATTAGAGATTACAACTCTAAAGGCATGCTATATCAGGATATGGCAGTATTATTCAGGTCTAATATTGAGAGTCAGCTTCTAACTGAGAAGCTTATGAAATATAATATTCCATTTAAGCTTAAGGACATGGCCTTTAATATTTATGAACACTGGCTTAGCAAGAATATTATCTCCTATATCAAAATGGCGCTAGGCGATATGTCCAGGGCTAATTTTCTAACGATAATGAACAAGCCAAACCGCTATATAAGTAGGTCCCTACTTGATAAGCCCACAGTCGATTTAGAGGACTTAAAGATTAAACTCGCATCTAAAGACTGGATGGTTGAGAGGATTGAGAAAATGTCAGCAGATATCGTATTCATTTCTAGATGTACTCCTTATGCGGCTATAAACTTCATAAGGCAGGCGGTAGGCTATGACGATTACCTGTATGAATACTCTAAGGAGCGCAATCTAGACTTAGAAGAATTTAAGGAAATCCTTGATACGATTGAGGAGAGGGCTAAGGATTACAAGACATTTTCTGAATGGTTTGACTATATTGAGGACTATAAGGTGAAGCTTAACGAGAGCAAGAAAAGGGATGATAAGCGTGACGCAGTGCTGCTTTCAACCATGCATGGCAGCAAGGGATTAGAGTTTGATACAGTCTTTATTATAAATGCAAATGAAGGCTACACTCCACACAAGAAGGCGATTAAGGACGCTGAGTTAGAGGAAGAGCGAAGGATGTTTTATGTTGCAATGACAAGGGCAAAGAGGCATTTATACATATATACGCTTGAGAAAATCTTTAATAAAAAGCTTGAGCCTTCGCGCTTTGTCGGAGAGATTTCATTTGACAGACGCTCACTTTCAATCGGAGCAGTTGTTGAACATAAAAAGTTTGGAAGAGGTGTAGTAACATTTCAGAATTCCGAGAAAATCAGCATACATTTTAACAGGGATGATGAGACTAGAACCTTTAAGATAGACTACTGCGTGGGGAATGGTTATTTAAAAATAGTAGAAGAATAGTTAGAAAATGACGGCTATATTTGCAAAAAGGCTTGATTTATAGGCATAATATGTTGTAAAGTAGATAGTTGTCGGAGGGTTGATATGGTTTTTAGCAGTGTAGTATTTTTATTCGTATTTTTGCCAGTTGTTCTGGCTATATATTTCATATTAGTAAGCGTAAAGGCGCCTAGGAATCTAACTAACGCATGGCTCTTTTTTATGAGCTTGATTTTTTATGCCTGGGGCGAGCCTATATACGTCTTTTTGATGATTGGCTCAACTATTGTCGCCTATGTCGCGGGACTCTTTATAGGTAAGTATAAGGAGTTAGGCGATATAAAGAAGGCTAGGCTTTCTTTGGGAATAGCGATATTTATCCATGTTGGAGCCTTGGTAATTTTTAAGTATACCGATTTCATTTTAGCTAATATTAATTCGGTCTTTAAGACCTCTATTAAGCTTCCGGAGCTTGCTTTGCCGATCGGTATATCATTTTACACATTCCAGATTCTATCGTATTTAATAGACGCGTATTGGGGCAAGGTTGCCGTTCAGAAGAACTGGCTTAAGCTTGCTACTTATGTTGCCCTTTTCCCACAGCTTATCGCAGGCCCTATCGTAAGATATGAAACAGTTGAAAATGAGTTAAGCTTAAGGGTTGAGAGTGTTGATTTATTTGCTGAGGGTGCTAAGAGATTTGTTATTGGTTTAGGTAAGAAGGTTTTAATCGCCAATACAGTCGGTGAGCTTTATACAAGGGTTCATGCTCTTAACGCTGATAACCAGAGCGTTGTTTTACTTTGGCTTGCGTCGATAGCATTTACCTTCCAGATCTATTATGATTTCTCAGGTTATTCAGATATGGCGATTGGACTTGGCAAAATGTTTGGATTTAACTTCCTTGAGAACTTTAATTATCCATACATTTCCGACAGCATCACAGAGTTCTGGAGACGCTGGCATATATCATTGAGTTCGTGGTTTAAGGACTACATTTACATTCCACTCGGTGGAAACAGGGTAGGTGCCTTTAAGCAGTATCGTAACATTTTCATCGTCTGGCTTCTTACAGGAATCTGGCACGGGGCTGCCTGGACATTTGTCACATGGGGACTTTATTTCTGCGTTTTACTGATTATTGAGAAGGTCTTCTTGCTTAATCTGTTAAAGAAGCTTCCTAAGTTTGTGAGAATGGTTTACGCAATGTTTTTGGTTGTTATAAGCTGGACAGTATTTGCGGCAAATGATATGGCTGAGTTTTTCGTTACCTTAAAGGGTATGTTCGGTTTCGGCGATATAGCATTTTTTAACGGAAGAACCGCTGAGGCGATTGGCTCTTATTTGCTGCTGTTTATTATTGCGGCAATCGGTGCTACACCGCTTCCTAAGAAGTTATATGATAAATATATCGTTTCAGTTGAAGATAAAAATGTCATATTTAAGATAGTGCAGATATGCTTTATTACTTTGGTATTTGTTATATCAATTGCATATCTTGTCAGTGCATCCTTTAATCCGTTCTTGTACTTTAGGTTTTAGGGGGTGTTAAGATGAAGAATAAGATTATAGTTTTAATATTTGTAATGATGCTAGCAGCGATAAGCGTTGCGACCTTTGGGCTTCCCGACAGGGAGTTTTCGGAGATTGAAAATAGATATTTAGAGCTTAAGCCGGAGCTTAGTTTTAAGTCCTTAGTTGACGGAAGCTATGAGGAAAAGTTTGAAAAATATATGGCGGACCAGATATCCGGGAAGGATACATTTGTCTCTATTAAGTCGGATATGGAGTATCTGACGCATAAGCAGGGGGCCAATGGAGTCTACTTCGGCAAGGATGGTAAGTATGTTAAGGCTTATGATCCTAACTATAGACAGTATGATGAGAATCTGCAGTTTATTGATAGTTATATGGACTATTATAAGGATAAGTATCCTATTGCAATGCTCTTAGCGCCTAATGTGCAGACTGTTTACACTGATGTCTTGGCTGATAACATTTATATGGCGGACGCTGAAACTGATTTTGAGCTTGCCTATAAGAAGTTTAAGGATGTTGTTTATGTCAATCCTACTGATACATTAAGGGAGCATAAGAGCGAGGATATATACTTTAATACAGATCATCACTGGACTATGAGGGGCGCTTATTATGCCTATACAGAGCTTGCTAAGGAGCTTGGCATAACGCCTAATCCTCTGATTATGTATTCTGATGAGATAGTGAGTGAAGATTTTTATGGCTCGCTTTATTCTAAGGCGCCATTAAGCTTTGCTAAGCCTGATGCGATTGAGGTTTTATCTAATCCGGCTGGTAATTATAGAGTAACATTTGAAGATGGAACTAGGATGAATAGCCTGTTTGCAGGCTCTAAGCTTCACACCAAGGATAAATACACTTACTTCCTTGATGGTAATCATCCTTTTATTACTATTGAAAGCAATGCGGGAAGTGGCAAGAAAGCCTTGGTGTTTAAGGATTCATATTCTCACGCCTTGCTACCTTTCCTAGCCGACCATTATGATAAGATTGATGTGGTTGATTTAAGATACTACCATGAGGATGTTAAAGAGCTAACTGAGTCAGGCAATTACGATCAGATTATCATGATATATAACCTTGACTTTATGACGAGTGATAGCAACTTTATTTGGATGAATGTTAAATAAAATGGG
>JAIKVP010000034.1 GCA_024685635.1 Lachnospiraceae bacterium
TCTTTGTCGTAGTAAGATTTAGAGTCATAGACATAAGTTATGCCGGAGCGTTTGTCGAATTGTTTGATGATTGCCATGTGAACACCTCCTATGTGGTTATGAGATAATTATAACACATAACCATATAGAAAGCAATAAAAAAAGCGAAAAAATCGCTGTTTTACGCACTTTTTCAAAAGAAAATTTGGTAGCAATGTGGTTACGAGATAAGCCTTCCGGCTAACGACTGAACAGTAACAAGGGTTCATAGTGGATTCGAGGTGGGAAAATAAAGGGACATATGGAGGATATAATATATATTATAGAGAGAAGAAAGAGAAGAAGAGTAAGTGCTGTAGAGGAAACAGCATGTGTTGTGAGTTGTATAAGGAATACAGAAGGATATCCTTGGAAAGTAGAGGGCGGTTATGGATAGAACATATAAAAACGAAATGGATGAAACAATGCGGCAGATTACTCCCTGGTTAAGAGCACGTGTGGAACACGGCCTGCTTAAGGTATGGCTGGCTGAGAGCGCTCCTGAGTACATCAAGAAGTTATATCGGGAGTGCTATTCATAGGTTTCGTTCCGCCGTCAGGCGGGACGAGAATTGTAGGCGCCGGAGCTCCGAAGGAGTTGCATGGACGGAGTGAGGGGTGAGGCGGTCAAGGTATAGATGGATGGAGCCTTCTTTGGCTACTGAGGTGAATCGGCTCATTTTTGCAATTGAATTCGACATGTGTCACTGGAATTAGGTAAGATTTTTGTCTCCTATATGGCATGGAAATTACTGGCATAATATTGGACATCTGTAAAAAATCCGAAAAGTAGATTTTTTGTTTGAGATATGCTATAATAATGTGAATATAGTTGTGGCTGGATTCTTTTTGGGGGAAGAGGGTATGGCAAAGGGGAGAAAGCAAAAACTAAAGATATTTTATCTCTATAAAATCATGTGTGAAGAGACGGATCAGACAAACTATTTTACCAAGCCGAGGATCGCTGATCAACCGGCTTCTTATGTTGTGGATTCGATGCAGGATTCAAGTCATATTCCCGAAAAAGAACTAATAACCATTATTCAAAAGCTAACGAGTTTAGTTGAGATATACAATACCGATTTACCGGAACGTGATGTGAGTGTACCGGGGCGGGTCAAGAGAATGAACGAAAGTGTCTGTGATAGGACAGATGCTGTTTTATCGTGTGTTGCATCTTGATCGACAGCCCCGGTTTCGTTATTTGTAATGAAATTTAGTTTAAGATTCAGTAGGGGAGATTTCAATTTCATCAATTTATGAGATTCAATTGGTGATGATAAGCAGGAGGAAGAAGATGAATCCTGATAAACCAAGGATTGATGAATATAGGAGAGTTGATAATTATGCCAAATCAATTTTTGACAAATTATACAGAGGTTACTTTTCTTGATAAGATTAAAGATAACTTGAGACATTGTAAATCCTTTGATTTCTCAGTCAGCTTTATAAAAAAAGCTGGCCTGGTTTTGTTGTTTAAAGATATAGAGGCAGCTGTTGAAAGAGGTTGTCAGGGCAGAATCATTACATCGACATATCAGAATTTTACGGACATTGAATCGCTTAAGAGCTTCATTGCATTAATGGGCAGATGTCCGAATTTTCAGTGCCATATTGATTATGAGAGTTTCCATGATACTGGATATGCTACGCTGGGATATCACTCGAAGGGATACCTTTTTGCGTTTGGCGAGCACAGAGAACTGTTGATTGGATCTTCTAATATTACCAGGTATGCACTACTTAAGAATATTGAATGGGATGTATCGGTGTCGGATTTCTATGAGCCGGGAGTATATGATGAGGCAGAAAAGGAATTTGATGAAAAGTGGGAAGCTACAGAGACGCTAACACATGAGTTGATCAATAAATATGCAACAAAGTTGAATTTTGCAATAGAGCGATGGGATATGGATTATGATCTGTCATCGTCAAAGATTAAACCTAATTATATGCAGAAAAAGGCTTTGAAGGAGCTTAACAGATATCGTGCAGTAGGTGGGAGCCGCGCACTTACCATAGCTTCTGCTGGTAGTGGTAAGACTTATCTGGCGGCTTTTGATGCGTTGAATTTTAACCCCAAGAGGCTTTTATATATAGTGCACGAAGGGTCCATTTTAAAGAAGTCCTTAGAGACTTTTCAAGAGATTTTTGGCAAGAATGTAACTTATGGTATTTACAGTGGTACCAGTAAGGAATATGATGCTGATTTTGTCTTTGCAACTAATATTACGATGTGCAATTCATTGGAATTGTTTTCCAAAAATGAATTTGATTACATTATTATTGATGAATGTCATCATGCCACTGCGGAAACCTATAAGAAGATTATTGGTTACTTTGAACCTGAATTTTTACTTGGACTTACGGCCACACCTGAACGTATGGATAACCAAGATGTCTTCGAGCTTTTTGATCGTAATGTACCATATGAATTAAGGCTCCGCGATGCGATAGCAAATGATTTGGTTGTTCCTTTTAAGTATTATGGTATTAGGGATCAGCTTGTTGATTATGGTTTATCCGGAAATGACGAGCGCAGAATGATTGCGCAGATAGCGAAAGAAGATCATTGCGATTTTATCGCAGAGCAGATAGAAAAATATCATCCGCAGGGAAAACTTAAGGCGCTTGCATTTTGTAGAAATGTA
>JAIKVP010000050.1 GCA_024685635.1 Lachnospiraceae bacterium
TCCCAGATATAATACACCCTGCATATTTTACCTCCGTATATCTAACTCGCTTATTTAATATACTTTCATATCGTTAAACTAATATCTTATATTTATTCTTATAGTAACAAGCATTAATTAAGACTTATCAAAGCTACATATCCCTTATATTTCACTCGCTTATCTCCTATACTTCACTCACTTATCCCATATATACTCTTAAGCTCCTCAGTATAAACTCCCTGCTCTTCATATAACACAAGCGGCGCTAAAACTCGCATTTCCACTCCACCGTCCTTTATCCCGCCAATAAGCACTAATACAGGCTCCTTATCAATATAGGGATGAACCATCCGCATAGTCTTAGGTTCAATATTAAACTCCTTCATAACTGCGATAATTTCGGCTAATCTAGAAGGCTTGTGAACCATATAAAACCTGCCTTTTTTAGCCAAGGCAAATGAAGCAGCCCTAATTACATCCCTTAAATCGCACATAACCTCATGCCTTGCAATTGTCTTAGGAAGCGTGGGATTCTTTAATGCCTTAGATGCTGCCATATAAGGAGGATTGACCGTTACAAGCTGAAAAGAAGCTGCGTCAACAATAGCCGCAGCTTCTTTAACATCTCCTTTGGTTATATGAACAAAATCTTTAATCCCATTCATCTCGACACTTCTACTAGCCATATCAACGCTAGTATCCTGAATCTCAATTCCGAGATATTTAGCATTTCTCTCTTCATTAAGGCCGTGCATAAGTATAGGAACAATACCAGTTCCAGAACAAAGATCAAGGCATCTATCGTTATTTCTAACATGGGCAAAGTGAGAAAGCAACACTGCATCAACTCCAAAGCAAAAGCCATCAGGATTCTGAATGATTCCTAAACCCTTGCACTGTAAGTCATCGATGCGCTCACCCTTAAGCAAAGTTACATCCTTAATCTTCAATGCCATACTTTCTATCCTCTTTCTCTAAATCCTTAAGTTCAGCATCATCAGCCTCATTCATATTGTTCTGATTGTTGTTTTTCTTAACGTATGGCTTTTTCTTTCTAGGCGTAAACTTCAAGTCGTCAACCTTGTACTCAACGATATCAATATCGTCGTCCTCAGTCCTTATGACAGCTCTTACTGTCTCTCTTAAGACATTGACATTTTTAACCTCTGCCTCTGCTCCGTCAGGTGTGATAACCTTGTCGCCAACCGCTGGCATTTTGCTGTTAAGATACTCGTAAGCCGCCTGCTCATTCTTAAGACAGCACATCAATCTTCCGCAAACTCCACTAATCTTAGACGGAGTCATGGCAAGATTCTGCTCCTTAGCCATCTTAATTGAAACGCCGCCAAACTCAGATAAAAATGTAGCGCAGCAAAGCGGTCTTCCGCAAATGCCCATTCCACCGAGAAGTCTGGTCTCATCTCTTACACCAATCTGTCTCAACTCAATACGAGTATGAAATTCATTGGCGAGGTCTCTAACTAGCTCTCTAAAATCCACCCTATTAGGCGATGCAAAGTAGAATATAAGCTTATTCTTGTCAAATGTATACTCTGAGTCAATAAGCTTCATATCAAGCTCATGCTTGGCAATCTTCTTCTCGCAAAGCTTAAATGCCTCCTTAGCTTGACGAATATTTTCCTCGTACTGCTTGGCATCCTCTTCATTGGCAATTCTCTTAATAGGCTTGATTGCTGGCTTGTCGCCCTCTTCAATTGTGCGTCGTCCAAGTACTACACTTCCGTACTCGACGCCTCTTATGGTCTCCACAATTACGTGGTCTCCAACTTCAACATTGTTGTGCTCAGGTGCGAAATAGTATATCTTACCATTCTCCCTAAAGCGCACTCCAATTATCTCTATCATAATCTGTTACTCCTAAAATGTTACTTAACCCACTTAAGCTGTTCTTTAATTCTAAACAACAAAAGCTCTAAAACAGTCGCTACATCAACATTAGAATCCAATCTAATCTTGGCATTATCTAATGCTTCAAGAATCAACTCTATACCCTCATAAGATACCACGCTAGCCTGCTTATTCATGTAACTATACATATCCTTAAGCACTAACTGGTCTATATTCTTAGTTACCTTTAACATTAAAACATCCCTAAACCATAGCTTCATAATATCAAAATAATCCATCAGCTGAAGCTTATAATCTGCGGCATTCTTAGCAGAAAATACCATGTCAGGAATCTCTAAATTGTGTATATTCTTAACTGCCGAAAGTGCGATGTCCCTTACATTCTTAAAGTCTGGATTCTCAATAGCCCTAATACCTTTGCCAATATTACCTTGGGCATAAGCAGTTGCAAACCTGAAATCCTCCTCGCTCACATTACTGCCATCAGGATAAGTGCTATAATTCTCCTTAAGATAGTTATAAACCTTTAAAGGATCAATTGGCTTAACTGTAAGCTTAACGCATCTACTCATAATAGTTGGCAAAAAGCGTCCTGCATTGGTAGTCAAAAGCATCACGATTCCGTGCTCTGACGGCTCCTCGATAGTCTTTAAGATAGCGTTCTGCGCCTGATCTGTCATAATCTCAGCGTCCGGCACAATAAATATCTTGTATCTACTGTGATAAGGCTTAACTCCCATCTCGCTAACTAACTGATTTCTAAGCTCATCAACGCCAAAATGCCTTGGCGACTCATGAGTTATTGTTATAATATCCGGATGATTCAATCCGTCTGCCATAAGGCATGACTTACATTTGCCACAAGGCTCGTCAGAACCTTCCTCGCACTCAAGCATTTTCGCAAATGTATATGCAAGCGTCTTCTTACCGCTGCCTTCTTCACCCTCAAAAACATAAGCGTGGCCGACGGACTTATTCCCAATCGCCTGCTTAAAATAATCTATAATCTGTTCCTCTCCAATTATCTCATCTAGTTGCTTC
Organism: Lachnospiraceae bacterium; assembly: GCA_024685635.1. Taxonomy (GTDB): domain Bacteria; phylum Bacillota; class Clostridia; order Lachnospirales; family Lachnospiraceae; genus NC2004. The sequence continues at coordinate 2,893 of JAIKVP010000050.1, forward strand.
ATCCCGTCACCTCCGCTCAAAACTCGTTAGAATAGTATAACACAAAAAGCAACTTCTTACAATTATTTGAAATGGTAAGAAGCCCGCTTTTGTTATATCAATTTGAAAATGTTAGAAATAGCATCTTTATCAAGTCGAAATGTCAAGTAACATCCCCCTGATATCGTCTACCTTCTGCAAAATTGCAATATTGTCCTTCTCGTCCTTAAGAAGCTCTTCTGCTAAGTCATCAAGTGTAGCATCGACCTTCCTTACAATGCCGTAAACCCTGTGTCTGCCTCGTCTGTCAAGAAAGTTCTCCCTTGAAAATTCGTGCGAATTCGCAGAAACCTCGTTCATAAATTCCTTAATCTTAGCCCTATAAGCGCGCATATCCTTAATGTCCATATGCTTCGCAATTCGCTCACCCTGCTCAGTAATCTCTTTCATAAGCTTAGTAAGCTTCTCCTGAAGCTCGGACTTCTCAAGATTGCCAACTAAAGTAAACTTAAAATTCCCGTTGACGTCCTGATTCTTAGGCGCTGCGGCTGCCGTCTGATTGACATTTTGCGTTTCCTGTACCTTAATCTCCAATATCTGCACCTTCTTTCTCTTAGGCAAATGCATTAGTTATCGCTATTACTCATACTACTAACTATAGTTCTAATTTATTCATTAATTAACTCAAGCTCTAATCCCTTAATCTAATTAGCATTCAAGAATTATTTCATTAACTCCTTAACCCTATCAAGAATTAACTCTCTAATCTCCTCAACCGACTTAGTTGCGTCAACCTTATAGATTCTCTCAGGGTTACGAGCCGCGAGTTCTCTATAACCTTCGGCAACCTTCTTATGAAAATCTAAACTCTCCTTCTCCATCCTGTCCATCTCATGCTGAGACTTCTTGCGCTTAAGCCCTTCTTCAGCCGGCAAATCAAGCAGAATCGTCAAATCTATCTTCACTGAATCAAGGCCGATTTCATTTACCTTATAAACAGTGTCTACACCAAGTCCTCTAGCCATGCCCTGATAAACTGCCGAGCTGTCAACAAATCTGTCCATAATTACGACTGTTCCAGCCTCAAGCGCAGGCTTTATAACCTCGCCAACGAGCTGTGCTCTAGCAGCTGCATACAAAAACAACTCTGCCCTATAGTCCATCTCGCTGTTATCATTATCAAGCAAAATCTCTCTAATCTTCTCGCTAATCGAGGTGCCACCAGGCTCTCTAGCAAGCAAAACTTTCTTGCCCTGCCCCTCAAAATATTCCTTCAAAAAACCTATCTGCGTTGACTTTCCGCAGCCATCCGGCCCCTCAAGTGTAATCAATAAAGCCATGATTAACCTCCAAAAATATGCAAATGAAATGAAAACGTTCCTATATCATTTGCAAATGCTATATCTAATAAAACGCCCAAAATCGCTTCTTTCTAACCCTAATTGTAACATAATCAGCGCTCAGTTGCACTTATATATTATATCGGCATAAATGCTTATATTCATCAGCAAATAGCCCTAAGAATTAGCACTAAATAATAACAGGAACTTTCCCGTCGACAAGACCTAGCATCTTATCAGGCGCCTTCATAATCTCGTCTAAAATCGCCCTGGTTATTCTCTCTCCGGGTGCTACAATAGGCACTCCCGGCGGGTATCTCATAATGTAGTCGCCGGCGACAAAGCCAGTAACATTTTCCTTCATGGCGCTAGTGTTAGTTATGCCATTTGCTAACTGCTTATATATCTTATCAATATCAAGATATGCGACATCCCTCATTCTCGCCTCTGCTATGCTCATCGCCTGGTCGGCAATTATAAAGCTTGGATTGTCAGGGGCATTATCCTCAGCTAGTTTAACAGCGCTATCCTTATCCACACAGCTAACATTCAAAGCATTTATAACGCCATCAGTATGCTTAGATTCTAAAGCATTTTCATCTCCTAGACTAAGCCCTCTATCTTCCTCACCATCCACAACCAGCCTAAGCTTAACCTTCTCCTTCTTCGCCCTCCTAACCCTAGGGCAAATGTTACGCGTCCTAACAAGGCCTTCATCTATCTTAAAAACAGCCTCTCTTAAACGCTTAAAGCCCTCTTCACTGTCCATAATGCTAGTCATCGCCACTAAATAATTGTCAGACGCCATCTCGCACTCAATCTTAAACTCCCTCAAATCCTCCATCAAGTCATAGCCAGTGTAGTCCACTAACGCATTCTCATCTTCCAAAGCTAGAGCATCATTATCCGCCAAAGCATCCTGCCCGTAGCTAGCAGTTAATCTATTTTCACCCTTTCTAAAAACTCCCGCAAGCAAAAACACCAGCTTCCCCTCATCATAAGCATATCCATAAACGCTCTTCTCATCCAAAATCCCAATATTCTTAAGGCCCCTATACGCCTCCCGCTCAGCCTTAATCTTCATTTCATAATCATCAAATCTCTTCTTATCCCTGCAGATATTAAAGCACTCATCAACCGATGCCATAAGCAGATAAGACGGAGAACTAGAGGCAAATGCAGTCACCATCTGATCTAAGCTCTTAGCCAAATTCCCATCCCTACTTACACCTTCCTTGGTCAAATGAACAATCGCCGTCTGCGTCATAGCAGGCAAGGTCTTATGAAGACTCTCGATAACAATATCCGCCCCGTTATTAATAGCAGAAAGCTCTGGATGAATAAAAGGCAAATGCGCACCGTGCGCCTCATCTACTATAAGCACCATATTAAAACTATGACAAACTTCTGAAATAGCCTTAATATCAAGCACAATACCCTCATAAGTCGGAGAAGTAACAACTAAAGCCTTAGCATTCATCTCGCGTCTAGCGCTCCTTAAGCTATCCGTCAAATCATCTATTGATAAGCCGGCAAATACGCCATATTCCTCAATATAATCCGGATAGACATATCTAGTATTAAGACCCAATATTTCCGCTGTTCTATAAACTGACTTGTGACAATTTCTAGCAATCACAATCGTGTCATTTACCTCACAAACTGCCCTGATAGCAGCCATAATCCCGGAGGTCGCACCGTTTAACAAAATCCTAGTGAGACTAACATTTTCACCGTATAAAGACGACGCATCTTTAGTCATCTGCCAAAGAATCTCACCCTCAGTCATTGCATTTAAATTGTCAAAGCCATTAATCTCAGTAATATCAAGGCCATAAGGAAGTTCGTTAGCTATAGCCCTCTTGTGGCCAGGCATATGAAAGGGATAAATATTCTCCTTATTATATTCACTTAAGCTTTTTAGCAAATCAGCCATGGTGACCTCCATAAAAAATGTCACCCCCGAACTCTCGGAGGTGACGAAAATGTCTAAAATAATTCACGCTCTAGCTCAGATATGAAGCTCTGCACGAAATCCATACGCTTCTGGTACTCTCTCTTACCCTCAGGCGTCTTAGCCCTAACTCTCTTAGGTGTGTTAATCTTGTAATACTGTCTAATCCTTGAGTATGCTCTCTTGTAGCTCGCCTCTGTGCCACCCTCGACTGCAGTTGCCATCGCATCCCACAAAACTCCAATAGCACCGAGCTCATCAAGTAAATCAGCATCCATAACTATCTGACACTCTAATGATAACTCATCAGTAGTGTCCTGATCCTCATGTCTTCTAATAATCTCGCAGACTCTTCCAATCTTAGTAGGATCATAATCCATCTCAACTAGAAAATCCGCTGCCATCTGTGCACCTACAATTGCGTGAGATATCTCTTCATTCTCATCCCAGCCTACATCGTGAAGCAAGGCTGCAAGTGAGATAATCTCCAAATCTCCGCCTAGCTTGTTCTGTAGCTTAATCGCCCAGCGATAAACCCTCATAGTGTGCTCAAATCTGTCTCTAAAAGGATACTTAGGAGGACGCCCATTGGTCTCCGTCTGTTCCTTAACATATTGAATAATAGTAGTATAATTCATCATAATGTCTTCACCTTCGATAATCGTTAACCCAACTAGGCTTATAAAGCCCATGCCCCCGCGCGATAGTTAGCTTTCTGCTTAATAATGCGCCCCCGCACATCAATCTAAGCATAAGCATCAAGCTTTAATTTAAAGTTAAAGTTTCCTAACAAATAAATACTTGTTTTATATTAACACTTTTTTTTAATAATTTCCACTATTTTCGTCAAATGTAACAAATTGTTTACAAAATAAACGACAAATGCAACGATAATCCCACTAAATACAGTATTTGACAGTCTATGCTAATTTATGTATAATGAAATTCCACGCTAGTCGGGGTCGTAGCGAGGCCCTCTTTTCGTAGCTATAGCGAAGACGATGGTCTGTTTCGGGGCTTTTAGGGTGTCTGGCTGCCCACAGTAAGTGGTGTTGACATCTTGGTCTCGCGCAACAGGACCTGTGAACCAGGTCAGGTCGGGAACGGAGCAGCCTTAAGCAGTCATCCTGTGTGCCGTGAGGGTGCCTGGATCGAGCTAACTGCTGTGGTAACGCTTTCATCTGCGGTCACAACGCAGACTGCGTGGATTATCTTAAAATAAGCAACTCCGGGAATATCTTTTCTCGGAGTTTTTTACTATATTAAAAACTGCCGGAAACCCTAACATTTCCGGCAGTAATCACTTTGAACTTCTAAGCTTCCTAAAAAAGCTTGTCATAAGCTCCCTACATTCATCCTCTAAAATCCCATAACTGAAATCAACCTTGTGGTTGAACTTATCAACGTGAAACATATCAATAATCGAGCCTGCGCATCCCGCCTTAGGATTCATACATCCTGCAACCACCCTGGGAATCCTAGCCTGAACTATAGCGCCAGCGCACATCTGACAAGGCTCCAAGGTTACATACATAGTGCAGTCCTCAAGCCTCCAGTCATTAATAACCTTGCTCGCCCTCTTAATCGCAATTAGCTCCGCATGCGCTAAGGTCGTCTTGTCCTTATTGCGCCGATTGTAGCCTCTTGCAATAATCTTACCATCATAGACAATCACACAGCCTATTGGCACATCACCAATCGCCTCAGCCTTCTTAGCCTGCTTTATTGCCTCTTTCATATATCTCTCATCATCAGTCAACTTCTTCATCCTTGTTCATTCCTTTGACAAATGCATATAATTCGTGGTCTTCATAGACATGGTTGACCTCGCACGAGCTGCGCTTAATACCCTCATAGCTAAAGCCTAACTTCTTAATAAGATTAATAGACCTCTTATTAGATGGCATAATATAGGCCTCTAATCTATGAAGCTCTAACTCGTCAAATGCAATCTCCATAAGCTTTTTACAGGCTTCAAATGCATAGCCATTGCCCTCGTAATCATGGTCTAGCTTATAGCCAAACATCGCATCCCTGTAAGAACCGTATCTAATCTGTGAAAGACTAACTGAACCAATCATCTTCTTTCTTACAATATCAAGCTCTTTAAAAACCTCATAATCCTTCTTGATATCAGCAACTTCGTCCTTCTTAAAGAGATAAAATCTAATCATCTTATTCTTGATCATCTCATCATATTCAAGCTTTAAGGTAGCTTTCTGATAAGGAACTGTATAAAAATTATCCGCCCTCGTCATCTCATAACAATCGAAATACTCTCTATTCTTGTCATAAAAATCCAGCACCTGTTCTGCCATATCATCGTGGCAAACACGCATAACTAAGCGGTCCGTCGTATATTCGAAATTCATCTAACCTTCCCCTTGCTTAAAGATAAAATTATTATATCACAATTAAAATAGTTTCAAAACCCTTGTTTTATTTACAATTCGTTCATTTTTAGTTCATACCCTTGTCATAATCAAGGTTTAGTATAACAATAGATTAACAGATAATATTAGTTTTTCTTTTCATAATCTTTCTCTCCTTCAGACAGGGAGTATATGTAAATGCCTGATAATCGGACACTTACATATACTCCCTCTCCTTTTGTTTAAATGCTAAATCAAATGCCACTCTATCATACTAAAACTTAGAAACTCCCTTAATTAAAAACTAAAAAAGCGCCAGAGACTCATTGATATGTACCCTCTTTACTGGACAAACCAGTAAGGAGGGTATTTTTATGCGTTATAGTTATGAGTTTAAACGAAAATGTGTGGAGTTGTATTATCGTGGTGAATATCCTGATACACCTAGCGGAATCGGTGATAAAAGATTTCATGATACAATACGTGAATGGGTTAGAATTGAAGAATCGTGTGGTCCTGATGCTTTACGACATAATAATCAGAATAAGGAATGGACTCCAGAAGAACGTTATGCCTTAGTAGCACGTGTTTTGGCTGGTGAATCTAACAAATCAGTTGCTCTTTCAGCAGGTATTAACCAGGGACAATTATATCAATGGGTTCGCAAATATAAGATTTATGGTTATAATGGTCTTATATCAATGAAGAAAGGTCGTAAATCAAGGAATCCAGATATGAAAAAGATAGGAACAAGAAAACCACCAAAGTGTAATGAATCTGAATACGAAGAATTAATCAGATTAAGAGCTGAAAATGAATACATGCGAGCAGAAATCGAAATAATAAAAAAAGAGATCGCCTTGAGAGAAGAAAAGGAAGCTGCGCGACTCAAGGCGAAAAAGCAGCAATCATCAAAGAACTCAGAGAAAAAGGATACCAACTAAAGTATCTTCTTAAAGCCATGCCCATGTCTAAATCGACTTACTATTATGAGATAAGTAAGGAAGATGTTGTTGCTGAACGCAATAAAGAAATACTAGAAGAAATAAAAAGTATTTTTGAATTAAACAAGCGAAGATATGGTGTAAGACGTGTACATCAGGAGTTGGTTAATCGTGGATATCAGGTGAATCATAAACGTGTTCAGCGTCTTATGCATAATGCCGGATTAATGGGCAAACGTCCAAAGGAGAAATACCACTCATATAAGGGTGAAGTCGGAAAGGTTGCTGACAACATAATAGATAGAGATTTCAGCACAACTGCCCCTTTTCAAAAATGGACAACAGATGTATCTCAGTTTAATTTTTCATGGGGAAAGTGTTATATATCGCCAATATTAGATATGAACACAAATGAAATTATTTCATATGATCTATCTATGAGGCCTAATCTCGAACAAATAGCGAGAATGTTAAATAAGGCATTTGATAAATTTACGTCAGTTAAAGGTCTTATATTCCATTCTGATCAAGGATGGCAGTATCAACATGCCTATTTTAGAAATGCTTTACAAGAACATGGCATTATCCAGTCCATGTCACGAAAAGGCAACTGCTATGATAATTGTATTATGGAGACATTCTTTGAAAGATTGAAAAATGAAATGTATTATGGCTATGAGAAAGAATACTCTTCTTTCGAGGAATTCTCAAAGGCTATTGAAGAATATATAGACTACTATAATAACAAAAGAATTCAGGCAAAAACAAAATGGATGCCCCCTGTAAA
>JAIKVP010000096.1 GCA_024685635.1 Lachnospiraceae bacterium
AAAAGATCGATGAGCAGGTGCTTTATTCCGTGAAGCGTATTATGTCTGACATCTACTCAGAAAATCTAACTCTTGAAGAAAGTAAGCTGAGAGAAGGCGTTGTTTCATTCTTTACAAGAAAGAATGAATTCCTTAGCGGATTAAAGGGAAAGTACGGTTCTGATTATGCCGGATGCAGTGTAGCAGCCGATATATATAAGGATTTTGAAGCTATTCTTCATGCTTCTGATACACTTTCTGTTTTTCAGGAAATCATCAACAGAAAAGATGACCTTGAAGACAATGCAGAAATTTTGGAACAGCTGGAGGCGTTCTATAAGGACGGCAGCAATCAGCAGAAGAATTATCAGGATGCTAAGGGAATTTGCAGATGGTATGATATGAATTGCTCATTGCAGGATCTCTCGGAGCTTACAGATATTGTTCGTCAGATGAATGATATCATTTCTATGGATATGCCGTTTGCCAGAATGAATGAACTCGCTAATCTTGTGTTCCAGGCGAATTCAGCAAAAGAGAAGATTCTAGATGCTAAACTGGATCAGACAAAGAAAACAGTTGAGACAGACAGAGACACTGTTAGTCGTGAGTTGTCTGATGTCCTTGGTACAGCTCTTTCAGATGACCAGAAGAACCGCATTAAGGATAAATCAGAAGACGTTCTTGCTCAGTATGATGAGTGGTTAGGTTCACTTACACGTAATACTGCAAATATGGATTCATATGTGACTGCAAGTGCAAATAATCTTACAGGCTTCCGTCGCTTTATATCGAATGTCATGGACGAAGGAAATGATAAACCGGTAAGAGCGAAGAGTGTTCGTATCATAGATTATGTGCCTACTGTAAAGAAGAAGGTAAAGACAGCTGCAGACGTTGACGTAGTGCTTGAAGCGATTCGTGAGAAACTGCTGGCTGAACTTGAAAACAATGATGAGATTGATCTCGGATAAGGGGTAAGCAGATGGATAAGAGAATTTTACAGACATATGCTACTTGGGCGAAGGAAACGCTTGAAAACCAGATAGAAGTTTCTCTGAAAGCTCTTGGAATCAATGATGAAAACAATATAAAGCAGGCAAAGAAGGTCGGAGACGTTACAACGATAGAGGGTGATTCTACTTCCTATCCGGCTGATTTGTTCGGCAAGAGAGAGAATATTATTACACTTGTTAAGGAACAGGGCTATAAGAACGTAATAGAAGAATTCGCTTATACATGGTTCAACAGATTTGTAGCTCTTCGCTTTATGGAAGTGCATGGCTTCCTTTCGCATGGCTTTAGGGTGCTTTCAGATCTGGCAGGCGGAATAGAGCCTGAGATACTCAAGAATCTGAATCTCGTAATGGACGAACTGCATCTTGATATGGATTTGTGCAGCGAATACAAGCAGCAAGGCAAGATTGAAGAATTGTTCCGTCATGTACTTATCAGGCAGTGTAACGTTCTTTCAAGGATTCTTCCGATGCTTTTCAGTGCTGATCTTGATTATCTTGAACTTCTTCTGCCTAATAATCTGCTTAAAGGTGAGACTGTAATAACTAAACTTAATGAAATACCTGAGTCAGCTTTTCTCGAAGATGTTGAGATCATAGGCTGGATGTATCAGTTCTATATCTCATCTAAGAAAAAAGAAGTAGATTCATCAAAAAAGACTATTACAAAGTACACCTTACCCGCTAAAACACAACTGTTTACACCTGACTGGATCGTGCGATATATGGCTCAGAATTCAGTTGGTAGGTTATGGCTTGAAAGTTATCCGGATTCAGCGCTTCGTTCTGAGATGAAATACTATGTGGACGATGCCGAGCAAACGGAAGAAGTTCAGAAAAAGATTGATGAAATCAAGTATAAGAATGTGAATCCCGAAGAAATTCGTATTATTGAGCCTTGCTGCGGGTCCGGTCATATTCTTGTATATGTATTTGAGCTTCTTTATAAGATGTATGAGGAACGTGGCTATCAGAAGAGAGATATTCCGACACTTATATTAAAGAATAATCTTGTAGGGCTTGATGTTGATAAGCGTGCATCACAGCTGGCTTCGTTCTCGCTTATCATGAAGGCGAGAAGCATGAACAATCGGTTTTTCAATGATCAGTACTATACTACACCTCATGTGTATGAGTTTAAGGATTCCAAAGTATTAGAAGAGCTAAACTATCAAAAACATCTGAAAGATTTGAAACTTTTAAATGACGAAGAAATCAAGATGATTACTTATTTAGTAGATACTTTTAAAAATGCCAAAACCATCGGTTCGTTATTAAAAGTGAAGCGTATAGATTTTACTGCTCTGAATGAGGCTATAGATAGAATTAAGAAAAAAGCTGTATCCGATATGTTTAACGTTGATTTCTTGAGTACTGGTATAAAGCGACTTGAAGTGCTTTCAAATTTAGCAAAGCTTCTAAGTGCTAAATATGATGTAATGATTACTAATCCACCATATATAGAGACATCTGATATGGAGGCTCATGTAAAAGATTACGCTGTAAAGGAATATCCCAATAGCAAAAAAGACATGTTTTCAATGTTCATGGAAACAGATTTTGTCAAGAAATATGGTTTCATGACTATGATTAATATGCACGCTTGGATGTTTATTGCTACATACGAAAAACTTAGAGAAAGAATCATATTAACTAGAGAATTCGTTAATATGATACATTTAGGGGCACGAGCATTTGATACTATACCTGGCGAAATAGTCCAAACTGTAGCTTTCGTTTTAAGAAATGATAAAACGGTCGGCTATAAAGGAGCATACTATCGCCTTGTTGATGGAGAAAATGAAAAGAAAAAGGAGTCTTTGTTTTTCAATAGTAAACCATATTTTAGGGCAACTTCAAGTTTTGAAACAATACCAGGATTGCCAATAGACTATTGGATAAGTATTTCAGTTGCAGAAGCGTTTAAAGATAAAAACTTGGGTGATGTTTCTGAACCTCGAATGGGATTGACTACAGGTCAAAACGAAAAGTATTTGCGTTTGTGGTTTGAAGTGGCAAATAAAGATATTGGTTATAATTATAATAGGGAAAGTGCAAAACAGTCAGGATTGAAATGGTTCCCTTATGACAAAGCCGGCGATTACAGAAAATGGTACGGGAATCGAGAGTATGTTGTTAATTGGTATAATGATGGATATGAGATGCAAACAACTAAACATCCTAGTGGAGACAGAATATG
>JAIKVP010000115.1 GCA_024685635.1 Lachnospiraceae bacterium
TTCAGAAGAGCTAGAAAATGCTGTCAAAGACCTAAGAGATGCAACGAACGATGTAAATGACGCTCTAGCAGAATTAGCTGATAACAACGATGACATAAATGATGCAACAAGCGAGTTATTTGATTCGTATTTGAGTCAGGCAACTGAGTCCCTTAAGCCATACGGTTTAACAAAGGATTTAACTGAAGATAACTATTCTAGCGAGATGGATAATATCATTAATAAAGCAGATAATGCCCTTGTCAGAATGTCTGTAAAAAATGCTAAGAAAAAACTAGATCAGATAAAAAAATATAAAGATGGAGTTTACGACTACACCGATGCTGTTGTTGAAATAGGAGACGGAACTGATGAAATGGCTGAAGGTGTTGATGAGTTAGACGAGGCTGTAACTGACGCGCTCGATGAATTTGATATTAGTCTTTCTAACCTAACTATGTTCTTAAAACAGGCGGATAATCCAAGAATTTTTGCAACCAAAAATGATAAGGCTGTAGATATTTCAGTTGGTCTAGCTGCAGGTGCAGTTTTATTAATCCTTATGGCATATGTAATCTCTGTATTTGTTGTTCACACTATAGAGAGTGAGTCAAGTATTATCGGAACACTTTACTCAATGGGTGTAACTAAAAATGACCTGATTGTTCATTATATAACTTTACCTGTTGTGGTAACCTTATTATCAGGCCTTTTAGGAGGGGCGATTGCCGCGACAGGCGTTATGGTTCCTACCATTGCAGAAAGCTCATACCAGTATTTTTCAATACCATTTTTTGAATTTCATGTGCAGGGATATTTATGGTTTTATTGCATTGTAGTCCCACCAGTAATCGCCGCAGTTGTTGACAGCTTTATCATTAATAAAAAGCTTAATAAAACAGCTCTTTCTCTAATAAAAAATGAGAAAAAACAAGGTAGAAATTCTAATATTAAGCTTAAAGGAATGAACTTTGTTTCTGCATTTAGAATAAGGCAAATGATAAGAGAAATGAGATCGAGCTTTGCCGTTGTTTTAGGAATGCTCCTTTCGCTTATGGTCTTTATGATGGCTGCTAACTGTTATTTATTATGTAATAGTATTTCTAAGGATAACAAAAAGGACACTAAATTTGAGTATATGTACTCTCTAAAATATCCTGAAGAAAAGGCGCCTAGTGATGCCCATGAGGCATACGCATATACCTTTAAGAAGGAAACTCTAGGTTATAATTATGATGTTACATTATTAGGTATTCATGATGACAATCCTTATTTTGATGTAGATCTAAATGATAGTAAGGAAAAGGTCGCTGTGTCAAATGCATTTGCAGAAAAGTTTGGACTAAAAGAAGGAGATGACTTCGTTGTAAATGATGAGGAGCAGGAGCTTAAATATGCATTTACAATTGAAAAAATAGTTCAGTATTCATCATCATTTTATATATTTATGGATATAGATACGATGCGTGATATGCTAGGTCAGACTGACGAATACTATAATGTACTCTTTTCTGACAAGAAAATTGACATTGATCCAGGAAGGTTATATGCGACAACAAGCAGAAATGACATAGTAAAGGGTGCTAATATTTTCGTTGAACTTATGATGCCAATGGTCTTTACGCTGGTATTTGCCTCGGTTGTTATATTTATGGTGGTAATGTACCTTATGATGAAGGTGATGATAGACAGATCTGCTTTTAACATATCCTTAATCAAGGTGTTTGGATATCGGAGAAAGGAAATAAAGAGGCTATATCTTGACGGAAACTTTTATGTTATAGCATTAGGCGCGGCGATAGGAATACCGCTTTCAAAGTATATTATGAATGAGATATTCCCATATATGATTTCAAATGTAAGCTGCGGCATTAACTTAAAAGCACCGGCATTGTTTTACATTCTGCTTTATTTAGCAATTATTGCTTTATATTTTGTGATAAATGCTATGCTTGTAAGAAAGCTTGATAAGTTTACACCAGCGGAGGTGCTAAAGAATAGGGAGTAAATACTATAACTCCCTAGAATCAAGCACGATAGTAAATGGACCATCGTTGGTTAAACTAACCTTCATATCTGCGCCAAATTCTCCGGTTTCAACAATATCAACCTCTTTTTTACACTCGTCAATTATATAATCATAAAGCTCTGACGCCATATCAGGGGGACCGGCCTTAATAAAGTTTGGACGGTTCCCCTTTTTACAGTCAGCATATAAGGTAAACTGTGATATTAAGAGCAATTCACCGTCAACATCCTTAAGACCTAGATTGGTTTTACCATTTTCATCGGAGAATATTCTCATATTTAATAATTTCTTTATCATTTTGTCGGCAATTTCTTTATTGTCTTCGGCGCTTACGCCTATTAAGACCATAAAGCCTTTGCCGATTTTTCCAACTATCTTTTTATCAATTTCTACTTCTGCGTGAGTGCATACCTGAATTACAAATTTCATTTTCATTCTCCTTATTAGCAAGCTATATTAATTCTCAACTGGTTAACTCTTAGTGTTTCTAGTGGAATAAATAAATATTTCATATATTTTCTGCCTTATCCTAAAGTATTATATAACAAGTCCTAATAATTCTCAATTCCTGCTCTTGATAGTTTACATAACCTACCTGCTATAGCTAAATATAATAATAGAATATTTGAACAATATATGCTATAATGTAGTTTGGTTTTTAAGACACTAATATAGCAAGAGTGTGCCATTATAGCAAATATATATTCAGGAGGTTTTAATTATGAGTGAAATATTGTGGAGTGACAGAAAGAGATGGACATTTTTTGCCCTGCCTTTTACATTTACTAAGTATAGTATGAGCGAAGACAGATTCTTCATCAGCAGAGGTTTCTTAAATAAGTCTGAGGATGAGGTAAGGCTTTATCGAATAACAGATGTAAGCCTAAAGAGAAGCTTTGGACAGCGTATCTTTGGACTTGGAACAATCTTAGTAAGCTCTGGAGACAAGACATTAAGAGATTTTGAGATTAAAAATATTAAGAATTCTAAGGACGTTAAGGAGCAGCTTTCTGAGTTGGTTGACAAGCAGCGCGACGCTAAGAGGGTAAGTGGACGAGAGTTCATCGACGGCCCGGACGAGTTTGATGAAGTTTAATAAAGGAGGACAAAACTATGCCATTTATTGATTCAAAAATAACCCTAAAGGTATCTGACGAGAAGAAAGAGACAATAAAGTCAAGACTTGGTCAGGCAATTTCAATTATCGGCAAGCCAGAGAGCTTCTTAATGGTAGGCTTTGAGGACGAATACGACCTTTTTATGGCTGGCAAGAAGCTTGAAAAAGGCGCTTATGTTGCTGTAAGACTATATGGAAGCTCATCATCTGACGCCTATGATCAAATGACAGCCGCTATTTCAGGAATCTTAGAGGAAGAGTTAGGCATCCCGTCTAATAACGTATATGTATCTTACGTTGGAACCAAGGACTGGGGCTGGAGCGGCAGAAATTTCTAGTAAGGAGTATTTCATGCAATACAAACATACTGTTAAGTATTATGAAACTGATAAAATGAAGATAACCCACCACTCTAACTACATAAGATGGATGGAAGAAGCTAGGATTTATTTTCTCAACGAGATAGGAGCCAGCTACAAGAAGTTCGAAGAGATGGGAATTCTATCACCTGTAGTCTCAGTAAAATGCAAATACAAGAAGACGACAACATTTGAAGACGACGTATTTATTGAGGTTAGCGTTGTTAAGTTTAATGGAATAAAGCTCTCTTTAGACTACACAATGAAAAATGCAGCCGGCGAGATATGTGCTACTGCAGCATCTTCACACTGCTTTATGAGAGAAGATGGAACGATAGTCAACCTAAAAAGAGACTACAAGGATATTTATGATATCATAGCTAATTTTATGTCATAACTAGCATATATCATAGAATGACATTTTATAAGCACAGGAGGTGTTTATATGAAGCATATAGGAATGAGTGATGAAAGCTGGGGGCCTTTAGATGAGATAAAAGGCTTTAAGATTAGACCAGGTTATTACAATCTATATGGAGCTATGGAGGTAAATGGAGGAGTTAATTTTACCATTCACTCGCATGGTGCAACTTATTGTGAGCTATGTTTATTTAAGAGAACTGAGGATGAGCCGTATGCAGTCTTACCATTTCCAGACAGCTACAGAATTGGCAATGTCTGGTCAATGGTGGTATTTGATTTAGATGTTGAGAACTTTGAGTACGCTTACCGACTAGATGGACCTTACGACGAAGAAAAGGGCTTGTTATTTGACAAGGATAAGTTTATCTTAGACCCTTATGCCAAGGCTGTTACAGGTCAGAGCGTTTGGGGTGAAAAGGCGGCTGAAGGAGCATTTTATAAGGCAAGAGTGGTCAGAGATTTATTTGATTGGGGTAATTTTATACAGCCTCTTATCCCTATGGAGGACCTAATCATTTATGAAATGCACGTCAGGGGCTTTACAAAGGATGATTCCTCTAAGGTCAAGCATCCTGGAACCTTCGACGGTATAATCGAGAAAATCCCATACCTTAAGGAACTCGGTGTAAAT
>JAIKVP010000116.1 GCA_024685635.1 Lachnospiraceae bacterium
GTCCTTTGATTTTGGAAATGCCAACAACAGACAAATTGAAGCTATTCAGGCGACCAACGGTCCTGTACTTATTACAGCGGGACCAGGAACAGGAAAAACTTTTACGCTTGTTCAGCGAGCAATATACCTTATTCAGGAATGTGGAATACAGCCTGAAGAGATTTTTATTGCGACTTTTACGGAAAAGGCAGCGAAGGAATTAATCACTCGTATAACAAACGAACTTGCTGCGCGAGATATAAGTGTGAACGTAAATGAAATGTATGTAGGTACATTCCATTCAATTTGCTTAAGAATAATAAAAGAGCATCTTGAATATTCTCGGTTGAAGAAGAACTATAGGATGCTGGATTCGTTTGATCAGCAGTACTTGGTTTTTCAGAATCTGTATAGATTCAAGGGAATTGATAATTTGGATGGAGTTATAAAAAGCAAGGGCTGGGGGATGGCTAAGGAGATTTGCGCTTATGCAAATAATCTTTCTGAAGAGTTAGTCAGCCCGGAGGCATTGCGAAGAGATAAGGATGCGTTTGTTGTTGCACTTGGTGATATGTTGGCAGAGTATCAGATGCTTCTGGACGAGGGCAACCTTATAGATTTTTCAACGATTCAAACGGAGTGCTTTAGAATCCTGAACGAGAATCCGATCATACTTACTGAATTGCAGGATAAGATTAAATATTTCATGGTCGATGAGTATCAGGATACAAACTATATACAGGAGCAGATTGTGTTCCTGCTTGGCAAGGTTCATAACAATATATGCGTTGTGGGTGATGACGATCAAGGTCTTTATCGATTTAGAGGGGCAACTATAAGAAATATCTTAGAGTTTCCAATGAAATTTAGCAAAGATGAATGTAAGGTCGTTGCACTTATAGAAAACTATAGATCTGACAGCGATATTGTGGATTTCTATAACAAGTGGATGTCCACAACAGACGGATCAAATTTTAAGTTTGACTGGGATAAGTACAGGTATGAAAAGAAGATTGTTCCGCATGAGCAATCAAAGATTAAGAGTCCGTGCGTTGTAAAGCTGGCCAGCAAAGACGATCCTGATGAGTGGCATCAGCATGTTTTGGACTTTATCAATGAATTGAAGGAATCAGGCAAGCTGACGGATTATAATCAGCTGGCATTCCTTTTTAATTCAGTTAAGCATCCAAGAGTTACAGCGCTTTCTGAGTTTCTTGAAAAGAATGGAATAAAAGTATATTCGCCGAGGTCAGATATGTTCTTCAAGCGTGAAGAAGTTATGCTGTTGCTTGGATGTATTATGCTGATGTTTCCACGATATGTTCATGGCTTGGAGAATATGGAGTATCAGTATCTTCAGCCGGAACACTATTCATATTACCGACAGTGCATTCTTGCAGCAAACGAATTGTTAAAGCAGGAAGAAAACAAGGAACTTCGTAGCTTTATCAAAGGTCGCGGAAAAGAGCATTTTTCGACAAATGATACATTGGATTATGCGTATACCGGACTCATGTATATGCTTTTTGCATATCAGCCTTTCAGCGGATTGCTTGATGTGGAAATGAGTTCGGGAGTCGTTGATATCAGACCTTCAAGAAACCTTGCTCAGATAACACAGATTATCGGTAAATTTGAGTATTTACACAGAATCAACGTCTTAGACGGACGCGTATATAACAATGAGCGAAGAATAGATGCAAATACAAATTTGTTATTCAATCTTTATATGAGACTGCTTATAGATGGCGGTATTGATGAATATGAGGATGATTCGGAATATGCTCCGAGCGGATGCGTATCATTCCTTACGATCCATCAGTCGAAGGGAATGGAGTTTCCAATCGTATTTGTAGATTCACTTAGTAATGTTCCGAGAAAGACATATAAGGAACTGATGACGGAGATTGAAGACAAATACTTCCACAGACCTGCTTATGAACCTTATGAGCAAATGAAATACTTTGACTTTTGGAGATTGTATTACACGGCATTTTCGAGGGCTCAGGATTTACTGATCCTAACGTGTGATGAGACAAAGAAATGTCCGAGCAATTATTTCAAAGAGGTATACGATGAGCTCCCAAGCGTGAACAGCGAAGAGTTCCATCTTACTGATTTCGATTTCAAAACCGTAAAAGCGGTGAATATCAAGGATACATTCTCCTTTACATCGCACATTTCGGTTTATGAGACTTGTGCTCTTCAGTATAAGTTCTATAAGGAATTGGAGTTCCTGCCCGTAAGGGGAAGTGCTCAGGTATTCGGTACCTTGGTACATGAGACGATAGAAGACATACATAAGGCCGCTATCAGAAATGAAGAGCACCTTATTACGAGAGAAAATATAGAGAATTGGTTTGAATCAAATTATACATCACTAGTAAAGAGCCAGCATTCATATCTGGCTCAGCCACAGTTGGATGCTGCACTTAATCAGGTGCTGAGATATGTGGATCGTCAGAGCGGTAACTGGGGCGTTATCAAGCAGGCGGAAGTAGATGTAAGCCTTGTCCAGCCAGAATACATAATCGAAGGAACCATAGATCTTGTGAAAGGTGAGGGCGATACAGTAGAACTTGTAGACTTCAAATCAGAGCATAAACCGGACTTGGAAAAAGACCGTGAACGAATCGAGCATTACAGAAGACAGTTACACATCTATGCATATCTGATAGAGCATAGAACCGGTCAGAAGGTTAGCAAGATGCATTTGTACTATACGGGAGAGGATAGTGGTAATCCACTCATATCCTTCCCTTATACCAAGAGTGCAATCGAGGGAACAGTAGCGGCGTTTGACGATACGGTTCACAAGATTATGAAAAAAGAATTTAAGCATGGATGCAATAATCCAACAACTTGTAAGAACTGTGACTTTAGACATTATTGCGGAAATAAGTAATGGAGGTTACCAAAATGTATGAACAGAACGATGGACAGATGACTTTTGAATTTCAAGAGAGACCTACGATAAAGGGCTTTCCTGAATTGAGATGGACTGGAAAGAGACCCTATAGGTCCACACAGTACTATCCTGCACAACTTAAGGAGAGGTATGGAGAAGAACAAAATGGATGGCTGAACAAGATTTTTTGGGGCGATAATCTTCAGGTAATGAGCCATTTGCTCAAAAAATATCGTGGAAGTATAGAATTGGTTTACATAGATCCGCCTTTTGACAGCAAAGCGGATTATAAAAAAACGATTGAAATCAAGGGGGTAGGCAAAGCTGAAACAGACAGTACGTGTTTTGAAGAAAAGCAGTATGGAGATATATGGACAAATGATGAGTATCTTCAATTTATGTATGAACGCCTTTTATTGATCAGGGAATTATTAACTGATACAGGATCTATTTTTCTGCATTGTGATTGGCATAAGTCACATCATCTTAGATGCTTATTAGATGAAGTGTTTGGTGTGGATAATTTTGTTAATGAAATTGCCTGGTGTTATTATGGGCCGGGCTCGCCAGGGATGAGACAGTTTAATAGAAAACACGACACTATTTTCTGGTACAGCAAGACACATGGTAAGTGGAAGTTTAATGCAGATGCAGTTCGTATTCCTCATGATGAAAAAACAACTGGGAACTTTAAGCAAGGATTACGTGGCTCAGGATTTATAGCTGGTGATTATAATCTTGCAGATGGAAAGATTCCAGAAGATTGGTGGGAAATGGCAATAGCCGGAAGATATCCAAATGATGGCATCAAGCGCGTGGGATATCCGACGGAGAAACCGTTTAAGTTAGTTGAACGGATTATTAATGCTGCGTCAGAAGAAGGAGATATCGTAGCAGATTTCTTCATGGGAAGCGGAGTGACACAAATGTGTGCGCTAAAGATGAATAGAAGATTTATAGGTGCAGATATTAACCTTGGATCAATTCAATTGACAACGAAACGCTTGCTTGCAGTAATGGAAGAAGAACAGAATGCCGTTGGATTTGAGGTATATAACGTAAACAACTACGATTTCTTCAGAAATCCTATAGAAGCCAGAGATTTACTGATAGCTGCTCTTGAGATACAACCGTTTCCACAGAGTGATGTATGGGACGGAGAACTTGATGGACGAATGGTAAAAATAATGCCTGTAAATCACATTGCAACAAAGGCTGACTTAGAAGAATTAAAAGCGAATCTTCCATACAAGACATATGAAAGGCGTCGAGAGGAGAATCCTAATAAACCAGTTGAAAGTATTACTATTGTATGTATGGGTCATGAACCAGATCTCAAAGCATCCTTAGAACAGGAATTATCAGAATATAAACTTGATATCGAAATACTTGATGTATTAAAGGATAAATCAGATCTTCAACTCAAGAGAGAGTCTGAGGCGGAAGTGGTTCGAGAAGGATCCAAGTTGGTGATTAGGGCATACTATCCGATGAATCTTTTGCAGAAACTGTCTTTGCAGAGAGAGGCTGTGAACGAATGGCGTCAACTTGTAGAATCTGTGATGATTGATTGGAATTATGATGGAGTTGTTATGCAACCGGTAATCACAGATATTCCAGACAAGAACGGAATGGTTGCTGGAGTCTATGACATTCCGGATGACGCTGGAACTATAAAAGTAAAAATTACAGATTTACTATCGGAATCTCTTGAAGTGGAGGTATAACGATGGCAAAGAAACCGACTATTTTCGACGAGAACTTCGCCTTCTATGAACAGCTATGGTTTTATTATGAGGCGAACCGAGGAAAGATAAGATCCAGATACAATGATCTTACAAAGAAGTTCCTTGCGTATAACGACAAAAAAGAAAACCCGGATGCCTTCTTAAGACAGCCTCAGTTTGAAGCTCTTGAAATGTATGTGTTTATCAAAGAGTTTATTGATAATGCTCATATGTACGAGATGTTTGATAAGTGGAGAAAGCGTGAAGATTATTTTTCTGATGCATCGTATTATACGATTCATAAGGGTGGTCAGGGAACCCTTTTGGATTTAGGAGATGAGCAGAATGAGATTATCTTCAAGCAGATGAAGAAATATAAAGAGGCTTATCCGAACTATATCTATGCACTTACTATGGGATTGGGAAAGACAATTCTAATGGGTACTTGTATTTTCTACGAGTTCTTACTTGCTAAGAAGTATCCTAAGGATAAGAGATTTTGTCATAATGCCCTTGTTTTTGCACCGGATAAGACAGTTTTGGAATCATTAAGGGAAATTATGACCTTTGATAAAACTAAGGTAGTTCCGCCTGAATATGCAAGTGTGCTTGACTCTAATATCAAGTTCCACTTCCTGATTGATAGTGGGGTTACTCTTCATACGATAGATGATTCCGACTTCAATATTGTTATTTCAAATAACCAGAAGATTATCGTCAAGAAAAAGAGAAAAGAAGATACGCCGACGGATATTTTGTTTGGTTCGGGATCACTTCTTTCAGATCTTTATGGTGATGATGAGGATGCGGATGATGTATGGGATGATTCGACGTTGATGGATAATCAGCGTTTCAAGAAGCTTTGCCGCCTGCCTCAGCTTGGAGTGTATGTCGATGAAGCGCATCATCTTTTTGGAGCAAATCTTGAAAAGGAATTACGTTCCGGTGGAGCCAATAAAACGACTCTCAGAAACACCATCAATATGCTTGCGGAAAGCACTTCTATAGTTGCCTGCTATAACTATACGGGAACACCTTATGTTAATAAGCAGGTTCTTCCAGAGGTTGTTTATGCATATGGCTTAAATGAATCAATCAGGAATGGATTCTTAAAAGATGCCGATCCTATAGGATTTGAGAATGTAAAGAACGAGGAGTTCTTAAAGAATGCAATAAGCATATTCTGGGAGAGATACGGAGATAAGACTTATGAAAGCTTACCGCCGAAACTTGCCATATTTGCGGCAAATGTAAAAGAGGCAACAGATGTAGTTCGTCCATGTGTGGAAAAGATATTAAGTGATCTTAACATTCCGCTTTCGACCATTCTTGTTAATACCGGAGACTCAACGGTTACGAAAGATGAAGATATCAGGAATTTCAACAATCTTGATGTTGTCGGAACCGAAGGAAGTAAAAAGCAGTTTATTATCCTTGTCGAAAAGGGAAGAGAAGGATGGAATTGCCGGTCACTTCTCGGAATAGCTTTATTCAGAAGCCCAAGCTCAAAAATCTTTGTGCTTCAGGCTACCATGCGCTGTCTTAGAAAGCTTACGGATGATCAGCTTAAAGCGACAGTTTTTCTCTCAAAGGAAAATATGGATACGCTTGAAGACGAGCTTCAAAAGAATTACAACATGGAACTTAAGGATCTTGGGAAAACATCTACAGCTGAAAAGCATAAGTACAAAGTTCGCGTGATGCCACCTGAAAGAAAGATTCGCATGAAGAGGATCTGGCATGAATACTCTTTGGTTGACAAGGGTTATAATCAGCCGATTGATTTTGGCATCAAAGCTATCGATATGACCAAGTATGATTCAGTTATGTATGAGAAGGAAAGTCTCAGACTTAACATGGCTACAAAGGAGAAGAAGTTGGATACATCCGATAGCCAGATGAAGTTCAGTGAATTGTCCTTAGTTGGTGAGATTGCCAGATATTTGAACATATCTTGTATTTTGGTGTCGAAGATCGTAAGAGAAGCTGCAGACGGTGAAGATGAAATTCTGAAGGCTATAAACACTCATAATGAGATTCTTTATGACGTGGTTATTCCGAAGGTTTTCCATGCGCTCTATGAAGTCAAAGGTACTCAGAAGAGTGAGGATGTAGATATGGTTCTTTTGCGTCAGCCTAAGGATGCCGGATATTATGAGTTTTCTGCAAAGGATGAGCTTGTCGTATCCAAGGAGGATAAGGAGTTTACACCAGCAGAGATTCAGAAGAGCTTCCATGCTGATACATACTGCTTTGACTCAAAGCCTGAATTGGAATGCTTTAAGCAGTACATATCCAGCAATAGGGTTAAAGAAGTATACTTCACAGGTATGTTTACATCTAATCAGGGAGATTTGTCTGTTCATTACTACGATCCTGAATCGAAGCGTGTTCGCCAATACTATCCGGACTTCCTGGCACTTATGGAAGATGGAACGTATCAGCTTATCGAGGTTAAGGGCGATCACATGATTGATAATGAAGTCGTTATTGCCAAGAAGGAAGCTGCTGAAGAGATGTCTATAGCGAGCGGTATGCGATATCTGATTTACGCAAGTAGCATTCTTATGAAGAGAAATGTGCTTGAAGATCCGGGATTCTGCCAGACATATCTTGTACAGCAGGAAAATGGAGAGACATTACAAATTGATATGGAGCGTCCTAGGAAGTATTAATTTTTGAGGTGGTTTAAGCTATGGTTGGAGAAAAGTTTACATTAATGCAGTATTCGGTCAGTGCAATTCTTGGAATGATAGATGCAGGCCAGTTTGTAATACCAGAGATTCAGAGACCTTTCGTATGGAAGAGGTCGCAGGTGAGAGATTTGATTGATTCTCTGTATAATGGCTATCCTACAGGATACATTATCACGTGGAAGAATCCTGATGTTAAAACCAAGGACGGCGTGGTTGCAAACGGTAAACACGTTCTGATAGATGGGCAGCAAAGAATTACCGCACTTATGGCGGCTATCTCAGGATTAGAGGTTTTGGATGAGGATTTTAATAGAGACAGAATCAAGATCGCTTTTAATCCGATAGCAACCGATACCTCCAAGCAATTTGCAGTACAGGATGCATCGCATCTGAAGGATAAAAAATGGATACCGGATATCTCAGTAATTTTCAAGAATGATTTTGATGCATTCGATTTTGCAATGCGGTATTGCGAAGAGAATGAAGGCATCAAGCCTAATGATATAAATAGAGTCGTGACGGCACTAAAGGGAATCGCCAATCGGCAGATTGGCGTAATAGAGCTGGATCATGCTCTTGATATTGATGAGGTTACAGAAATATTTATCCGTATCAATTCCAAGGGTACAGCACTTAGTCAATCCGATTTCGTAATGTCTAAAATGGCTGCGGACACATCGCATGGCGGAAATATGCTTAGAAAGGTTGTTGATTACTTCTGCCATTTGGCGGTTAAACCGGATTTCTATCCTCAGATGCAGAAGGATAAGGAATTTGAGCAGACGGAATATGCGCAAAAGATAAAGTGGCTTGCTAAGGATAATGAGGATATTTACGATCCTGATTACAATGATATGCTCAGGGTTGCATTCATGTACAGCTTTCATAGAGGTAAGCTTGCAGATCTTGTAAGCTTACTCTCAGGACGTGATTTTGAAACAAGAGATTTCAAGGAAGAGATTATTGATGAGTCATATGTAAAGCTGGAAGATGGTATCAAGACATATATTAATGAGTACAACTTTGCACAGTTCGTGCTTGCAATTAAAGGGGCGGGATTTAAGTCAAGTAAGCTTTTGGGTTCAAAGATGACTCTCGACTTTGCGTATATGCTTTATCTTTGGCTGCTTCAGGATCCTTCAATTCCAAATGCTCAGATTAAACATCACATTCAGAAGTGGTTTGTATTGTCAACGCTCACTGGAAGATATGTAGGATCACCTGAAACTGTTATGAGCCGTGATATAAGGAGTATTGAAGAAAAGGGGTTTATTAGTTTCTTTGAAGAGATTGAGGCATCAGTGTTGTCGGAAAACTTCTGGAGGATAACACTTCCACAGTCTCTTGAAACATCATCTACAAATAGCCCGTCGTTTAACACATTTCTAGCGGCACAGATTAACATGAATTGCAATTCAATGTTCATGCATGGAACAATGATTTCAGATCTGTTAGATATATCTGGGGATGTACATCATATATTTCCGAAAGCATATCTTAAGAATAACGGGGTTGATGTAAAGAATAAATATAACCAGGTGGCAAACTTTACGCTGCTTGATACACAGGTAAATAAGGCTATCAGTGATGATGCACCGAATGTTTATTTTGGACGTGTTTTAAAGCAGTGTGAGACAGGTGTTTTAGATATCGGAAACATAAGTAGCAAGGATGCCTTAAATGCTAACCTTGCTGAGAATGCGTTGCCTGAGGATATTGTAGCGATGACAGTAGAGGATTATGACAGATTCCTTGTGGAACGCAGAAAATTAATGGCTGCCACGATAGAAAAATACTATAAGGGTTTATAAGTGTTCTGTAGCAAAAAAAGTTGAAAGGAGTGGGAAGATGAATCTCTTTGAAGAGATTGGCGAAGATTTATTTCGGCCGCTTACGGGAATCAACAAAAGAAAATATGTAGATCTTCTCGCTCTTGCATGGGATAAGTGTAAGCGTATGCCTATGTATGCTGTTGAAAAGAGCACTATTTTTGATGTGGCGGAAGAGTACTTCCTCGGTCTCGATGAACAGATAGAGTTGGATGACGATGAGAGGGAGGAACTTGATAACGGTTCTTCTGACGCGCGTATTATCGCGACCGGTTTTGTTCGTAGATTAAGGGATACAGGATGGCTTATTGAAAAAGAAGGAGAGTATGAGGATGAGTCCAAGATAGCGATCAACTACAAGGTTGTTCCTATCATAAAATCGTTCCAGGAAATAGTAAGTCCTTCGATAATTACCTATAAAGGCAAACTATTCAAAATCTATTCGATGTTTGAGCATATTTCAGAACACGGAAGCCCTTATGAAGGCGTTCTGAAGGAGGCGTCGGAAGACTTTGATAATCTGAAC
>JAIKVP010000153.1 GCA_024685635.1 Lachnospiraceae bacterium
TTCCTGAATCTGGCGAGTCTTCATAAGCGTTCCATTACCCTCAGTCTTTAATCCTGCAATCATTCCGACACCGATTAATGCACCACAGGTTGCTTCAAGATTACCCATTCCTGCACAAAAACCTGCCGCAATTTGTCTCAGTTGCTCTTCTGTAAGGCTTGTCTGATCTGCCAAAGCTGCCGTAACAGCCTGCGAACAATTATATCCACCCATTGTCTTTAATTGAACTGCTTTATCAGCTCTCTCTTGTATAGTCATAACCTATTATTCCTCCATCTCCATCAATTCAAGCAACTCTCTAAAATTATAAGGAAATGCGTTACTTCCCCAATACTTTCTACAACGCTTGTTGGTATATCTTATTACAAGCTCCCACTGTATACCATCAAGCACATAAGGATCATAATATCTGTGTTTCCATTCTCCAATACCGATATCACGAAGTTCTGACAAAAATGATTCTTTATTCATATCCATAAAAAAGCAATTATCAGGCCAATACGCAACTCTATAAGAAATTCTTTCAGTCTTTATCTTATCTCCATCAAAATATACTTTTCTTCGTTCTGAACCACTGAGAAAACCACCATACTCCAATTCAACCGAAACTATATTCTCAATATCCGCATCAAAAGCCGCAACCTTCTTCTCTTTGTTGCTCATATGATACACTCCACCTGAAGCTTCGAACTCTTTTATGGCATACTTCAAATAATCTTTATACACCTTTAACTGAGTAATAGGAGAAGGCTCAATAATAATATCCTCAAACTGCGACGTCTCAACTTTATTACGTAATCTACCGATTTCCTGCTTCAATCCGCGAATCTTTCTCAACATATCTTCTAGGGATTTGCCTTTTATCTCTGATTCCACATACATCATAGGACTTATCATCATCGTTACTCCCCTCCTTTGTAGCTCATAAAAATCTACAACATAAAAATGTAACCATTACCTCTCTACATCCGGAAAGTCAAATCCCATCTTCTCATAGCGTTCTTCTATAGGCACCGTTCTATCAATCAATATCTCCCACATCTTTTCATGTGTAGCCTCATCACCCGAATGCGTATAATCGAGTATCATATCCGTAAACTGCTGAAATGGTAGGTTATTTGTGGATACATCACCAAAAATCTCTCCAATACTATCGTAAATCTTATTAATCTCATCATTTACGCTTATTAATAAAAGCATATCTTTCTTAGTCAAAAATCCACTCTATGTCATCTACATATTCAAAACCTTCCGAACCATTTTCTCAAAACTCTCCTTAAAGCGCATGTCATCAACTTCTATACGCTTCTTCGGCCCTTTCAGATGATTCTTAGACTTCCCTCTTCTTGGTTTTTTAGCCAAATGTCGCTCCATCAACATTTGGTCAATGTTTTCGTTAGTATACCACTTCCCAGATTGATGTATTGCAAATGCATTCTTCCCAAGAGCCATCGCAGCAACACCATAGTCCTGGGTAAACACGATATCATTTGCATCCTTCTCAAGCATGCTGATTAGCGCGAAATCAACCGCATCAGCCACTGCTCCGATAACCTTCACGTCACTATAATCGGAACTCAACACATGATTGGTGTCGGTGAGAAGCGTCACAGGAATATTATATTGTCTTGCAACCTGCTCCACGATAGAAACTACCGGGCAGGCGTCAGCGTCTACGTATATTCTCATACAATTCTCCAGTAAATAACTTATACATTCTCCCATACGATAGACATTGCAATTTTTGATTAAATAATCACCCTAACCTTAATCATCGTCATAACTTTCATAACTATAACTATCACCTGAATCGTAATCACCGCTATCAGAATCACTATCCGGGTTATCCTCAGTAAAAAACGGATCCATCACATAATCAAAGCTATCTCGATCTCCATCGTTATCCCAATCTCCAAATATCATAATAATAACCTCCTTCACACCTAAGCAACATTGTAACTATCTATCCAACACCTTCCGTATCATTAAAGCACATCTCAATTAAGTATCATCCCCCTCATCATTAAGAATATCATTGAAAATGAATTCGCTATTTGCGTCAGCCCACTCTTTAATCTCAGACACCATCTGCTGATAAAACGATCCTGCCTCCTCTAAGCTTAGCTGACTCTCACCTTCCTTATAATCTCCCGCTTCATCATCAACGTCTTCATCAGCGTAATCATCATATTCATCATCGTCATCACTACACAAATCATCAAGTTCTTCATCATCCCAGTATTCATCAGTATCTTCGTCATTATAACAATCTGCCTCTTCATTCACCGCCTCAAAAAATGCAAATTCTACAATCCTGTCAAACATATCACATTTGCCATTTCTGTCCCAGTCTCCAAATGCCATAATATCAGCTCCTTGATATTGAAAATGTTATCAGGTAGGATACTATACGAAAGAAGATCAACTTTTAATTGTGGCGAATTCGACATAATTAAAACCAAGATTAAAAATCCTTTTCATACATTCCAACATATTCATGATTATTTTGATTTCTCAGCCAGTCAAACATTCCATTAGATTCATTCCTATAGTATTTCATTTCCTCAAATATCCACCTCTTGACTATATTTCCATTACTTAGTTGACTTGGTACACCAGCCCTCATTAATTCTATGTTTTCTACTCGAACTATACTCTCCAGTAATGTTATACAATCTCACAGACTCTGCTACAACATCAGCTATTTCTTCGCGTTTACCTACAACCCACAAGTATCCTGAGTCATTCCTAAGATCTATAGTATCAACGCCATTTTGCTCATAAAACTGTAACAGATTCAATCCTTTAACCTTAACGGCAGTTTTGCGTTTTCTTTTTTTTCTCTGTACCCTCGGCTCTCTAACAGGAACATTTTTTACGCTCTGCTCATCTAAATCGATACGCTTTTTACTGATAACACTACTGATATCAATTTCTTCTTCACATATAAACAACTCATCAAGCGCTCGAGTATATGCAATATACTTTTCGTTAGTAGTCATCCTGGCAGCGAATACACATACCGTTCCAAATTCCAACCCTTTCGCTTGATCAACTGTTATCACATTCCATCTAGAACCATCTAAGTATCCATCAGATGCTAACACATTATTAACACGATCACTTGTAACAGAGTCATTCATAAGAAAAGATTTAGCCTCGTCTCTACTCTTAAATATGATAGCTTTATTACCAGCTTTCACATTATTTCTAACAATTGATTTCACAAACTCGTCGAAATTCTTATCATTAACATGAACTCCAGCACCATTTAAATTAATAGCTTTCATGTCCATATGAAATTCTTTATTAGAAAAAACTGTTATCTGTTTGGCATTTCTATAATTCTCGTTAAGTAAAAAAGTAGTATAATCTGAATAACTATCGATATCATCCCATCTATCAATCCCCTTTGACCCTTCAACATGTTGATTAATATCTCCATACAAATTAAACGTCGCTTTAGGATTCTGCGCCTTTATCAAAGCGTATTCTTCAACTGATAAATTCTGTGCTTCATCTATAGCGATCAAACTGTCTCCCCAGGTATTGCTTCTGCCTTGGAAATTATAAAGTATTTGTAAATATATATAAGGGACACAACTTGCTGCAATCAACTTATCTTTCTTTTCATTCCAAAGCTTTACAGCTTTAACTACATGTATAAACGTATCGGTAACTATGTTACCATATAAATAGTTATAATAAACCTTAATCTCGTTCAAACAACTCATAGTTTCCAGGCTTTCTACCGAAACTAAGGATTCAAATACTTCTTCTACAGATTCATCGAGGATAACAGCTGAATACTCATTGCCACTATACTCTTTAAACTCATCTTCGATACTACTTACCTTATCACAAAACTCTTTATACACAGCCTTTATCTCACGATAAATATCGTTATAAAATACATCGTCATTATAATTATCACTCACAGTTAGTGCAACTCTAGTTAACTCAGCAATTCTTTCGAGTTTTCTCGAAGCAGCCAAATAATCACCATACACATCACTATTCTCTATAGTTTCTCTAGCAATCTTAGACTTTTCTATCACCTCAAGCAAATACTCTATCTCATTTGTATATTTCTGATGAGCAGCTCCTCCATCCTTCACTCTCTTAAGTCTTTTTCTATTGTAAGCCAACTTGTCCTCTAATTCATAAATCCTATCATTTATGTTATTCATCGCTCTTGACTTCATGTTTTTCAATAAATCAGATTGAGATTCTGCTCTTTTTCCCAAACTACTAAATGCATTTCTTAATCTTTTGAATTCATCATTCGCATTCTTTATTATCCCATCAACATTTCTTATTATTAACTCAAGATCGCTTTTGAGATTACTATTACTCTCGTAGACGAATTTTTGATTAATCAGCTGCATTACCTTTATATATTCAGACTTCTTCTTAACCAAGCACTTATTCATATATTTTTTTATAAGTTCAACCAGCTTATCAGAATATATATATATTTCATTTTTCTTAGGTATCGAAAGACTATATTGAATCTTAGAATAAGGCTTATCCTTAATCCTGTATCTATTGGTAATAATGTAGTCATAATACTCTGATATCGTTGACATTTTTAAATAATCAATATTCAAATCTTCTCTTAACCTACTAGACAATTGAGCATAAGACTCAGATGGTATTATTATATAAATATTATTCTCATTAAGAACCTCGTTATCATACATAAGCACAGGCAATCTATGAAACATAATCATAGACTTTCCTGATCCGGCACATCCTTGAACTATTATATTCTCCTCGTATTTTTGCGATATAATCTTTCCTTGTTCTTTTTGAATAGAAAATACAATATTTTTAAACTCTTTCTCGTTCCTTCTCTCTAGAAGCTCTCTTAAAAATGGATCATACACAAGATTATCACCATCATCCTGAATTAACGGATAATACTGTTCAACAGAAGTCACCTCATCAAAATCCATAGTAATTCTGCGTTTCTTTTTCAAAGTGTAATTTGTTTTGTACTCTTGCCCATGCTCATCCACAAAATCATACTCATAATCAACAGAAGCGTCATTAAGCATGTAATGTCTGCACATAGGCGTAAGCCAATTATATATGTATATAACCCCGTTATATGTAAAATTGTTTAACCCAATTTTAATCTCTTCAACGTCATCGGAATCATCTGCTTTCACTTCAATTCTCGTTTCATATAATTGGTGTTTGGTCTTTAACAAAGTATTTTTTTCTTCCTTAGCTCTCTTCGAATCATTATTAGCTCTAACTAAATCAGCATATGCTTCCGGTAGGTATTGTGATTTTGCTTTTTGAGCTTCAAGTTCCTTTTTACTTATCACTTTTTCAGTTTTGACCATAATTTCATCAAGTTTTCTTATCAATTTACTGAGAATCTTTTGTTCTTCTTTTATCATTTCATCCTTATTATCCATCTATATCATCCACCCCTGTAATACCTAATACAGCTTTTAACATTCTACATGTGTGCTTTCCCTCAAATCTTATAACCGGAAAATATCTAGTAGAAAACATATCTCCCTCAGAGATAAAATCGGCCGATGACAGAGGTTGCCCGTACCATATAATACTATCATCAACAATTGTAATTGGAAAAGCTATATATTCACCATTCTTCCTATATCTTTCAAGAAACTCAGGAAGAATTCTTGCAGATTCCGTCCTAACTACAATATCAACTTTATGCTTTTGGGCTATACCTATAGTTTTCTTTAAATCTAACAGTGCCTCATCATCGTCATCAATACTTCCAGGTATATCCATATGTACGATTTTCTTTGAGTTTTTTATGTCTTTTAGATATAAATCCCATGATTCTACTTCGTCTCTATCCCCCAAAAACACGCCATCACCATCAGCTACAACGCTTCCAATTTCATCATATACTCTATCTCCTTTTATACTTAGCGTACTTTTATTTAATTTTTTAAGTAAATCAGTAAAAATCAACCCTTTAGAAATCTTCTTTTTAAACAAGTAATCTATATTAGAAACCAAAACAAATTTACCCTGTGCCCTTGTCAGAGCAACGTTAAACAGTCTGTTAGCAATATCATCTCTAATCTCTGTTAACAGCATACTCGGATACGCCATCCTATAACAATCTACTGAATCATAAATGATAATTGGTTTCTCTGATCCCTGAAACTGATGAACTGTAGTGCATCTAGCAAGTTTCATGTTTCCATTTCTTTCCGATAAATCCCTTAACATAGCTGTAATCAGCTTAGATTGAGCATTATATGGAGTAATAATCCCTACTTCGTTACTTTCCACATATTTCTCAGCCAACCTTACACAAAATAAGGCTGACATTAAATTAATCCTGGATTTTTCAGCAGTTTTGATACAAACAGAATACATTCCACTCAAATCAATACCGATCATTGCACTACCTCGCAATGGCCTTACATTAGCTAGTACATCTCGAGATTGTTCTATTGTCGGTGATGTTTCAAGCAACCCACCATACATTCTCCCACTAACGAAATCAGCTATATCCTGATGCATTCTAAACTGCTCGTTAAGCATAACAAGCCATTCATGACTATAATTTTTATTTACAGCTTTACATATTCCTACATAATCGAATATATCTCGTTTCAATTCATCACATTTGGGATTCTGTACTATTGCCGGAAGTTGCTTAAAATCGCCTAAACAACAAAAAGATTGTTCTGCTAGTCCAGCCACACATACTATTTGAGGAACATAAGCCATGCTCGCTTCATCAACAATAACAACATCAAACCTTTGATCATATATAACTCTATCAGTTATCGCCTTCGTAAGAGTAGTAGCAACAAACAACGCATTAATAACAATTGCTTTCTCCTCTTTGCTAATCTCATCCCTAATAGACTTGATCTGTTTAGTAAGCTCTACTCTTTTAGGATCTGTTCTTTTACACCCTTTCTTTGATTCTATCAAATTTTTGTACTTATTCGCTAATTCCGGATTATTTGTTAACGCCAAAGAATAAGAGGTTAAAGTATCACTATTTATTAGTGCTTCATCCCGTGGGTACCCATATCTGACAATCACGCCAGAATCCTTAGAAGATAGATAATCCACTTTCAATAAAGCTCCATCTACTGAAACATTACTATACGACGTCATAAGTACACGCTTACCTTCATCAATGTACTTTAACGCAATCTTAGCCAAAGTCGTTGTCTTACCTGTTCCCGGTGGCCCCCATATAAATGTTATCCCAGGAGATGTTGCTCTTTTATGAGCAGCATTTTGACCAGTAACAATCCCTTTAAATTTCTTAATTTTAGTATAACCACTATTCGCTAGTTCATAGGCAATTTTAGATTTAGAAGAGTTAATACTATCAAGCCTCTCTATTATTTCTTCAAGCAGTTGCCACGGCTCCGCAAAAAAAGATAATGTACTAACTTTAGCTCCGAGATTGACCGTGGTCTGAAATGTTATCGAGTATTCTTCACACGCAATAACATAAGCATTCTCTCTTTCTCCGTCAACTTCTATTTTAATAACAGATCCATCTGGAAAATGATACTCTGAATCCGTATCAAAAACATAAACATAGGTTTTATTGTTTGAAGATAACATTACACCATCAAAAATAGTATATTTCTTCCCACCCTGTTTTCTCAAAAAAGCAATCTCATTATTGATAAGTCTACTATATTTCTTCTTAAAATCATTAAACGCCGATTCTACACCTAGCGCCTCTATTTCTTCTTGAATACTCTTATCATCTAATACTAAATGACTTACAAAAGAACTCGGAAATAAAAACTGAGAAATCTCATCGTTAAATTCAATCCAGACCATATCATCCGTTACTTTTTTTATAATTCCTCTTTCCTTAGTATCCCTTAATTCGACGTAATGTCCTACTAAAGTCTTCATATTATCTATCCCACTCCTCAATTATGACTATAATTCCAGATAAGTATCGCACATGTTATCGAAATTATCTATTAAATGCCAATTCTAACTCCCATACTGCTTTATTCGCATCCCACACCCTATAATAATCACCATACGGTACATGTTTTTTGCCATTAAAGTTGACATATTTACCTTTAATGTATCTTCCATCATTATACATCTCACCATTATTACCATAAATAACCATTCTTTTCTTGTTTTCAAGATTAACTACAAACATGCACGAGTATTCAGGCTTCCATAGTTCATATATGGTCTTACCTAGAGGTTCAGTAAATTCATTTGTTTCTTCCTCTTCAGGCGTTAATTTGCTAGCACCATCCCCAGCCCAACGCTGCCATTGCCCATCAATCTTCACATCAATAGAAACAATCAAACCATTCTTGCGTTCGATATTTCTGTATTCATCTATACTGTGCTTTCTCAACTCCAATTCACGGAAAACGCACGGAACTGGCAACGATCTATATTGAATATGAGTTCTTGCCTGTGTAATATTCCAACAGCCATAACACTCGTTTGTATTAACTAATCTATTTTTAGAAGGACATTCAACCCAAATTCCTTCTAATCCAATATTGCTGCAAGGAATAAAATCACATATGTCATTAAAATCAAAAATCTCTTTCAGTTCTTCCAACCCATATTCTCTTGCGGATTCATTCCATATCCATTTTGTTCTATCACCTGTAATTATAGTTTTCGCCACAGATTCCTCAGTATAATCCTCAATCATATCTCTCAAATCAATCTCTATTGTAGGGATATTCAAACGCTCTAACTTCTTACGTTTGTCATCGTCCACAGCGTGAGATACATATATTTCAACAAATAGCACAGTGCTACTATCTTTATTTGTCATAAGAACATCCGGAATAACTCCTTCGTACTTATGGCTTTCTAATTCAACATCTGTATATTTGCATACTTTTCCTAGATCAGAATAATAAATAGCAGGAATAAAAACCTCTTTGTTTTCTAAGAGTATATTCTTTGCCATAAGATGCAACGCACTCTCACTTCCACTATTACAATCTGATTCACCGTGATGAGCAAAATGCCAAATGTTTTTTTCGCCTTTTCTAGCTATAAGCTGAGACCCGCACGAAGGGCATAAACATTCACATTTTAAGCCATTCTTTACATCCTCTATGGATACCATATCACCATTATGTAAAGCATATCTCAATAAATTCAAATTTTCACCACCCTCATAACACTGATCAAGCGCTTAATCGTGTGTTTTCTCCACCAAAACTGCAACAAAATAATCTTCACTCTTCTTTATCGCCTCTACAAATTCACCGTAAGACTCAACCTTCTAATATAGCAATCTACTCTTCGATTGTCTTAAAAGGTTTAACTTCTTGTCCCACAAAAACCTCCACAAAAAACAAAAGTCCCACCATGTTACGCATGTAGAAAATCTACCTAGGCTCGGTGGGATCTATTAATTTTAATATACCTTGCAGGGTACCATTTGTCAACAAAAAATTAGTATTACATTAAAAACTATGAGTTCGAGCACCAGAATTAAATCCCCCACATTAATACTCATCATAATCGGAATCAAAGTCATTGTCGAACGAATCAAACTCATCCATTTCCCCGGAAAGCACGCCAAATTCCAACACCCTCTCTGCCGTATCAAGATAACCGTCTCCGTCCAAATCAAACAACCTATCAAGCGAATTCTCAACTTCTCCATCAAAAAATCCCATAAGCATAACCTCCTTAAAAATAAACACAAACTCCACTGCCTATATGTAACTCAAAAGAACTTCAAAATTACTACTGACCAATTTGATCCGATCCCGGTGCAGCAGTAGAGTTACTACCAAATCCACCCGAAACAGGTCTCGCTGTCATAATAGGCATAGAATTCTTAAGAGCTAATACCGAATTATCAAGAGACTGAAGATTTTTATTCATCTTCTTAAACTCTTTAATCATAAAGTAATTCCATAAATATCCTTCTAACATGAATATCAGAATAACCACACAAACAACTACAACCAATACTATAATTCCAACAAAACCATTGTCAAATACATATTCCATAAAATTCTCTAACATAATAATACCTCCACAATTCTAGTTTAATAGATTACAATTTAATTCTCTGCATTATCATTCTATGATTTTATAACTAATCCGTTATATCATCACCACCTATAAGTTCATATATTAAGAATTATCATCTTAATGATATTCTAAACACTCTACGAACCGCTTCTTGATACGTCACAGGATATTACCTACTAGCGCACCTATCTAAATGATAGCACCTACCTGCGGTCGTAACATACACTTTTCTAAACTTTTTTCACTCTCGCTTTTCGACTTCCTTTTTCTTTGGCCTTCTTCTATTATTATTTCGAATATCATAAGTTTATCTGAAACCTAATTATGTTCAAATTTATCAAAGTTAACTACATCCGATTTATCTGCATTATACCCAAAACATATTAAATACTAAACGGTAATGAATTCGCAATATTATAGTTCTTAAACGCTTCCTTCACATTTGCTACGGCACTATCTCCTAAAGCACTTGCTTTTTCAACTGCACCCTTTACACACTCACTAGCTTTATTCTCCAAACCATTTAGTTTATCAGAATCGAAGTCCATAGATTCTACAGCTGTTTTATACGCTTCAGAAGTCACCACATAACCTACAGTGTTAGAAATCAATCCAGTTGCAACTTGTTTATATTTTGATACGTCATCCTTCACATCATCAATAATGTCATTTGCAATTTGACCAACATTATCAGTAAATTTCTCTACAGAAGAATCTCCCAAAGCCAAGTCCACAGTTGCATCTGAAACATTTTTTATCGTATCGTAAACCGCTTCCCCAACTTTGCTGCCAACAACTCCTCCCGCATAACTCCCTGGAATTCCTGCCACCGCTCCAATGCCAGAACCAACAATACCCCCCGCAACTTTTGCTCCACTCCTACATAGTTCATCAACAAACTCTTCGTTATCAATAACGCCTTCTGCATAGTCTGATACAGCACTATGCACTTCTATACCATATGCAACTGCAATAGCTGGAATACATCCTCCATTATAGTTTCCAACCTCCCTAATTAGTTGATTGCTTGATTTTGCCATAGTTGAAGCAACGGAGTTGCTAACAAAACCAACTCCATATCCCACGACAGCTGCAGTACCTGTGTCCTTAGCTATATTTTGAACTGCCTCCTCTGGCGAAATATTACCTTCCATGCATTCCGAAACGTTATCAACAGTCGAAATCGCTCCTGTAATTATCATAGCTGTTTCAGCTTGCCTAACCCCCTCCGTTGAACTCTTCTTCAACATTTGTTTTGCTAAATACGCTTTTGGTTTTGTACCTGCTTGAATAGCTTCATTCCGGTTAGTATTACTCTGCTCTAACATTTTATCCATTGTATCTAACTTATTAAGTTTAGATTGAATTTTATCTACAACATCTGTTTTACCTTCTTGGGACACTCTCTCCAATTGCTTTTTATACGACGTTCTATCTTTATCGATACATTTTTTCACATCATTATAGTAATCTTTAGGAATCTCCATTTTATCAACTTTGCCATCATTAAAATACTTATCAAACCCCTTTGAGCAAAGTTTCTTGTAACAATCTTGCCCATTTTTTCCAACAAACTTCGTTTGTATTCGTTCGATAATCTCACCATTTTTATCAACCCTAATCTTATCTACATACTGGTCATTTCTTGGAAACAAGTCTGGCCTATCATCAGCACGGTATACCTTTATTCCGTTTCCTTCGAGTTCATTGTACATGTTTTCTTTAGCAGTACTTACTATCTCTGCGGCAAAACCTCCCTTTGAACTCTTTGCCGAATAATCAGTACCTTTCCTCTGACTAATCTCCTTTAAACCAAGTGATTTATTTCCGTTAGGCAGATCTATACCATTATACATCTGCTTAAAACTATTGGATACAAATTCAGGCGATAGCTTATTCAATCCTATTGCGTCCGTTCCAATCCACTTAGCAATATCAGTCTTACCCAATTCGAAATCCTTATTAACAAATATACCATCAACTTTTTTAGCAGTTGATTCAAAACCTTTGTTGAGCTCCGTTTTTATACTTAAACTATCTAACTCAAATGATTTATTCTCCACAGTATCCAGTCTCATTACTCATCACCCTTTACATATGTTAATACGTAGCATATATCTTCTATTTCCTTTTTGGACATTTTGGTTATTCTTTGACTTACTAAGGAATACAAGCGTTCCCTTTCAGATATAGCTGTAATCTCTTTATCAGTTATATTCAACACACTCTTCAAAAGGTATTGCAAGTTACCCATATCATCCTCGTTCCAAAACAGATTTCCAGATAACATATAGTACTCAGACAATAATCCGACTATACTACTCTTATCTGTTCTCGACAGGTCGAGAACCTTCAATGCATCTTCACATTCAGACTCTGGAACAATTTCATCGTCATACCATGGTTGCATTAACACTTTTATTATTCTTTTTCTTGCAGCCTTTAGCGTCATAACTTTATATGACGAGCCATCATATTCATATTTTCCATCCTCTACTGGTGCCTTGTTCACCATTGTCAATACAGGGCTAACCCAATTGTTCTGATACACTACTGCAACACCACTAGGAAGTTTAGCTATCTCATTCACTTGATTATCCGTCAAGCCCACCGATCTACCTACTGCCTCTCTATCATTAGCTTCCGGTGTTCTTAATACAATTTTAGTATTAGTATTCTTAATAGCAGCAATATCAACCGAAGAAGGTGATTGATCAACTATAATGAACCCTTCGCCATAAGTTCGAATCTCAGCTATTGTCTGAGTAAGCATCTCCACCGATTTGCCAATTAACTCTGATTCACCTCCAGATGTATTCTTTAGCAAATTATGTGCTTCCTCAAGCACTGTAACGTGCTTTAAACCATTATTGTTTTCTTTTTTTTGGTCAACTCGATATTCATTTAGTATATATACCATCAAGCCCATTATTAACGCTTTGGTCTCTGATGATTTAACTCTACTTATATCGAGGATACAGTTTTCATCAAACAACTTCTCATAAGGTGTCTGCTCAGAAGTAAACATAAACTTATTTAATCCTACTGTTAAAGATTTTACTCTGGTAATCAAAGCTCCCCTATAGTTAGACTTAATATCGGAAGCATAATCAGATCCTTCGATTAAAATATTAAGTTGCTCTGCCAACACATCAAAATCCGGATACTCCACTATCTCACCTTCAAATTCGGATGAACCTAAATCCCATCCTACAAATTCGTAAGATTTTAAAATAGCATCTTTAAAGAAAGCTGGCATAGCATCATACATCGGCCAACACACACTAAATATCTCAACTAAACCATCAACATGCTCGAGCACATGTATTGAACTTGGGAACTTAAATGGATTCAAATTAATTAATGGAGCAATCTTTGGATTAGTCGAAAAAACATTAACATCTGTCCAATTTCCAAACACATCTTTATATTCCCCTTTAGCTGGTTCAACAACTAAAAATGGTATGTGGTCTTGATGTAATTCAGAAAGCATTTGATATACAGTATTACTCTTGCCAGAACCTGTTGACCCAGTAATAAATGTATGCATATTCAAACTTCTATTATCCAGCTCAACCACTTTGTTAGTAATCTGACCTAAATCAAAAATCCTTCCCAATGTCATCCTATCTTCTGGATTAAGTTCCTTCTTATATTTATGCAAACCGTAAGAAACAACCTCCTTGCCAAACTCTGCATGTTCTATAACAGGTAACCCTGATGTTGTAGCACGAGGAAGCCCTAGATGCAAACCTAGTTCCTTTCCACTTATCGCCGTTGTTGCATCAGTCAAAACACTATATCCATTATTGTAACCATAACAAAACTGAGGATGCATAAATCTTGATAGATACAATAACAAATCATTAACATCATTAATCCTTTCTTTATCATTCATGCGCCATGAGTTAATCGCAGAAACCTCTCTTCCGGATTTATCTCCATTCATGAGAGATCGATAATTGCTAGCAGCAATCTCTGCAGCAGACATATCATCTGACATAAAATACCCCGCGACCTTCCACATGCCATAACTATCAAATTCATTCGTTCGACTTATTCCATCATCAAGTAGTTTCATCAAATCAGTTACAGTTTTATTCTCAGTTGTTGTCGATGTAGTAGTTGACGTCGAAACTGTTAGTTGTTCATTTGGAGCCAAAGAGTTAATAAACCCGTTCAACTGTCCAGCAACTTGTCCGCCTATCATAGCTCCCCCAGTCATACCAATAGCAACATTTGCCGCACCCGCCACAGCTCCTCCTATGGCACCTGCTAAAGACATAATAGACCCACCAATCATTGCAGCCTTTTGCTTAGCTGTCATTTCAGAAAACGATTTTGCTTTTGAACTCGACTGCGATTCATTTGAAGAAAACTGGACTTTTTGGAAAGGAGATAACTTAGTATACAAATCCTGATAATTTTTTCGCAAAGTCTGTACATCATCAGAAGTCTGATTTTGTGCAACAATAAGTCCGATATATTGCCTACCGCTCATTGCAAGAAGCAATTTCTCAATTCCCTGAACAAAGTTATCTTTTGACTCCCTAGCATCCGCCTTACTATTTCCAACAACACTGACCGAAGCTACATTATGTTGATTAAGAATCTTTTTACATATTAACTCGATATCATTTCTGTTCTCGTCTTCAATTCTAGCCCCTGGAAAATGACCAATAAGTGTGTTTTTCAATGTATCCCCTATTGTTACAGTAGATCTCTTTTTTGATTCATCTTCCTCATTATTCCTTACTCCCAAATAAAAGTTCGTGTTTTCACCATCAGAATCAATCAATACAAACACAGATGCTTTATACGTTGATATAGTATTATACACCGTAGTGAATTTATCAATAGCTATCTCACCTTTTTGATATACCATTTCTGTAACTTTTAACAGGCGAATATTATCAATCAAATCCTCTTCCAAAGACAAAAGATTGTTCGGAGATGCTACTTGCATTTCTGAAATTCTACCAAGATACTTTTTTCTTATACCTTCTTCTATAATCTCCAATCTATTCTCTAAAGACAGCTCTTCAGCAACAACTTCTGAACCAACTACTTCTACTTCTTTATTTTCATACATACTAACCTCATTCATTAATTTCATCCCCTTTCAATGATAGCAATTTTTTCATTTAAATTATCTATCCACTTCATATCTTCATGAATTATCTTATTATCTTCTGATAATTCTGACATAATACGTTCTTTATGAACATCTTCTTCAGCAATGATGCTATTTAACTTAGTAATGTATTCATTTGAAATTAGATTAGAATACTGACACAATTTTTCATAGTAACTCTTTATAACACTATTCATTTTGGATTCCATTAGAATACTAACCATTTCACGCCATTCTTTCAAGTAATAAGCTGTCTCTGTAACCATTTCAGTTTCTGATGAAGAAGAGTTCCCAAAAATTTTTCCTAAAAAATCTTCTTTCTGAGTTATACATTCTTCATGTTTCAATTCTGCCAAACACAACTTAATATCGCCTATTTCATAATCAACAATACATTCTGGAACCGAAGAAACCGCCTTAAAATCTTCTTCATAGCATATTTCCGAATACTTCAAATATCCATTCTCATACACCTGATTACAACTACTATTATAAAGTTGACTTATAGAGTCAGTAAACTTCTTCCACTCTTCATGAACATATAAATCGAATTCATCAGAATATGCAATAAAATCACTTTCTGTACTAATCCTTGTTTTCTTTTCCTTCCATCGATATATATCATCGTCGATTGTATCCTTACATTCTATCCATTCATCCGGAACAGCAATTACATCCTTTTTTTCAAAGTCATAGCCAACATTTCTTACGCGATGTATCAAGTCATCTATTGAAGAAAGCTGATTATTTATTACTTTATTAGACTCTTCTATTTCTGTCTTATCACTTTCTAAAGAACTTTCAATCTCACCCGTCAATTTCTTAAGCATTTGCAAATAACAATTAATATAATTAGTAAATGGATAAACAGATAGATAAGATTCGATTATAGTATCATCCATTGAATATATAACTTGTGGCTCACTAACCCCCAGATCATTAATAACACGTGTCAGTTCTTTTATACTTACAGCAGAAGAAATCAAAAAAAATACTTGTCTATTTTGAATATCTCTTCTAGATAATATATATCTAACATTTTTATTCAGATCTTTTATTGAATGCTCGTTTATATTTATCACTATCGGAGTATATGACAACTCCGTTTCAGA
>JAIKVP010000018.1 GCA_024685635.1 Lachnospiraceae bacterium
CAGACACCGCTCCTGCAAATGTAGAGAATACCGTTCTAATCTCTTCAATGAAAATGTTAAATTCATTGGCAATCTCTTCTAGCTCGTCGCCACTTGCAAGGTCAAGCTTCTGAGTCAAATCACCCTCGCCTGAATTAAGGACCTTAACCTTCTCGTAAAATACCTTAAGATTTCTTCCAAGACCAAATCCAAATATGATCGCAATTATAATACTTATAACAACAACGATTGCAACCATAACAATTATTTCATTTCTAATCTTAGTAAGGTTTTTATCGATTAAGTTGATTGGAATGTCAACACCGACAATACCAACAACCTCTGAACCGTTCATAATAGGAGCATATGCGCTGTAGTAGCTACCCCACTCATCAGTTGTAACCTCAGAGTCACAGCATACCTCTCCGTCAAATGCTGGAGCCATGTCCTCTAGCCATTCATATTCCTCGCCGTATTCCGCCGGTTCTTCCTCATCCGTGTCAACGACAAAGAAAAGATTATCGCCATCCTTAGCCATTGTATAAATGTAGTCGATAGTCTCAGCATCTCTATATTTGGCTAGAGTGTTATAAACCTGCTCAAAGGCCTCACTATCTGGGCCTTCAATACTAGCAAATGCCTCGCCGTCAACCTCTCCTGCGGCTATTGAAACCAAAGACATACCGTCATTCTTGCTGTTTTCAATAATCACTTTAGAAAATGCACTATAGGTTATAATACCCACAGCGATTGAACACGCCGCTGCCACTAATGCGATTGCAACTACAATCTTAGTCTGAATTTTGATTCCTCTTGTCTTCATAAATGCACCTCAATCTCATCCTACAAATCTACATCATCAGCTACGATCCTCTTTAAGTCCTCCACACTCGGTTTTGTTAGCGTTACTATTCTGTCCGCCTGTTTAGTCACTATACGCTCGAAAAGGTTACGTATTCCACGTGCATTACCAAACTCTCTTTTAGCATTTTCATCCATACACTCTAGGTAGACTTCGATTAGCTCTATTGCGTCATCTTCAATCTCCATGCTTGACTTGGTCGCCATCATTTTCAAAATGTCCACTAATTCTTCGTTAGTGTAGTCAGGGAAGTCGATGAATTTGTTGAATCTTGAGATGAGTCCCGTGTTGGACTTTAGGAATCTCTCCATCTCCTTTTGATATCCCGCAACTATTACGACCAAATCGTTTCGGTGGTCCTCCATCTCTTTTACTAGAGTGTCTATCGCCTCGATTCCGTAATCATCGCCTGCATCTCTACTAGACAAAGAATACGCCTCGTCAATAAAGAGGACTCCTCCTAGTGCCTGGTTGACAACCTCCTTAACCTTCATCGCTGTCTGGCCCAAATAGCCGGCAACTAAGCCTGCTCTGTCGGTCTCGACAAATGTGCCCTTAGACAGAACTCCCAACTCTTTATATATCTCAGACACAAGCCTTGCAACTGTTGTCTTACCAGTTCCGGCTGCACCTGTAAATACCATATGATATGACATTTCCATCTGAGGCAGATTGTAGTTCTGTCTCATTTTTCTTACCTTGATAAGGTTAACTAATGACTGCATTTCAGCCTTAACGCTCTCTAGACCGACTAGCTCGTTTAGCTGATCCATGAGCTTCTCAACCGCCTGCGCCCTCTTGGCGTCCTTGGCCTCTTCAAGCTCTAGCTTCGCCTTGGCAATCTCTTTGGCAATCTCATCTTTATCTATCTCAGGCTTTGGCTCTGGCGCTTTTACTGGCGCTGGAGTCAGCTTATTTCTGTCGATTGTGAACAGGTCGGATTTGGTGCTTTCCATGGTAGTTTGGTCGCTGTTGTCGGACTTACCGCTTTGTATGCTGGCTAGGTTGCTGTTGTCGGACTTACTGTTATCTACGCTAGTTCGTCCACTGTTGTCGCCCTTCTCCGGCGTCTTATATATTAGCTCTCCAAACGGCTCTTCTTCCTCTTCAAGCTGATCCTCGTAGTTAGGGAGATACTCGCTCTTGTCGAAGGTATCGACTAGGTCGCTATCTATATTGCTACCACTGACTGTGTTGATTCCATAGTTAGCAGTGGTGCTGGTAGTTGGCTCGTAGACATTGCTGTCGCTATCAGTTGCATTTGCCTCGTAGCTATTAATGTCGTTATTAGTTGCATTTGTCTCATTATTAGAAAATGCAGTCGCTCCGTGCTCATCCGACTTGCCGCCAACGCTCGTACTTGCGACCGACACCGGCTCATCTGTCTTGTTAGAAAATGCAGTCACCTTGTTCTCTGGCTCGTCCCAAATCTTGGTCTTCTCATTAACCTTGCTGTGATCGGTTATATAGTGAGCATATTCCATCTCATCATTCATATAGCCTGTCTTAAAGGTTGGCGACTGGATCTTAAGCTGAACATAGTGGTCATCAATCTCAGCAAGGAAAACCAAATCCTTGCCCAAAAATGCCTGAATCTTGCCGATATACTCTCTTAAAAACCTGACAACTCCCTTGCCCTCGCGCTCCTCAAGATAAGAAAGGGCGATGACAATATTTATCATAGTATCCATAAACATAATGGATAACTGAGTCTTCTTTTCTCTGTCTCTTAGTGAAAATAACTGTAATAAAATAGGCGGAGCCGATAAAACCTTCTTAGCCTGATTAACAAGCTCAACCGAAAGTTGCTCGTCCTCGCCAATGCGCAGTGGATTAGAGTCAGGAATCATCCTGACAAAATGTCTTTGAACTTTACCGTATTTTTTGCATGAAACTGAGCACAACACAAGAAGAGCCTGAAGATACAAATCAAGCTGCTCCTGAATCGTCTGCTTTAAGATCTGCTCTGGCTTACTCCAATAGCCCTCAGAGTTAAGCTTTACGCAGTGAAAGATAAGCGTCTGATAATTCTCTTTTGCAAATTTGAATAATTCCTGGTCATTATAATTAACTCCAAGCATATTCACACCCGCTCTTTCTAATCACACAAAAACTAGGAACAACACATTTTCCAACCAGCATTTACGCAAATGTAATAATCAACTGCTAACTAGCATTTACGCAAATGTTACTCAACATGCTATTCCCATTTACAAGCACAACAAGTCGGAACGATTAGGTTCCGACTGTAGAGTTCATAACTTAGATTGTTGCATCGTTAAGACCGATAACAACAATAGCATCATATCCATCAGGCACAGTGCCTATCTGGATAGTTGCATTGCTAAATTGTTTCTTTAATTCCTGTCCCATTCCCTCTTCTGGCACAATAATTAAACTATCATTTAATCTTGACTCATAGTTGCCTACTTCAGGCACGCTAAAGCCACTATTTGTAAGCTTGGTCTGCCATTTAGCAGCCATACCCTGAACACCTGAACCATTTAAGACCTGAACAGTCTTAACTTCTCTGACAGGCTCTTCATCGCTCTCCTCTTCACTCGCTGCAGTGCTGCTAACCTTAGGAATGCCAAGACTAGCAAAAAGGCTAGCTGTAGCGTTCATATCAACCATATATGACTTGTTATAATAAGAACCTGGAAGAGCATAGTAAC
The DNA here is from genome assembly GCA_024685635.1 of Lachnospiraceae bacterium. Classification (GTDB taxonomy): domain Bacteria; phylum Bacillota; class Clostridia; order Lachnospirales; family Lachnospiraceae; genus NC2004. The sequence goes on from JAIKVP010000018.1 coordinate 3,517, forward strand.
AAATCATGCTCTCATCTAATTCCATGTAATCCTTGCAATAGCTTAATTTGTCCTTGCTCTCAAGGTTAGACATATACATATCAAGAATCTTAGAAGTCATATAATCTGTAAATGCAACTTCGTCTGTCTTGATATCAGCAAACTGTGCCATAAAGTCATCCTTAAGCCTATAGACCTTAGTGTTAACAGTTGACGCACTCGTGCTAGAGCTTGTGCTTAAACTAGCCTCCGTCGTATCAGTATTGCCATAATCTGTTGTCACATAACTGTCATCATGTGCAAATGGATTAGTTCCATCAGTAACTTCATCAGTTGCAGACGCCAGTGCAGTTGCCCCAGAATTAAGTCCTACTACTGTTCCGTCAGCATTTACCGTTGAATCAATTCCCTCAAAAACAGTGTTAAATGTATCATTATCTAAAACTGTATAGTAGGAAATGTCAGCGTCTAAACAATACTGAATAACAAGCGCTGCGTAGCCGTATACATTGGTGTCGCCCTCTTTGAAGAACTTAGGGAATTTAGAGAACTTAAATATCTGCGGAATATCCTGATTAACACCAATTAATTTCTTGTATAAACCAGATGGCAATGTAACATCCATAGAAGCCGGGATAGTTACATAGCTGATTTTATCATTTTCTGTGTCAAAGACCTCTAATATTACACTTGAAAATGATTTCTTGTTCTTGTTGTGAACGAAGATTAAGTTTCTTGAAACTGTGTCAAGCTTGGCACCTGATATCATTTTCTGTGCCTCGGCCTCTCTGGCTTTTTTATTCTTGGAAGAATAATACTTTCTTGTTGCAACAAAGCCTATAGTACCGGCTAAAATCATGCATAACAGCACTAATATTGCTTTTAAAAATCCTGTTAAAAATATCTTAAATACTTTTTTACCCATATCACTGCACTCCTGTTGCTGCGGCTTCTGTGGTTGCACCTGGCAACGCAGCCTTACCATCATATTCAAAAATAAACTCTTGCAACATATTCTTATTGGCCTCAAGGTCAATATTTAATACTGAACCATTGCCATGTATGCTCTGTCCGTCGTAATAACCCTCAACAGGGATACGATATGGTGTAAGCTCTGTTGTTCCCATGGTTGCAACATTGGTCGCATAAGAAACAATCTGTGAGTTGTTGATATCAGTAGTAATGCTAGGCATCACTGCGTCTATAATCTTCATCCATTTTGAAATAGGCATTGACTTAACCTTGTCGAAAATAGCCGCCATAACCATACGCTGACGCTCTGTACGGCCCTGATCATCATAGGTTCCTTTTACATTTGGCACCTTACGAACTCGGCAATAACCAAGTGCCTGCTCACCATTTAAGGTATTCCAACCAGGTACAACATTACGATACTGCTTATCGTGAATGTAGTTTGTTGTATTTAAGTAGTTAGCCTCTTTCTCGCCGAGCTCAATGTCAACTCCACCGACCTCATCGACGATATCCTTAAATGCTTCAAAATCTACTATTACATATCCATCTAACGACACTCCAAAGCTCTGTGCAATTGTCTTATACACAAGCTCTGGTCCACCAAATGCATAAGCGGTGTTAAACTTCTTTATTCCATGATCTGGAACCTCAAGCTCCATATCACGCATCAAAGATGTAAGCTTAAGCATTTTGTGCTTGTTATCAACTGTAGCGATCATAACTGTATCACTACGACCATAAGTCTCTGTACC
>JAIKVP010000189.1 GCA_024685635.1 Lachnospiraceae bacterium
GATGTTTACTTCCGGTGAAAAAGAATTGTTTCAGCGTGTATGCAGGAGACTTTTGAAATCTACATTTATAGTAAAAGAAAAAGATGACGATAGTAAGAAACTATATACTTTTGTTGCAAAAAACGAAGAATCAATAAGTTCTTACCTGGGTCATATGGGCTTTGATATAAAGGTTGACAGAGATAACGGTGTAGCAATGTTGGAGAATTCCGGGGATTCTTCTGACTCCGGTAAAATTCAGGCTAATAGGTTAAGACTCCGTAAAGCAGACACAGTAGTGTTGTGCTGCCTATGGACTGCTTATCTGGATAGAATCCGTCGTGGAAATCTGTCCAAGGGTATTATCATTTCTCTGCTTGATCTTAAGCAGGAGTTAGAGAAATACGGCTTTAGAGAAGATTTTGACGGAAAGACTCTTATGACGGATATTCTTAAGCTTTTGGCAAAATACAATCTTGTAGAAGTATCCGGAAAACTTGGTGAGCCCGACTGCAGTTTAAAGATCTATCCGTCTATTCAGTTCGCACTCGATGGTTTAGAATTCCGAAGTTTTGCAGAAGAAACAAGTAAGAAAGTGCTGCATTCAAAAGCGGCTGCAGATATAGATGAGGAAGAAATGGAGGAATCGGATTATGATGAGTAACAGGAAAGTTGCTACCGGCCTTCAGCTTATCAACTGGTCTCGCTTTACTAACGTCAAAATAAAACTTGAAGGTTCAACGCTTATCACCGGTAACAATGGAACCGGTAAATCTACTGTGCTTGACGCAATAACATATCTTTTGACCGGGAATACACATTTTAATATAGCCGCAAAGGATCGCGACAGAAGTGTAACCGCATATGTGCGCGGAGATACCCACAGTGAAGGCTCCGGTCGTTATCTACGCGGAAATATGGATGTTGTGAGCTATATAGCAATGGAGTTCTATTCGCCAATAGATAAATCCAAAATGGTTGTATTCGTTGCTATCGAGCTTAAAAAGGACGAGACAAAAACGAATTCTTACTGGTATGTGGCTAAAGACACATCTCTTTCCGATATCGTGTTCTGCGATGAGAGAGATGGAAAACTGTCGGTATATCCAAAAAACCAGATAACCGTTAAAGGGCAGCATATAAGCAGCAAAGAATTTCTTGGCATGGAGAGGGGTACAAAGCAGGTTCTCCAGGCTATGGGGCTGCGATGTGAAGTATCAAAATATAAATCAAAGATCATAAAAATGATGTCCTTTGATCCTCAGAAAAACATTGATAAGTTCATCCAGGAATGTGTTCTTGAAGAGGGTGAGATGTCTTCTTTGGCTGACCTTAAAGAACAAAGAGCCAATTATGATGATATCCGTCAGACTTATGAGGATATGCTTGAGAGTAAGAAAGTTCTTGAACATATTGAAGAATGCACGAAGGAATACGAACAGAAGTATTCGGAGTATCACAAGCGTCGTTTGGTGCTCGGATATCAGAAATGGCAGAGTATAGTACAGTCACTAGAACAACTGAAGAGTTCTAAAGGGCAGGAAGAAGCAGGCCTTGCTTTTTTAGAAGATAAAAAGGAGAAAAAAGATCGAGAACTCGAAAAGGCGAGACAACAACTCGAAGAATTAAATAGTAACAGGGATTTTCAGGACTTCAACAGCACACTTAAACGCTATGAAGAACAGATTGAGAAACTCACGGAAGACAGTAATAAGCTCTCTAAATCAGTGAAGGTGGTTGATGAATTACAAGAATGGATAGATGGGGTGATACAGGATTATTCTGCAGACTTGAAGTTACCTCTTGATGAGAAAGATGCTTTGACCACTATTTCTTCAAAAGGGGATGCGACAAAGAAGATTACTGCGTTTTATACTCTTTCCGAGGAAGTAAATCGGATTACAGAAAATAAGAAATTAGAACAGCTCAGAAATACAGACCAAATTGAAAAAGATAACGCTGCACTTACTCAGTGCCTTAAGGACAAAAAGGAACTTGAAGGAAATAAACTTGTATTTGAAGTCGGATACGAGAAAACAAGGCACCTGATCGCTCAAGAATTAAACAAACTTGGTATTAAAACAGATGTCAAGTTTTTTGTAGAACTTATAAAGGATGTTAAAAACAAAAAGTGGAGACGATCGATAGAAACATTCCTGGGAGGGAAACGATTTAATATTATCGTTGACCCGAAATATACCGCACAGGTTTTGGAAATCGTCAACAATAATCCTGCGACCAAGGGGAAAGTTGTAATTGCCGATAAACTTGAAAAAACGGACATAGTAGCAGGTTCGGCAGCGGAGCAGCTTGAAATCATTAATCCGTCAGCGAGGATGTATGCAAATTATCTGCTTAATGGAATACGTCTTTGTGAGACAGTTGAAGAACTGTATGAATATCCTAAAGGAGCCATTATGCCAAACGGTATGCTTGCAAAGAGTTTTGCCGTAGGAAAGATGGAAATAGCCGGAACAAAACTATTCATCGGGCAGGATGCCATAAAGCTGCAGATTGCTGATTTGGAAAAAGAAATCAGTGGACTTAAGGCAGGTTTGGAGGGACGTACTGTACTTAATGACTCCCTGGAGACAGATATTAATGTTTTACAGGAGAAATCCCTGAAACAGGATGATTATGATTTCGAAGCAGTAAATGAATTGGATTTGGTAAAGGAAAGCCTAAGAGCTGCCAAGAGCAAGAAGGAGAATTATGAGAATAATCCCAGTCTAACAGCTATGCTTGAAGCGTTCGATAGGGCAAAGGAGACATATGACAGAATCTGTAATGAGAGAGATGGCCTTAGCGAGGCAATAGGAAGTTCCAGAACTGAGATTGATAAGATAGAGAAAGAGA
>JAIKVP010000263.1 GCA_024685635.1 Lachnospiraceae bacterium
TTTACAATGATCTGTGAAGAGGCCATGCGGCTTGGAGCAGATAAGCTGTACATATCCGGTCATTCCTCAAAAGAATCACAGGCAGCGTACCAAGCACTTGGATGTAGGCACGCAGATGAGATTAATGAGATTCTGGCAGCAGCGGAGCCGTTTGATGTCCAACTGGAATACAGATTATAGTTTCGTACTAATGAGGATTTAAACATGATAGAGACAGAAAGGCTCCTTTTACGGGAGTATACAATGGATGATTTCGATGCATTATATGGAACCACGGGGACAGACCCTGTGGTTTTGCAACAAATTGTTTGTATAACAGAAGTAGCAAAAAAGCAACTGATGATTTATTGAGATATTATCCGCTAATATGTACACTGTTAGTGGAGGTGATTAAGAATGATTTTTTCAGAAAAATTACAGATACTCAGAAAGAATAAAGGTTACACACAAGAGGCGCTCGCGGAAAAACTTGGAGTTTCAAGACAGGCTGTTGCAAAATGGGAGTCAGGTCAGATATATCCAGATATTTCCAATCTTATTCAGATTAGTAATCTTATGAGTGTAAGTGTTGATTATTTGGTTAAAGACCAGGAATGTGCTGTGAGTATTGGACCACAATCAGATACGGATCTTGATGAACTGATAGCGTTTAGACTGGAAGCAAATGTCAATACATACACTGCATTTATGAATGAGGTTGATGCTACCAGACCTGCATCTCACGATTTTAGATATGAAAAAGGTAAGTATATGTACCACGACACGTACATCGGTGGAGAAGAATTTGCCGGAGAAGAAGCGGTGTGGAAAGACGGCCAGGCGATATATGCTATGAATTATATGGGACGCGTATTGGCAGATGGTTTTAGTGGTGATTTCCTGAAAGAAGCGCTTAGAGCAGCGGATAAGAAGATGCCTTATAGAGGACCGTCAGTTTATCAGTCAGGAGAATACACTTACATATGTAAAGTGACCGGTGATTTTACTTGGTTTCAGGGATATGAAGAAATCTATCAAAGTGATTTAAAAGTATATGAATGTGTGTTTCACGGAGGATTGCTGAAATAGAAGAGTGAAGGAATTTATGACAGTAATTAATTTTTTTGATAGTGATAAGCAGAGCCATTGGTTAAACAAGATTAAGAACGGTGATTGGGGAGCCGCTAAGTATCTGTATGAGTTACTGATTGAATTACTACATGATAAAAAACCACGAATAACCACAGGGACAGCCCTTGTGGTTATTTTGATTTATGGGCGAAGACACATCTAGTTGTTAGTTTTAAGTCGATGATAATAGCTGAGTAATCGTTTCAAAGTCGCATCATCTGCGCTTTGTGTGTCGTTTATTAGTTCGAATAAGAGAGGATCATCATTTTTGGAAATACTGATTACATCAGGTGATATATCATCTGTTTTGCCAGTGAGAAAGGCAACTGATGTTCCTAGTTTTTCTGCTATTGATTGTAGAACCTGAGGAGAGGGGTTGCGGTCGCCAGCCTCATATCTTACATAAGAAGCTGAAGTTAAGCCTATCCGCCTTGCTGCTTCTGCCTTAGAAAGATTAAGTTTTTCCCTTGCTGATTTTAATCGTTCCGGAATAAGTGTATTAAAAGATGACCTCATAAGAAACCTCCTTGACAATTACCAATGGTAATTATATAATATTACCATCGGTAATATTATATTGAAATATTTATATTGTGTCAAGGATGGTATTAGAATGTCTTGGAGACAATCTATGTGATATAAGAATGCGAATGAGTATATACAGGGAAAACTTTGTTTTGAGTTGTATCGTATTGGCGGAGGTGTTATAATCATTATGAAGACTGATAAGAAGATGCAGAAGCAGATAGATTGGCACTCAGGCTTTGCTGGCTTTTTGGAGATTTGTCTTCATGATTATGAAGATGTGATTGAGATTGAGAAAGAACATCATCTTACAGTTGAGCCGCCGAAGATAGATTTTATTGTAATCAAGAAGGATGCTAATATTGTCATTGATAATGCATTCGGTAGGATGTTTAAGCGATGGAATATTCTTGAATATAAGAATCCGAATGATAGCTTAAATATTGATGTTTTGTGGAAATGTATTGGTTATGTGGGATTATATAAAGCATATGGTAAATCTGTAAATGCGATACCACAAGAGGAATTAACCATTTCGATATTCAGACATAGATATCCGAGTAAGTTAATGACGCAACTAAAGCAGTCAGGATATACGATTGAGAGTCCATTCTTTGGAATCTATTATATCAAAGGTTTGGTTGATATACCTGTTCAGATTGTGGTTAGTAAGGAGCTTGATGATGAAGCGTTTGCGGCATTAAGGGTTATGGCTAAACAGACTGATACGACAGATATAGTTGAGTTTATAGGTCAAGCTAGAGAACTTACCGAATCAAGACTAAAACAGGCTGCTGATAACATTTTCCAGATATCAGCAAGCATTAATAAGAAACTGTTTAACGAGTTGAGAAAGGAGGACACCATGTGTCAAGCATTGAGAGAGATAATGGCTCCTGAGATTGAAGAGAGTTATAATGAAGGAAGAACTGAAGGACGTGTTGCACTTATTAAGGATATGCTACGCTTAGGTAGTACTCCTCAAGATATATCGAAGTTAAGTGGTATACCTCTTGAGTTTATTCTAGAGATATATGAGAGTATGAATGATTTTGATTTATAGGATTTAAGTAAAGATAAAGTGTGTTGTTGGAAGATAGGCGACTCTTCGGAGTTGCCTATTTATGATATAACAAATGTACAGCAATAAGTAACCACAGGGACAGACCCTGTGGTAAAGCAACAAAAGGAGATATTTGGAAATGAACTATAGGGTTATATATAAGGAACAGTATTACAGAAGCGGAGTATTCCGTCATTTTACGGAGGATTGCAAATGCTCTACATCCATGACTGCAAGGGTAGATGTTACAGATCTAGTGGATCATTCTAAACAGACGGGTACTAAGTTTTATATCAATTTTCTGTATCTGCTATCAAAGGTGCTGAATTCGAGGGATGATTACAAGATGGGTTATCTCTGGCAGTCGGAAGAGTTGATTTGTTATGACAGCATAAATCCGATTCAGTATATTTTTCATGAGGATACGGAAACCTGTACTCCGGTTTTCACGACATCCTATGAAGACTATGAAGAGTTTTATATAAAAGCAGTAAATGATGTGGAGAATGCCAAGAAAACAAGAGAGTATGGATTGGATATGATGAATCATCCGAACTGGTTTGATGCATCCTATATATCATGGTTGTCATATGATTCACTGAATATTGAGCTGCCGGACGGATATCTGCATTTTGCTCCGATTATCAACTGGGGCAAATACCGGAAGGAAAACGGCAGGCTGATGATGCCGGTGAGCGTCCGTCTGAACCATGCGATAGCGGATGGATTTCTTGTGGCAAATGTTTACAGACTGCTGGATAAGGAAATGGCGGCTTTTACCGGAAGTGACAGTGTGCAGAAATGACAACATTTTCAAGGAGGATGTAGTGTTATGAGATTAGATGGTTTTGGATTGTTGGTTGAAGATATGGCGAAGATGATTCGATTTTACAGGGATGTGCTTGGATTTGAAATCAAGGAAGCGGAGGATGCTTCCAATGTGTATCTTGTAAAAGACGGAACGTTGTTTCTGCTGTATGGCAGGAAAGATTTTGAGAAGATGACAAGCCGTAGGTATGAGTATGTCAAGGGGCTAAATGGGCATTCGGAGATTGCTCTTTATGTTGATACCTTTGATGAAGTGGACTCTGCATTCAAGAATGCGATAGAGAACGGTGCAATACCTGTATTAGAACCAGAGTTGGAACCGTGGGGCCAGAGAACCTGTTATATTGCGGATCCGGAAGGAAATCTGATTGAGATTGGTTCCTGGAATAAACCATTTGAAGAGAAAGATGCAAGTAGATAAATCTGAGAGAATGATTTAAAGATGAATCATGGGACAGATGTAATATGGTATTTGTTAAATAAACCACAGGGACAGACCCTGTGGTTTCGTAGCTGGGTAGATGGATTGCAGTAAGATGGTTGAAACTAAGGGTCACGATTTATTTAATCGTGACCCCTTTTTTATTGCGCTCTCCTTCGTAATTTTAAATATAAAGATTATTCGCTTCGCTCAGAGCGACATTATAACGCAAGGAGGAAAACACTATGGGAAAACTTAAAAGAATTATGGCATTAATTATGGCTGCTGCGGTTGTCTTATCGTATCAACCAACATTTTCAAACGCAGCCGCAAAGGTTAGTAAGAAAGGCTACACGATAAGCAAAACACCTGGAACTTACTCGGATACTGTATCAGTTAAGATTACTGCTAAAAAGGGGTATAAGGTATACTATTCTTTAAACGGCACGCTGACCGTCTCAAAGATTATCAAGTCTAAGAAGAGTAAGACATTAACCATAGCAACAACTAAGGTTTTAACAGTATATGCAGTTAAATCGAATAAGAAGGTTACCAAGAAACTTCTTAAGAAATCCTCTACACTGAAGAAGGCAGCGACGTATCAGTATATAATAGCCGACAGCACTGAAAACGAAACAGATATATCTGAAATTTCGTCAACCGAAGTATCGTCAACAGAGACCAAAATTACAGAGGCATTAGTAACTGAAGCAGATAAAACGACAGAGGCAACTACCGAAGTGATAACAACTACAGAGGATGTTTTAAAGATTACCGAAGCAGGAGATTATACTGTTACGGGAACTTATAAGAAGATTTCAATAAAGGCAAATGCTAACGTTACGCTTAACAATGTTACGGTAGCAAGCTCGTCTGTTAATATAGTTTGGTTTCTTCCTTTTACATATATCTAAAAGGCACAGTGTGGGTTTCTTGCACTGTGCCTTTTTAAACGTTTGAAGATTGAACTTATCACGTGAGAGATAGTATAATATACGATAGTTTATGATTGATAATCACAGGGACAGAACCTATGGTTTAGTAGAACCACGGGACAGGACCTGTGGTTATAAAGTAAAGAAATCGGAATAATTTCTCAAAGTGATTTTGAAACAATTTGGTAAGTATATTTATAGGAGATGAATGGAATGGATAAAAAGAAAATTCTTGCAATTCAAGGTAGTTTTAGAAATAATGGTATTACATCTACTATGCTAGATTATGCTGTAGAAGAATCTAAAAAGGCAGGGCATGAGGTGCAATATATTAAGTTGCATGATATGAATATCGGATATTGTAAGGGATGTAGAAAATGTTTTGAGACAGGCGAATGTGTCTTTAAGGATGATGATATGACACAGATTTCAGAATCAATCAAAGATGCAGATGTTATAATTCTTGCGGCACCGGTATATTGGGCAAATGTTCCCGCAATAGTTAAGAACATGTTTGATCGTATGTCTGGAACATCTATGGAAGAAACAAATACATTTCCTAAACCGAGACTTTCTGGTAAGAGATATATCTTTTTGACTGCATGTAGTACACCTATGCCATTTGCAGAGATATTCGGTCAGACATCAGGGATAAAAAGAGTAGTGAAAGAGTACTTTAAAACATCCGGCATTTCTTGTATAGGAACCGTAGCATGCGGTAATACGTCAAAATGCAGAGACGTTCCGAATACAAAATTTAATAAGATTCATAGACTGATAGGGAAGATTTAACCAAGGGGACGAAAGACAATAACGAAAAAGATTGAAAAGGTATTTCTTTGGGAGATACCGGAAAGGGCAGGTTTAGATATGATACAGGATATTTACCCAAGCAAGCTGGACATCACATATCATCTGGCAGAGATCACAGATGATGATATTGTTTTAAAATTTGATTCCGATGGAAGGATTTTGGTGCGCGAGGATGCTGGAAGGCTTTCATTTACCAACGGATCCGAGGGGAAGGACCTTCAGTTAGTGTATCTTTTTTCAATGGATGACAGGCGATATTTCCTGTCGCTGGACACGACAGGCACAGATAAGGATGGATACACTTATAAAGATTTGAGAGAGATACGGGACACTTCTCTGCCCAAAGATGTATTTATTGTATTTACCGCATATCATCTGTGGAGATGGTATACAGATAATAGATTTTGCGGTAGATGTGCCGATAGACTAGTTTTTCATGAAAAAGAAAGAGCGTTACGATGTCCGAAATGTGGGAATATTATCTATCCTAGGATTAACCCGGCAGTTATCGTGGGAGTGATCAAGGATGATTGTCTGCTGATTACGAAGTATAGGAGTGGTTATGCACATAGTGCGCTGATTGCCGGGTTTACGGAAATTGGGGAGACACTTGAAGAGACTGTGCATCGTGAAGTGATGGAGGAAACCGGAATCAGAGTTAAAAACGTCCGCTACTACAAATCACAACCATGGGGTATGGCGCAGGATATCCTTGTGGGATTTTTCTGTGAGGCAGATGGTGATGATGAGATAAAGATGGATGAGGATGAATTGAAATACGCGGCATGGGTTAGGAGAGAAGACATAGAGCTTCAACCCAATAATCTCAGCTTAACAAATGAAATGATGAAAGTTTTTAAGGAAAAAGAAAATATTTTGTATAACAACGGGCAAACCACGGGGACAGACCCTGTGATTGAATCTGTGTTTTGATATCAGACGGGTGTTAGAGAATCTTTAAAACTTAACCAAAACTTCTACATAGCTTTAAGGTGTGATACAATAAAACGTGATGAGTTTATTTAAGATATGGTA